>JAISBT010000007.1 GCA_031266055.1 Deltaproteobacteria bacterium
CGCAAAGCAAAAAACGTGGTTTTTGCTTTGCTCCGCCGCCTTAAGGCGGCGCGCCGGGCTTGTTCGCCCGGCGTCAGTACGCTGTTCTATACGAACTTTTAAGTGTTACAGCGTACTAAAATAAAACCACGTTTTCGGTTGACGATCCTCCGCAGGGAAAAGTTTACTTTTCAATGCGGATATCAGTAAAATGCGCTAATACACTTTACCTTCCGACATGGCCTTGTCTATGGGGCCTGCCGCGGGCAGAACCATCTTGCGCGCCTGCAGGGCATCCTTGTTCAGGGCATAAAAATATACAGCCGAAAGAGCTTTGTCCACAAAAAACAGTTTGCCTTCCACCCGGACATCAATTTTTTGTTTCAGGGTTTGCCCTATGGAGGTAAAAAAACTGTCCTCGAAACGCTGGAAGACGCATTGAAAAAAAGTATGGTCGCCTTCCGGCTCAAAGGAAATATGCCGTCCGTTGAATTGCTCCAGGGTCTGCCGCGCAAAAGCTATAAGTTCCTCTTCCAGCGGCAGCAGATCCGCATAACTTATTTCAGGGGAATAAATCAGCTGGCCAAAAAGTTCTGTCCGGTATTTCGGCATAAATATCTCCGTTATTCAGAACGCCCCAGACCCAGGGAATGTAAAAAATTCAAATCATCAGGCCAGTTTTCTTTCAATTTCACCCAGAGTTCCAGGTATACTTTTGTCCCCAGCAGTTCTTCCATTTCTTTACGCGCGCTTTCTCCCACCCGTTTGAGGTTTTTGCCTCCCCGGCCTATGACCATGCCCTTGTGGCTGGCCTTGCCCACATAGATCACCGCATGGATGCGGGTCAGATTTTTTTCCGGGTCGCCTTCCCAGTGCTCGATATCCACGGCGGTAAAATAAGGCAGTTCCTGGCGCATGGATAAAAACAGCTTTTCGCGCACCAGTTCCGCGGCCATAAAGCGGGAGGGCAGGGTGGAGAGCTGATCGTCGGGAAATTGCGCCGCTTTTTCCGGCAGGGTTTTCTTCAAGAAAGCCAGCAGTTCCGGCAAACCGTCGCGCGTGAGGGCGGAAAGCGGAAAAATTTCCGCCTCCGGCACGGCGGCGTGCAAAACCTCCAAGACCGGCAGCAGTCTGGATTTATCCCCCAACAGGTCAATTTTGTTCACAACAATCAGCACCGGGCGCTTTTCGCCTTGCAGAGCCGGGAGTATGGGCCTGATGTCGTGATCCAGAAATTCCGGCTTGCGGGCGTACATATCGCCATCCAGGGCCAGAATCAGGGCGTCGGCGCGATCCATGGCCTGCCAGGCGGATTGCAGGAGCAGGCGGTTCATTTTGCCCCGCAGCTGATGGATGCCGGGGGTGTCCATAAAAATTACCTGCGCCTCCGCGTCGGACAAGATCCCGGTAATCTGATTGCGGGTAGTCTGGGCCTGCGGCGTGACAATAGCCACTTTCTGCCCCAGGCAGCCGTTCAGCAGAGTGGATTTTCCGGCGTTCGGCGGCCCCATTATGGCCACCCACCCGCAACGGAACTGGTTTTGCCGGTTAAGTTTATTCAAAATCATGCGCTCAACGGAGACTTGCTCAGTCCAAAAGCTTCATGCAGCACACGCACGGCAAGTTCAGCGTATTTTTCTTCAATCAGACAGGAGATTTTTATCTCCGAGGTGCTGATCAGCATGATATTGATATTTTCTTTGCACAGGGCTTCAAAAGCCTGGGCCGCCACTCCGGAATGGTTGCGCATGCCCACGCCGATGATTGACACCTTACAGACAGCGGCATCATGCAATACTTCCATGCCGTGCAGTTCCAGGCGCACTTTTTCCACCACCGCCAGGGCCTTGCCCAATTCTTTGCGCGAAACGGTAAAAGTTATATCCGTCAACCCTTCCTGGCTGGAATTCTGTATAATCATATCCACCGTGACCCCGGCTGCGGATAAAGGCCCGAAAATGCCCGCCGCCACGCCGGGTTTGTCCGGTACCGAGCGCAGGGTGATGCGGGCTTGATCTTTGTCATAAGCTATGCCGGAAACCAGAACATGTTCCATTGTTTTATCCTCTTTGGTGAGCATGGTGCCGGCAGCGTCGGTAAAAGTCGAACGCACCTGCACGGGCACACTATATTTTTTGGCGAACTCCACCGAGCGTATTTCCAGCACCTTTGCGCCCATGCTGGCCATTTCAAGCATTTCGTCGTAAGAAATGCGCTCAAGTTTACGGGCGTCGGAGCAGAGGTTGGGGTCAGTGGTATACACGCCGTCAACGTCGGTATAAATATCGCAGCGCTCGGCGGATAAAGCCGCCGCCACCGCCACCGCCGACGTATCCGACCCTCCGCGCCCCAGCGTGGTAATGCGCTCGTCCCGGGTTATGCCCTGAAATCCGGCCATAACCAGCACATCGTATTCTTGCAGCATGTCCAGGAGGCGTTTTTGATCAAAGGTCGATATGCGGGCTTTGCCGTATACTTCATCCGTAATGATCGGAGCTTGAAAGGCCAGAAGCGATCTGGCCCTGACTCCGCAATCTTTCAGCAGCATGGTGAACAGCGCGGTGGAAACCTGCTCTCCCGTGGAAACGAGAGAATCGCATTCGGCGGGGTCGGGGGTTGCGGACCATTCCTGCGCAAGAGCCAGCAGCCGGTTGGTTTCTCCCGCCCTGGCCGAGAGCACGACCACCAGTTTGTAACCCCGCTCGCATTCGCGGAGCACCTTTTTCAGCACTTCCCGCATACAGGCCAAATCTTTTACCGAAGTCCCCCCAAATTTTTGAACCAAAATCCGCACGATGAAGTCCTTTATTTATTGGTTGTCGTCCTGGTTTATAGATTACAGATTTTCGCAAACCACGTTTTCGGTTGACGATCCTCCGCAGGGAAAAGTTTACTTTTCAATGCGGATATCAGTAAAAATTACCGGTAAATTTTCACCTTGCGCAAGTTCCGCCAGCTTTTCCAGAAAACCTGGCGCATTCCACCCGGAAAACGCCGCCTGGCGCTCCTGTCCTCTGCCGGAAAGTTCAAGCAGAATAAATTTTTGCGGCAGCGAATTTTTTATTATACGTTCAGGCCACTCAACAAGCAACAGTAAAGTTCCCTCTTCAGCCAGTCCAACCGCTTCCTCAAAATCTTCGTTAGCGGAGTTTTCCTCCAGACGGTACAGGTCAAAGTGCAAAACCGGAGGAGAGCAGGCATAGGCATTGCACAGAGTAAAACTCGGGCTGCTTACTTCCACCCCGTCTTCAGGGCGTCCGCCAGGCAGATTTTCCACCAGGCAGCGCGCCAGAGTGGTTTTGCCCGCTCCCGGTTCTCCTTGCAAAAGCAGCGGAGGCGGTAACAACTCCGCGCCGTAAATTTTCGCCAGAATAAATCCCAGAGTGGCGGTATCCTTCATGGACAAGAGGGTTACGGCGATGGTCATCAGGCGAGAATTACAACCGCGGCGGCGGTATCCCGGCTGTGCGTCAGAGAAAGCAGGACTTCGGAGGCGCCCAGTTCCCGCATTCTGTCCAAAGCCGCGTTCAGGAAAAAAAGCTCCGGCCGGCCGGAGGGCAAATTTTTTACGTACATATCCTTAAAACCGATTCCGGAACTGAATCCGGTGCCCAGAGCCTTGACCGCGGCTTCCTTGGCCGCGAACCTGGACGCCAAAAAGTTGCGGAGAGGCGCGCTGCGCATACCCCCCGGAACGGGTGAAGGGTGCTCGCCAATGGTCTGCCGCAGTTGCGCGAGCTCCAGCGGGTGCAGTATGCGTTCGGCGAATTTCAGCCCGAAACGCCGCCAGGCATGTTCTATCCGCGCAATTTCCACCAAATCAAGTCCCAAGCCCATAAGCATGCGTCACGTCCTGTTTGGGCGATAATAGTAAGAATAGAGTGTAAGTCAAGCCCGGTATCCGCGCCGGGCGCCGGCCCGCATCGGGAATTTTTTTCGAAAAACTCCAGCCGCGGATTGCTTTCCGCGCCGATACAATATACATAAAGCCAGCCAATCAGCTACCACCGCCCGAGGTGGTGGGTTAACCGATTTGTAATTATTTCATGTCGCGCGTGACAGGCGCGCAATTCCGCCGAAGCGCGGAGTCTCTTCACTCCCAAGTTACACGCATATGATTGGATCGTTGCCGGAGGCTGACGCTGCCTTCCACCGGAATCGGACAACTTGGAGAAGTCAACGCTTCAAATATAGCAATTTAATTTTTAGACGCTCCCTACGGCGTTTGACGACGAAACAAGTTTCGTCTGCCTGTGCCTATTTGGCGATAAAAATTTGAAGACAAATCCCTGCGGGCATTTCAAGTGTGAAATGCTCCGGCGGTTTGACAGGAGATGCCGGATGGCCGCACTGAAGAAAATCACCCAGCGCTCTTTGCAGGCTCTGGAAACCAAGAATAAATTGGACAGCATAGCCCTGACGCTGTTCACCAAGCATGGTTTCGACAAGGTCACGGTGGACGAAATCACCCATTACGCGGGCGTTTCCAAAGGGACGTTCTATAACTATTTCAGCGCCAAGGACGAGGTTCTGCTTGAGCAATTCAACAAGATAGACAACCATTACGAACAGGTCTTGCGCAGGCTGAAAAACGGCGAGAGCGCGGGCGGGCGGATGCTGGCGTTTGTGGACGCCATGTGCGAATACTGCAACGACATATGGGGCCTCAGCCTGATGAAGGTCGTCTACGCCAACCAGATCAGCCTGGGGAAACGCTCGGAGATGTTGTTGAAGAAAGATCGCCTGTTTTACAAGATACTTGCCGACATCATCGAGCAGGGCAGGAGGGACGGCGAGTTTACAACGGAATTGTCCGCGGAGGAACAGGTGTACCTTTTTGCCCGTAACGCCCGTTCCATCCTGTATGAATGGTGTCTGCACGACGGCTCCCTGGATTTGAAAGAGACAGGACGGAAAGTTTTTCAGCTTACGCTCAGAATTATTTCCGCCCGGGATTGAGTGCGCTGTAATGCTTGAAGTTACAGCGTACCCGCGTCGGACGCCAAGCCCGGCGCGCCGCCTTGCGGCGTGAACAGAGTATAAAACCGTGGTTTTTGCTTCCCGTAACATTCAATATGCGCTTTTAAATATACCGGCCGTGCGATTCCTTCACGGCGAAAATCTCAAGTTTCACCTTGCCCTCTCCGAAATGCCTGGCCTTCCTCCTGCGTGTTATCCTGACGCGCGTCAGTTTGACTTATACTTTTCCTGCCGCATAAATCAATTTAATACGCTGAAAATATAAAATTTAAAAATATTGACAGTGATGCATCCTTTTTAATATTGTGACCGCAGTCATATAAATAAAGAAATTTCCGGAAATTTCTGTTTGCGGAAAGCGGCGGTTTTGCCGCTTGCTGAGCTATGTCGCTGCTTAGGCGGCATGAATGAAGGTTTGGCGGAACAGCGGATCAAGCGGCGGCAAGTAAAATTTTTTCACCAATAAACTGACTTAAGTATAAAATTATTTACACAGAAATATTAAAAATATGAAAATTGTTTATAATACAGCTATAATATGACAATCTATCATAACTGAAAAAATATTTAAATGACCAAGGTTAGTATATAAGCATGTCCAACTCTTTTAAGGAGGGAGCTATGGCGAAAGTATGCGGCCTGGAGCAGGCCACCCGCATGATTAAGGACGGCGACGTCGTCCTGGCCGGCGGGTTTTACGGCAACGGCACCCCGGAAATGATCGTGGATGAACTGCTCAGGCAAGGGCGGAAGAATCTTACCATTGTGAACAATGACGGCAATTCCGCTGAAAAGGGCATGGGCAGGCTGGTGGCGGCCGGCCAGGTGAAAAAGTGCATTTTTTCCTGGTGCGGGCGTTTGGCTGTTCTTCCTCAACTGGTGGACGAGGGAAAGGTTGAGCTTGAACTGTGTCCGCAAGGGAGCCTGGCCGAACGTATCCGGGCCGGCGGTTACGGCTTGGGCGGCATTCTCACCCCGGTCGGCCTCGGCACCATTGTTGAAGAAAAATGGGGAGAACGCGTCCATCTTAACGGCAAAGACTGGATGTACCATACGCCCATCCGGGGCAATGTGGCCATTCTTGAAGCCGATGTGGCGGATGCCGAGGGTAATCTGGTTTTTCATCTCACCCAGCGCAATTTCAACCAGGTCATGGCTTATGCCGCCGATCTGGTCATCGTCCAGGTGAACAGGCCCGTTTTGCCGGCCGGCGCTATCGCTCCGCAAGACGTTCATGTTCCGGGTATTTTGGTGGATTACCTGATTCAAGGGCCGAGAACGCTGTAATACTTACTGATATCCGCATTGAAAAGTAAACTTTTCCCTGCGGAGGAGAGTCAACCGAAAACCGTATTTTTCGGTTGACTCTCGCCGCTGCGCGGCGACATCAGCCGTCCGGCTGATGTTCAGATTTCCATGCGGAAATCTGTAAAAGTTCGTGTTGCCGGGAGCGTTTCAAAATTAAATTGCTTCGGGAGGGTACAATGAACAGCAAGGAAATTATCGCCTGGCGAGTGGCCAGAGAATTCAAAGACGGCGACGTGATCAATCTGGGGGCGGGCATCCCCAATCAGGCCGTCAAGTATATTGATCCGGCCATAAAAATTTATCTGCAGTCGGAAAACGGCATTGTCGGGTTCGGCGCGCATGACCCCACCGAGCCTGTTGACCTGTATTCCACGGATGCGGGTGAAAATCCTGTCTCGATCAATCCCGGCGGCAGCATTGTGGACAGTTGCTCTTCCTTCGGCCTTGTCCGGGGCGGGCATCTGAATATTTCGGTGCTTGGCGCCATGCAGGCGGATGCGGAAGGCAACCTGGCCAACTGGCTGGCTCCCGGCGGCAAAATGGCCGGCATGGGCGGGGCCATGGATCTTGTATGCGGCGCAAAGCGCGTGATTGTGGCTATGGAGCACAATGCCAGGGACGGCAGCCCGAAAGTTCTGCAAAAATGCAGCTACCCGCTGACCGGCGAAAAGGTGATCAGCCTGATCGTGACTGAAATAGCGGTTTTTGAAGTCACACCCGGGGGGCTGGTGCTGTTGGAAAAATCTCCCGAAGTTTCGCTGGACGCGCTTAAGGCCAGAACCGGCGCTGAATTCAGCCTCAGCCCGGAACTGAAAGACTTGGCCGTAAATTAACCTTCCATAGACATTGAGCTGCTTTAACCTCAAGGAGGCAAGAGGATGAAAAAAATATCAATCGTCGGTATCGGCGAAACCGTGATGGGACGCCACCCGGAACGCTCCCTGCATGATCTTGTGCGTGAAGCCGGGAACAAGGCCATTGAAGACGCCGGAATTGACAAAAAGCAAATAGACGCCTTGTTTATAGGCAACTTCAACAGTTCTTATCTGTGCGGCCAAGGCCATATGGGGCCTCTGGCCAGCGAGGCGCTCGGCCTGGAGAATATTCCGACCGTGCGCACGGAAGGCGCCTGCGCCTCGGGGAGCCTGGCGTTGCGCATGGCCATGCTGGGCATTCTGTCCGGCGCATACAAGATCGCGCTGGTGGGCGGCGTGGAAAAAATGACTCACCAGCCCGGCGCAACCGTGACCAGCGCCATTGCTTCGGCCATGGACTGTGAACACGAAGCCATGCAGGGGTTCACTTTTCCCGCCTGCTTCGCCATGATGGCCAACCGCTATTTTTATGAATACCGCAACGTGAAGCGCGAAATGGGCCTGTGCGCCTATAACGCCCATCAGAACGGCCTGCTTAATCCTGACGCCCAGATGCGGAAAGAGTTCACCCTGGAAAAAATTCTGTCCGCGGAACTTATTGCCGACCCCCTGTCCCTGTTCGACTGCTCGCTGGTTACTGACGGCGCGGCCTTTGTGCTGCTGGCTTCAGACGACGTGGCGGACGGGCTGAGAAGCGGACGCCGCAGGGTGGATATCATCGGACAGGGCCATGCGGGCGATACGTTGACCCTGGCCGCCAAAGACAAGATTACCAGCTTTTCCGCCAGCCGCGCGGCCGCGGCCCAGGCATACGCGCAAGCGGGCGTCGGGGCGGCGGATATTGATCTGGCTGAAGTGCATGATTGTTTCACCATCACCCAGATTATCAATACCGAAGACCTGGGCTTTTTTGAACACGGCAAAGGCGGCGACGCTGTTGCCGAAGGCATTACCGCGCTCAGGGGCAAAAAACCCATCAATACCAGCGGCGGTCTTAAATCCAAGGGGCACCCCATAGGGGCGACCGGGCTCAGCCAGATTTATGAAATTGTCACGCAACTGCGGGGCGAAGCCGGAGAGCGGCAGATCGCCAAGGCGGATACGGGACTGGCCCATAACCTGGGCGGCACCGCCGCAACCTGCGTAATTACCGTCATGCAAGGGAGATAAGATATGGATAAAGCCAAAATCTACACTTATTCGATCTTATTTGCCTCCACCGAAGAATTCAAGGACAGGGTGCCGTATCTGACGGCCATTCTGGAAAAACCCGACGGAAAACGTTTCGCTTCGCTGATTGCAGGCTGGAATGCGGGAACCAGAGTTGAAATAGGCCAGGAAGTGCATAGTTCCGGCACGGACGCCGGGGGACAGAGCGTATATTCCTTGTAATACCGGGTTGTACAATGATTTGAGTGACGCCAAGGAAGGGTTGACAAATGAGTGAAAGTAGCTTGCACCCAAAAAAAACATTTATGGATTCATATATCGCATGGTTCATTCGCTGGATTCCGGATTCATTTTTTTTCTGCCTAGGTTTGACGATTCTGGTGGCTTTGCTGGCTTTGGGCCTGACAGACGTACCGCTGTGGAGTTCAACGGCAAAGGTCAATCTGGTTGATTCCTGGACCGGAAAATTTTGGAATCTGCTGGCCTTTACCATGCAGATGACCGTGTTGCTGGTCGTCGGCACGGCCGTGGCGGCGTCGCCCCCGGCCAAAAAAGTTCTTTCGTGGATAGCCAGATTGCCCAAAACGTCAACAAGCGTGATTATTGTGGGCGGCATCGGCGCCGCGCTGCTCGGTTACCTGCACTGGGGCATTGGAATGATGGGCGGAATCATGCTTGGGCGTGAACTTTTCGCCCAGGCCAAAGTACGCGGCATTAAAGTTCACAAACCCATTCTGGTGTCCGTTATTTTTTTGCAGTTCATGCCGGCGGCAGAAGGTATTTCCGGCGCGGCCGCATTGTTCGCTGCTTCGCCCGACTATCTGAAAGGCATGGTAACCGCGGAATATAAGGATCTTGTACCCACGGTGATCAGTCTGGCCGAAACGGTTGCCTCACCCGGTTTCATCCTTACCCTGGCTCTTGGCGTGGCGGCCTCCATTCTGGCATGTATTGTCATGTCGCCCAAAGACCCCGCCAAGATTGAAGAAATGGACGATGAATTTGTGCGGGAAGTTCTGGAACGGGAGGGTGAAGACAAGATTGACCGCAGCACGCCGGCTTTAAGAATGAACAACAGCAGTATTCCCATGTATATGATCGGCGGCATCGGCCTGGTTTGGAGTTTATACCGGCTCTATGCGGCCGGCTTGACCGGGCTTTCCCTGAACAATTATAACTTTCTGATCCTCTGTCTCGGCATGGTTCTGTGTGGAAATCCCGGACTTTTCTGTAAAAATATCCGCCTGGGTCTGAACGGCACCTGGGGCTTTGTGTTGCAGTTTCCGTTCTATGCGGGCATCTTCGGCATGATCAGCGACAGCGGACTGGGCACGGTTATCGCTCATGCATTCATATCCATCTCCGATGCGGAGAGTTTCCCGCTGATCGCCTTTATTTATTCCGGCATTCTGAACATTGCCGTGCCTTCCGGAGGTTCCAAGTTTGTTATTGAAGCGCCGTACATTGTGCCTGCCGCCATTGAAACCGGCGCGCAACTTAAAACCATCATCTGCTCCTATCAGTTGGGCGATGGTTTGACCAACATGATCATTCCGTTTTTCGCTCTGCCGTATCTGGCCAATTTCAAGCTGGATTTCAACCGTATAATTCCCTATACCCTGATTGTGGTGTTTATTGTCTTTATAATCAATATGGCCATGCTGCGCTGGGTTTTGTAGCCATGCGCGCAATACTGATATCCGCATCGAAAAGTAAACTTTTCTCTGCGAGGATCGTAAACCGAAAAACGTGGTTTTCGGTTTACTCCCGCCGCTTCGCAGCGGCATCAGCCGGACGGCTGATGTTCAGATTTCCATGCGGAAATCTGTAATAGGCATGCGTTGCGGCCTTTGAGCCAAACCCGCCGAAAACGCAGGAAGAATGGCTCCCACATCCCCGGCGGAGCAGGAATGTTTCGCCGGGTCTTTTTTTTTATAGTTTTTACCCGCGTTTTATCCGCGTTAAAACGCTCTGAGGCATTTCAACATTTTCAATGTTAAAACGCTCTAAAGCGAGGATCTTATGCGCCTGTCAATTGCATCAAAAATAGTTGTTGTCACTGTTATAGTTGTTATCATTGCATCAATATCCGTTATGATGACAACATTCTTGCTGATGCGTAACGCGTCAAATCTTCAACTTGACAGTACGGTGCGGCAATCGAAGGGAGTTGTTGATGAATATTACAACATTATCGAAGCGAATTTCTTGAACGCAAACGAGAGCATTGCCGCGGACGCCGCGATGATCGCGATGCTGTATTCAGGCGATTTTGCCGCCCTTGCGCAATGGAGCAAGGCTGCTATGCGGGAAAACAGCGCGGATTTATGCACCATAACCGATGACAAGGGCACAGTGCTTGCGCGGGGGCATTCGGATGAAAAAGGCGACTCCCTGGCGAATCAGGCTATGGTGCGCGCGGCGCTGCAAGGGAAATCCATTTCCGGCATCGTGGTCTCCACGGTCATTCCACTTTCCATCAGGGCTTGCGTGCCCATCAGGAGGGATGCCGCGATAGTCGGCACCCTTTCTCTTGGAGTGTCCATTACTACCGAGAATTTCGTGGACGGCCTGAAGCGGCTGTCCGGGCTGGAAGTGACGCTTTTCAAAGGCGACACCAGAATTATGAGTACTATCACCGATAACGGCAGGCGCGCCATCGGCACCAAGCTGGGCAACCCCGGCATTGAAGACGCCGTTCTCAAAGGTGGGCAGATAGAATTCCGCGATCTTGCCATTTTCGGAGCACCGTATAAAACCGCCTATTGGCCGCTCATAGACGTTGAAAACAAGATTCTGGGCATGTGGTTCGTGGGCCTGCCCATTCAGAAGTATATGGACGAACGGTGGCAGGCGCTGCTCGTGGGGTCGGCGGCAATGCTCTGCATCACGCTGCTCCTGATCGGCGTAAGCGTCTTTTTCGGTAAACGGCTGGCCCGTCCCATCAAAGAGGTGACGGCCTTTTCCCGGGCTGTCGCCGAAGGCAACCTGAATGCCTCCCTTCAGACGAAGGCCACGGACGAGGTAGGCACGCTGGCCGCGTCCATGCTCCGCATGGTGGAAAACCTGAAAGACCGCATTGCCGAGTCCGAACAAAAGGGCCGCGAAGCTGTGGAGCAGGGCAGGAAAGCCCAGGAGGCCATGGTGGAGGCGAACGAAGCCAGGGAATCGGCGGAAGCCGGGCACAAGGCCATACTGGAGGCCGCCGACCAAATTGACCAGGTGGTCAATCGTCTTTCCGCCGCCACGGAACAACTTTCCGCCCACATCGAACAGTCCGGCCGCGGCACGGAGACGCAGCGCGAGCGCGTGTCCCGGTCGGCCACGGCTATGGCGGAAATGAACTCCACGGTCATGGAAGTGGCTAAAAACGCGGGCATTGCTGCCGAAGGCTCCGACAGGGCGCGAGCGAAAGCGGCCCAGGGAGCGGATATCGTGCAGAATTCCGTCCGCTCCATCAACGCGGTGCAGGAAGATACCGACAAACTCCGCATGAATATGGAAAACCTCGGACGTCAGGCGGAATCCATCAGCACCATTATGACGGTCATCTCCGACATCGCGGATCAGACCAACCGTCTAGCCCTGAATGCGGCCATTGAGGCCGCCCGGGCCGGTGAAGCCGGACGCGGCTTCGCGGTGGTGGCCGACGAAGTGCGCAAGCTCGCGGAAAAAACCATGGCGGCCACCAAGGAAGTAGGGAACGCCATCGGCGGCGTCCAGGCCGGGACAAGGCAAAGCATCGCCGCCGTGGAGCAGACGACGGGCAACCTGAACACGGCCACCGGGTTGGTACAGGAGTCCGGCGCGGCTCTGGCCGGGATCGTGGAAGAGGTCAGCGCCACCGCCGCCCAAGTGAGCAGCATCGCCACGGCTGCGGAGGAACAGTCCGCCGCAAGCGAGGAAATCTCACATTCTCTGGAAGAGATAAACCGCATGGCCGATGAAAACGCCTCCGCCATGCGCCAGTCGGCCAGGGCGGTTTCCGATCTCGCCC
Organism: Deltaproteobacteria bacterium; assembly: GCA_031266055.1. GTDB lineage: Bacteria > Desulfobacterota > Desulfovibrionia > Desulfovibrionales > Desulfovibrionaceae > WRHT01. The sequence continues at coordinate 12,310 of JAISBT010000007.1, forward strand.
AACAGTCCCAGGAACTCCGAACCCTGGTCTGCCGGCTTACCGATATGAACATTACCGATTGACCGCGCTGGGGGTTTCCGCCTCAATCCGCGCAAGGGGTGGCGGATTACGGCAAGCCGGCTTTGTTGCCTCAGCCCAGCATTGGTGATATGGGTAGCGGGCATACGAAAACCGAAGCTTTTGCTTTGCTCCGCCGCCTCAAGGCGGCGCGCCGGGCTTGTTCGCCCGGCGTCAGTACGCTGTTCTATACGTACTTTTATGTGTTACAGCGTACTATTACCATGTCACACTTAAAACTTCACTTCAAAGGACAAAAGGTTCTGTAATGAAAATATGCATGGTGGGAACCGGTTATGTGGGGCTCGTCAGCTCGGTCTGTTTCGCGGAAATGGGCAATGAGGTGAACTGCGTGGATACGGACAGGGAACTGATCGGCAAGCTGAATAGCGGGCAGGCGCATATATTTGAACCCGGCCTGGAAGATCTGCTTACGCGCAACCATAAGGAAAAGCGGCTTACTTTTACCGCGGATCTGGCGCAAGGTCTGCACGGGGCAAAAGCTGTTTTTATCTGTGTGGGCACCCCGCCTCTGCCCGACGGTTCCTGCGATTTAAGCTATGTCAGGGCGGTGGCGGAGGAAATCGGCCGAAAGATGACCGCCCCTCTGGTGGTGGTGGACAAATCCACTGTTCCGGTGGGCACGGCGGACATGGTGCGCGGGGTGATTGCAGCGGAACTCAAAAAACGCGGTCTGGAACTGGACTTTTTTGTCGCCTCCAACCCGGAATTTTTAAAAGAAGGCGATGCGGTGAACGATTTTATGAAGCCGGATCGCGTGGTTGTGGGTACGGATTCCGAACGGGCCGCGGAGCTGCTGCAGGTTTTGTATGAACCTTTTGCCAGAAGCCGGGACAAATTCATCGTCATGAGCGTACGCAGCGCGGAAATGACCAAGTACGCCGCCAACTGCATGCTGGCCGCCAAAATTTCTTTTATCAATGAAATCGCCAATATTTGCGAACAGGTAGGGGCGGATGTGCATGAGGTACGCGCTGGCATCGGTTCTGATCACCGTATAGGCTTTCATTTTATCTATCCCGGCCTGGGCTATGGAGGCTCCTGCTTTCCCAAGGATGTGAAAGCCATGCTTCGCACGGCCCGGGATTTTAACTTTGAACCGAAATTACTGGATGCTGTGGATAAAGTGAACGAAGCCCAAAAATTACGCATGGCCAAGCGTATTGCGGATTATTTTTCAACCCGGGCCGGTGGTGGAGCAGGAATCAAAGGCAAAACCCTGGCCCTGTGGGGACTGGCCTTTAAAGCCAATACGGATGATTTGCGGGAATCAGCCCCGGTGGCCATAGTCCGCGATCTGGTAGCCCGGGGCATGCGCGTACGTGTTTTTGACCCCGTGGCCGGGGCGAACGGGAAAAAACTGTTCGCGCAGGAAGCTCTGGTAGAGCTTACGGATGACCAGTACGAAACCCTGCAAGGAGCGGACGCCTTGCTGGTAGCCACGGAATGGAACCAGTTCCGCACCCCGGATTTCGGGCGCATTAAAAAGTTGCTGCGCCACCCGGTTATTTTTGACGGGCGCAACCTTTATCAACCTGCCTATCTGGCCGATCTGGGCATAGAGTATTTTTGCGTCGGACGGCCCCGGCTTCGCCGGGAGCAAAGCGGCGAAAGCCGCCGCTGCGAACCGGGAGCATAAATAGCCGGCCTTTAAAAGTATATCACATATTTATATCATTAAATATAACTGCTAAATTTCTGTATTTTTCGACCATAAATATACCGAAGGGCCGACGACCTGGTCGATGCCATCGACCGGGCGCGGCGAAAGGCGCAGCCGCAATTTACTTGCGGCGCCCGCGCAGCGGCGCCTGGAGCCGGCGTACCTTATCTATAATATGCTGAATTAAAAGCACAAACATATCAGATGCGCCTGACTTGGCCTTTGTGGATTGAAGCGTAGACAAACAGAGGGATTTTAATTATTGTTTCGTGGAATGTTTCCGGTGGTGAGGGGGGCGGACTTTCTCCGTATGAACTGTATTTGTTACGGCGTAAAAGGTGAGTAGATGTTTAGCGTGATCCGGTCTACCTTCGGCAGTTTTTTTTCGTCCTCGGGCAAAAACCGTTCCGTGGTGCAAGTTGTTGATGCCGGAAGCAATCCGGTTGCGGGCGCTACCGTGTATGCCAGCACCATGAACGCCATGTTCAGAATTTTAACCGACGCGCAAGGCTGCGCCGGTCTGCCCGGCCCGGTGGATAAAATTTTTTCTTTACAGGCGGAAAAAGAGGATTTAGGGCATAGCGAACATCTGGTTTTTTCCGTCGGCATGGCCAGCCCGATCATTTTGACCCTGCCCGGACTCGGGCCGGAGGCTCCGGATAATCCGGATGAAAATACCGCTGCGGATGAACCGGAAGAGGGAGATGACCGGGAAAGCGACGACGAAGAACAGGTTTAGCGTCTAGTGCAATGTCACACTTAAAACTTCGCTTCGCTACGTTTGAAGTGTGAAGATCGCAAAGCAAAAAACGTGGTTTTTGCTTTGCTCCGCCGCCTTAAGGCGGCGCGCCGGGCTTGTTCGCCCG
>JAISBT010000129.1 GCA_031266055.1 Deltaproteobacteria bacterium
CTGTCTTCATCCGTAAGCTGCTGCGCAGCAACGGCTGAAGCAAGTTTCGCCTACGCCTGCGGGGCGGGCGGCGGTATCCGCCGCCAGAGCATTTCAACATTTTCAATGTTAAAATGCTCCCGTAAAGCCCGTGCCTGCCTCAAGCAAGCGCGGGCCTTAATTCTAAAAAGCTATTCGGAATAAATTTTGTCAAACACTCCGCCATCGGAAAAATGCTCTTCCTGGACTTTGTCCCAACCGCCAAATTGAGGGTCATCTATGGTCACCAGCTTGACGTCAAGATCGAAGATTTTGGTAAATTCTCCGGCTATCGCCGGGTTGCTTGGGCGGTAATAATTTTTGCCGGCTATTCTCTGCCCTTCGTCGGAATACAGGTAATTGAGGTAGGCCGTGGCTACTTCACGGGTGCCGCGTTTATCCACCACCTTGTCCACCAGGGCTACCGGCGGTTCCGCCAGGATGCTCAGACTGGGGGTGACTATTTCAAAAGCGTCGCCTTCCTGGGCGATGGACAGATAGGCTTCATTTTCCCAGGCCAGCAGCACGTCACCCTGTCCGTTGCGTACAAAGGTATTGGTTGAGCCTCGCGCTCCGCTGTCCAGAACCAGCACATGCCGGAACAATTCACGGATATATTTCAGTACGGCCGTTTGGTCGTTGTTGTATTCGCGGTTGGCCCAGGCCCAGGCGGCCAGATAGTTCCAGCGCGCTCCGCCGGAAGTTTTCGGGTTGGGAGTGATTACGCCGACGCCGGGTTTGACCAGATCGCCCCAGTCTTTGATGTTTTTGGGGTTACCCTTGCGTACCAGGAAGACAATGGTTGAAGTATAGGGCGAGCTGTTGCCGGGAAAGTTTTTTTGCCAGCCCGGCCGGATCAGGCCGGAAAGCTTTTCTATTTCCGTAATGTCGTATGCAAGAGCCAGGGTGACCACATCGGCGTCATTGCCTTCGATAACGGCTCTGGCCTGCTTGGCTGAACCGCCGTGCGACTGGGTTATGGTAACGTCATTTCCGGTTGTTTTTTTCCAGTACGCCTGAAAAGCCTTGTTATAGGCAACATATAATTCTCTGGTCGGGTCGTAGGAAACGTTCACTATTTCCACCGCCGCGGCCAGGGCTGTGGACGTGGTAAAAAGAATTGAAAGAAACAGGGCGCTTAACAGAGGGGTAAAACGTATATTCAGTTTCATCGTGAAGTCCTTGCAATCGGGTTAAATAAAGTTATGTATCTGCTGATGGATGCCGCTTGAGTTCCAGCTTTATTGAACCCTGAGACAATATATTTGAGAAGCGCAAACCCTCTGTGCAGAAACGCCCATCTCTAATTCCTCCGGTATATTGAGTATTGTTATTAAAGTATATTAATATGACCGATTTAGTAATAATTAAAAAGAACAAAAAAGGCAAGGGATTTTTTAAAAATTTTATCGGGGCCTTTCCGCGCGCAAACCCGAAGTCCTCCATCCGCTGTGGCAAGCTCCGGTTCAAGCCGGTAAAAAAATTGACGCGGTTTGCGCGCTGTGTTAATTTTTGGTAGTGAAAGATTTTTTCAAAAAGCGCGCGCCCAGGGACAGCGTCCTGCCGTATGCTTTCAGCCGGGCCGGCACTATCGGCCTGCATATGGTTTCCGGCGTAATGGCGGGCTTTTTGATCGGATATTGGCTGGACAAGTGGCTGGGCACCAGCCCTTGGCTGAAGCTGGTGTTTTTTGTGCTGGGCGTTGCCGGCGGGTTCAGAAACGTGTACCTGGACGCTAAAATCCTGCTGAAGGAGCAGGACGCTAAAAATGTCGGCGACACTGAAACAAAAGGTTGAAGGGTATTTATATCGCAAGGGGTTTGTGGAGCCGCTTCTGCGCGAGATAATGCTGGCGCAACTGGTTGTTGATGCGGCGTTATTGGTGCCGGCCCTGGTTTTTATCTGGATGACCGACTGGTTTTTGCTGTTTTTTGCCGGTTCGGCGCTGGCTACTTGCAATTTCTGGTTTTTGTGCCGTTTTGTGTTCGGGCGTTTTTACAAGGGTTATTCCTCAAGTTTCGCCTGGGGGCAGACTTTGCTCTTTGCGGGGCGTTTTGTATTTACGGGCGCGATTTTGGCGGGCATCCTGCTTTTCGGGAGTTCTCCGACAGCCCTGCTGGCCGGTTTGGGCACTTGCGCGGGGGTAATAATTGCCACGGCCCTTTTGCGTTTCAGAGCATTTTAACGCAGTTGAAATAATTTCAGGAGGAGGCAGCATGGCCGGTGGTTTGGTTCACCCGCTTCTTATTTCCACCAAACTTGGCATGGATGAGGCGGTGATAGGCGGACAGACGGTTGAATTCAAGCACATTTTTTATACCTGGTTTGCCATTGGTATTCTGTCTGTTCTGGGCCTGGTGGTCAAAAGGCGGCTCAAAATGGTGCCCACCGGAGCGCAAAATGTGCTGGAAGTCATGGTTGACGGGTTGGAATCCTTTATCATCAATATTATGGGCGAGAGCGGGCGCCGCTATGTGCCTTTTTTGTGTTGCCTTTTCGTTTATATTCTGTGTATGAATCTGATGGGTCTTGTGCCCGGCTTCGACGCGCCTACCGCCAATCTGAACACCACGGCGGCCATGGCGGTGCTGGTTTTTTTGTACTATAACTTTTTGGGCTTGAAGAGCTGGGGCCCGAAGTATATAAAGCATTTCAGCGGCCCCATGCCGGCTTTGGTTCCGCTGATGCTTCCCATAGAAATTATCAGCCATCTGGCCAGACCGCTGTCGCTTATGCTCCGTCTTTTCGGCAATATCCGCGGCGAAGAGTTGATTCTGGTGCTCTTTTTTTCTCTGGCGCCGCTTTTCGCCACCTTGCCGGTATACTTCCTGTTCGGGCTGGCCAAGATGCTGCAGGCGTTTATTTTCTTTTTGCTGACCATGCTGTATATCCGGGGCGCTTTGGAACATGCTCATTAGTATCGTGTCACGTCTGCATTGTCGCGACAGGCGTGAAGATCGCTTCGCCGGAAAGCGTGATTTCCGCGGGAAAAATTAAAAGGTAATGGCCTTTATGTGGATTCCGATTCTGAATCAAAAATAAAAGCTTTTTGCTTTGGGGTCGGAATCAGACCACAATTATAACTGTTGTAAGGAGCTTTTTATGCGTAAAATGTTTGTGGCTTTTTTGAGCATAGCCGCCGTATTAATCATGTGTTCCCTTGCGGTTGCCGCCGAAGAAGGCGGCGTCAGGGCTGCGCTTGATTCATCGGCTCTTGGCATGGTGTATGTCGGAGCGGCTATAGGCATGAGCCTTGCGGCTCTTGGGTGCGGCATCGGCCAGGGTATAGGTCTCAAGGGAGCTTGCGAGGCTACCGCGCGCAATCCTGAGGCGGGCAATAAAATTATGACCACCATGTTGCTGGGATTTGCGTTTATTGAATCTCTGGCCATTTACGCGCTGGTTATAAATCTGATCCTCCTTTTTGTCATGTGATTATCATGTGCCGGCAAACCTGGTACGCTGTAACGCTTAAAAATGTATATTAGACAGCGTACCGGCCGCCGGGCGGACAAGCCCGGCGCGCCGCCTTAAGGCGGCGGAGCGAGCCGGAAACCACGTTTTCCGGCGAAGCGATCTTCGCACTTCAAACGTAGCGAAGCGAAGTTTTAAGTGTGACATTGTTACCGGAAAGCCGGGGTTCGCCGGTTCTCATACAAGCGCAGGAGTCTGATGTCGTATACCAAAACGGATAAAATACCCCGGGCTACCATCCAGCGGATGGCCATGTATTTGCGCACTCTGGAACGCATGGGCAGGGACGGGGTGAAACTTGTTTCGTCTGAAATTCTGGCCAAGGCCTGCGCGGTAAATTCTTCGCAAATCCGCCGTGACCTGACATACTTCGGCGAGTTCGGAGTACGTGGGGTAGGCTATAACATTGATGTCCTCATAGCTTCGGTGCGTGAGGCGCTGCATATTGACCGTCCCTGGGACTGCGCCCTGGTCGGCGTCGGCAACCTCGGGCGCGCCCAGTTGAACCACCGCGAGTTCAGGCAGCGGCAGTACAATATAGTGGCCGCTTTTGACTCCGACTCCGCTAAAATAGGCCAGAAAGTTTCAGGGCTGGAAATTACGGATGTCGCGCGGATGCGGTCTGTGCTTGCTGGCCGGGGAGTGCCGCTCGGCATTATTACCACTCCGCCGGGATTTGCCCAGCAGGCGGCCGATTGCCTGGTGGAGTGCGGGGTTATGGGAGTTCTGAATTTTGCCGGCGCGCGCGTTTTCAGTTCCGCCGATGTATTTGTTGAAAATGTGGATTTTTTCAACCACCTGTATGCGCTTTCTTTTTATATTTCTCAAAAAGACCGGGCTTAGGGCATTTTGACATTGGAAATGTTGAAACGCTCTATACCGGGAAAGACGCCGCCGAGCCGGGTTATCTTCTGCGCAAAAATCCCGCACGCTGACGGCGGTTGTTCACAAGATGCGGATCGACATACCTGAAATATGCCTGGTGGCCCTTGTCGGTTCCACGGGGAGCGGCAAATCCGCCTTTGCCTCCAAACACTTCAAGCCCACGGAAGTACTCAGTTCCGACTTTTTCCGGGGGCTTGTCTCCGATGACGAAAACAACCAGAGCGTCACCCGGGCGGCTTTTGACTGCCTGTATTATGTTGCGGGCAAACGTCTGGACGCCGGCCTGCTTGCGGTTGTTGACGCGACGAACGTGCAGCCGGCAGCGAGGGCGAAGGTCATCGAACTTGCCAAAGAGCAGAATTGCTGTGCCGCGGCGATTGTTTTCGACCTGCCGCCGGAACTCTGCCTTGAACGCAACAACCGGCGCCAGGGGCGCAGTTATCCGGCGCAGGTCATCGCGAACCATGCCCGTGAACTGAAGCGCAGTCTGAAATCCCTCAAAAAAGAAGGATTTCGCCATATCTATGTGCTGAAAACTCCGGAGGAAGCCGACAACGCCGTGATAGTCCGCAGCCGTTTGCGGAATGACCGGCGGGATGAGAGCGGCCCCTTTGACGTTATAGGCGACATCCATGGATGCTATGCGGAATTGTGCGCTCTTTTGGAGAAGATGGGCTACAGCGTGTACAGGGAGGCCCATACGGCAACTCCGCCTGAAGACCCCGCGGGGAAGCGCAGGCTTGTGTTTTTGGGCGATTTGTGCGACCGGGGGCCGGAAAACGTTCAGACGCTCAAGCTGGTCATGAACATGGTCACCTCGGGCGCGGCCTTGTGTACGGCCGGAAACCATGACGTCAAACTGCTGCGGAAACTTCAGGGCGCGAACGTACAGGTTTCATACGGGCTGGACGTAACCCTTGCCCAATTGGAAAACGAACCGGACGAGTTTATTGCGGAAGCGAAAAATTTTCTGCAAGGTCTGATCAGCCACTATGTGCTGGACGAAGGCAAGCTGGTGGTCAGCCATGCGGGTTTGAAGGAAAAATTGCAGGGCCGGAGTTCCGCCGCCGTGCGCCGGTTTTGCCTGTACGGGGAGACCACCGGAGAAACGGACGAATTCGGCCTTCCGATACGGCTTGACTGGGCCGACGAATACCGGGGCAAGGCGCTCGTCCTTTACGGGCATACCCCCTGTCTTGCGGCGCAGCCTGTGAACAACACGCTTTGTCTTGACACGGGCTGCGTTTTCGGCGGCAAGCTCACCGCGTACCGTTACCCCGAAAAGAAACTGGTGGAGGTTCCGGCGCTCCGGCAGTACTATGCGCCGGTCAAACCCCTGGACTACAGACGGTAAGACAGAGGCGGTCTGCTCAACATCCGCGCCGGGCGCACGGCCCGACTTCCGTCACTTTCCTGACATTTTCATTTCCTGCCTGAAATTTATCTTATAACTTCCTGTAAATAATAACAAAAATATTTGGAACATATCTTGCTAACAATGCGTAGCGGGAATAGCCGGGTTTGGGCATTTTAACATTGAAAATGTTGAAACGCTCCGGCGGCGGGCACCGCCGCCCGCCCCGCAGGCGTAGGCGAAACGTGTTTCGCCGTCAAGCGCCGGAGGGAGCGTCTCAAAATTAAACTGTTCTAGGCGATAAAATGAGGATACGAGCCATGCGCGCAAAGATATTGATATTGTCATTAAGGTTTTTAAGTGTTTTCGTTCTGGCCTCGGCGCTCGCGTCCGGTCTGCCGGGGCTGCCCGGCACGGCCCATGCCGCCAGGATCAAAGATATCGCCGCCTTTGGCGGGGTGCGCGACAACCAGCTCATCGGCTATGGGCTGGTTGTGGGTTTGCAGGGTACCGGCGATAAAAAGGATTCCGCTTTTACCATGCGCTCCATGGTCACCATGCTGGAAAAAATGGGCGTTTCCGTTGACCAGCGCCAGATGAAGCCCAAAAACGTGGCCGCGGTCATGGTGACGGCGCGGATGCCGGTGTCCGCCAAACCTGGCAGCCGCGTGGACATTACCGTATCCTCTCTGGGCGACAGCACCAGTCTTTTGGGCGGTGTACTTCTGCAAACCCCGCTTAAGGGCGTGGACGGAAAAATATACGCTCTGGCCCAGGGTTCGCTGACCATCGGCGGCTTCAGCGTTACCGGCGACCAGGCCACGGCCATGAAAAATATAAGCACGGTAGGGCAAATCCCCAACGGCGCAACCATTGAACGTGGAATACCTTTTGATTTCAACAGCATGGATAAACTGTTGCTGTACATGAACGCTCCGGATTTTTCCACCACCCAGCAAGTGGCTTCACGTCTTAACACCGTTTTGGGCGGAACTTTTGCGCGGGCCGTGGACATAAGCACCATTGAAGTTCAAATTCCCGGCGATTTCGTGGGAAACCTCGTGCCACTCATGGCCTCCATAGAAAACCTGGAAATAACCCCGGACATGCCGGCCAAAGTCGTTGTGGATGAAAAGACCGGCACCATTGTTCTGGGGCGGGATGTGCGTATTTCGCGCGTGGCTGTGGCGCACGGCAACCTGGAGGTAATGGTGCAGGAAAATTTGCAGGTTTCGCAGCCCGGCGCCTTCAGCAACGGCACAACGGCCATAACGCCCAGCACGCAAATTGCAGGACAGGAGGAAGCCCGTAAGCTGAATATTCTTGAAGGCGCGACTTTGCAGGAACTGGTGGACGGGCTAAACGCGGTCGGCGCCAGCCCGCGTGACGTAATTTCCATTTTACGCACCATCAAGGCTGCCGGCGCTCTGCACGCCAGCCTGGAAGTAATTTAAGCGATTGACTAACCCGGTCGATGCAATTGACCGGGCGCGGCGAAAGGCGAGCCGCAATTTACTTGCGGCGTCTGGAGCCGGCGTGCCTTTCTGAAAAGTCGTTTCCCGACTTTTTCAGTATCAACTACAGGAGGCGCAAATTATGAATAATTCTCTGCCGGTGGATCCCCTGCTTTCCATGAAAGCCGCGCAGGATATGGAACTTGTGCAGCATAAAATGCGGGTGGATGCTCTGCGCAAACAGCTTGTTCCGGAGCAGGATCCCAAGGTCAAACTGCGCGAGGCCTGCCAGGGTTTTGAAGCGGTGTTCATTCAGAAAATGTGGGAGGAAATGCGGAACAATGTCCCCAAAGCCGGCTATTTGCACAGTAAAGACGAACAGATGTACCAGTCCATGTTTGACCATGAATTTTCGAAAAAAATGGCTTCCGCCGGCGGCATCGGCCTTGCGGACATGCTGTATGACCAGCTTGCGCAAACTCTGGGCGATTCCAGCCGTGCCGTCAGACCGGGCGTAAACCCCAGGCTTCCTGTCATCCCGGCATCCAGTTCCCCCTCAAATTTGCGTTTTGCAGGACAAGACGGGCAGGGGTCCGTAAACGCTCTTCCGGATGAACAGGCGAAAATAGGCATCAAGCCTCAATATGAGGAATTCAATGAAATTGGCCCCGCCGCAGCGGAAGAAACGGGTGAGGCAAATCCCGCTTCCTTGCCCGGTACTGAAGTTGCGGCGGAGGCTGAACTGGATTTTGAAGCGATCAGCCAGGCGCTTTTACATGAAGAAATGCAGGGCCGCCCTGAAAATCCGGACGCGGCGCAAAAGCGCGAGGCAAGCGCCCGGGGAGCCGTTTCCTGGGGCGGCGGCAGGGTGCATGCCCCGGGCGGAACCGTACCGTCAACCGCTTTGCCCTGGAGACGCGTAAACAAGAAAATTTAATTTTGGAACTGATTATGCATAACATGAGGAAGGCCCGGAAATATATTCCCGGTGCCGGAAGCATATGCAGGAGTTATTATGTTTGCTCAAATACGCGGAAATCTCAATCGCCAGGCCAAGGGCCTTGAGCTTTTGCAGGAGTTGCAGGCTGAAGAATTTGAATTGCTGGTTAAACGTGACTCTGAGCGCATCAGTTCTCTGGAATTTTCCATCCATGAGCTTTTGCGCCAGCTTGCGGTGGAGCGCGATGAACTTAAAACTTTTATGCATGGAACCGGAATTTTGGAATATGCGCGGCTGATTCCCGAAGAAGAAGGCGCTGAAATTCGCGCTTTGATGGAGGCCCTGGACAGGGCGGAACAGCAAAGCGCGCGTCAGGCGGAGAAAAACACCAGCCTGTCTTTAAATTTATTGGATAAAAGCCACGAGCTTATGCTGTTTTTATATGATCAGATTCAGCCGAAGCAGCAGGTTGTATACAGCGCCAAGGGCGGCTACGCCAATTCAAGGCCGCAGGCGGCCATATTCAGCGGGAGATTGTGATGGCGAGCAGTATCAACTCCATTTTGAGCATAGGCAACGGGGCGCTTTTCGCCTCGCAGGCCGCCATCCAGACAACGGGCAATAACGTTGCCAATGTGGATGTACAGGGTTACTCGCGCCAGTATGTGCGCCTCGAAACCATGTCCTCGCTGGATTACAACCCCGGCCAGATGGGTCAGGGAGTAAAAGCGGCCGAAGTGTTGCGCCATTTTGACAAGTTTATCGAACGCAGTTACCTGAATAAATTTTCAGAACAAAACCGCTGGACAGCCCTGTCTTCACAGATGCGCAGCGTTGAAGCCGTATTCAACGAATCCACCGGTCTGGGCGTCGGCAGTGCTTTACAGGAGTTTTACGCCGCCTGGGAAAAACTTTCCCAGTTTCCCGACGATTTGGCCGCACGCGAAAATCTCATCGGTAAAAGTCAAAACCTCACGCAAACCTTGCAGACCGCCGGCTCAACCCTGGGCAGCATCGCTGACCGGGTGGACGGCATGGTGGAGGAACAGGTCAATCAGGCCAATCTGCTCATCAAGGAAATTGCCGATCTGAACCGCCGGATTAACATGCACACCGTGGAAGGGCAAAACAACGCCAATGCCCTGCTGGACAGACGCGACCAGTTGACGCGCGATCTGGCCGCCCTGATTGACGTTGACGTTATAGACAAGGGGGAGGGCAACTATATCATCAACACCAAGGCCGGCCACACCCTGGTGGACGGCGTGGAAAATTTCGAGCTGTATTACGGCGGAGGATCGGCGTTCATCACACCCGGCACTTCCACGGTTTTTACCGGGCAGATTGGTTACAGCGGCAGAGACGGTTATGAATACACGCTGGAGTTCGTGCAGGGCGGCACTTTGGGCGCGGATGACGCGCTGTTCAAAGTATCTCTGGACGGAGGACGCACCTGGATTACCGACGGCAGCGGCCAGCCCGAACTGTTCACCGCCCGCGAAAGCGACAACATGGTGCGGGTGAAAAACCTGGATATTTATTTCGAACACGGCAGCAACGACGCTTTCACGGCGGGCGACCGCTTTACCATTATCCCCAAGAACACCCTGTACTGGATTGAACCGACCATGGGTCCTTTGCCCATCAACCCGCAAGTCTTTCCCGACGGCACGGAAAACAGCAAACGTATAAGCGGGGGCAGTATTGCGGGCAATCTTGTCTTCCGTGATTATAATCTTAATGAAATCAACGATCAGTTTACGGAATTCGCCAAATCGATCATCTGGGAAGTAAACCGCCTGCACAGCCAGGGTTCCGGACTGGAACCCAGGTACATTATGCGCGGGGATTACGGGGTAAAGCACACGAATATTCCGCTGAACGCGGACAATTCCGGCCTGTATTTCAAAGATGAACTGCAGCCGGGCAATTTTGTTCTCGGTCTGTTCAACGCCGACGGCAATCCTATTATGACCGCTCCGGGCACGGCCACCGCCCTGACGGTAAACTTCGACCCGGATACGGACAGTCTGGAAGATTTGCGCGACGCCATCAACGGCCACGGTAACGTCACCTGGGTGGATGCTTACGGCGTACAGCAAACAGACCCCATAGGCAATTTTCTGGAAGCGCGCATTGTGGACAACCGCCTGGAAATTACCGGCAAAAACGGTTACGGCTTCGGGCTGGGCAATGACACCACTGGAGTGCTGGCCGCCCTTGGCCTGAATACCTTTTTCAGCGGCGCCGGCCCCACGGATATTACCGTGCGGGATGAGGTTGTGCTGAATCATAACCTGATCAATGCCGGGCATATGAACGGAGCGGGCGAATCCAACGCCGGGGACGCGCAGACCGCCAGCCAGATTGCCAAGCTGGTGGATCAAAAAATAACTTTCACCAATTGGACCGGAGTGCAAAGCCGGCAGAGCATCAGCAATTATTATGGCGCTCTGGTTGCCAATGTCGGCGGGAAAACCGCCAATTCGGAATTTCAGGAAACTTCCGCCACCATTATTGCCGGTGAACTTGCGGACAGACAGAGCGAGGTTTCCGGGGTCAACCTGGATGAGGAAATGTCCAACCTGATTAAATTTCAGGCTTCATACAAGGCCGCGGCCAAGCTGATCACCACCGCGGATCAGATGCTGCAAACCCTGCTTTCGCTTAAGCAATAAGGACAATGCCAAGGAGCACGCCATGGCCGTAAGAATTTCACAACGCCAGATCTACAGCAGTTCTGTCGGCGGTATGAATAAAACGCTCGGCGAACTTATGAAACTGCACGAGCAGAATACCACTCAGAAAAAGGTGAACCGTCCAGCGGACGACCCCTACGGCAGCGCCCAGATTTTGGCTGCCAACAATACGCTCGCGGCCATTAAGCAATACAAGGACAACCTTGATACCGCCAAAGGCTGGCTGGATCAGACCGATGGGGCCTTGAGCCTGGTGGATACAGAACTTATTGAACTTAAGACCATACTCGAACAAGGCGCCACCGGAACGCTGAGTAAAGAGCAGCGCCAAAACCTGGCCTTCAAGGCTCGCGCCATTCTGGATCAGCTCATTGCATACAGCAATACCACCTTCAGCGGGCGCTCCATTTTCGCCGGACACAAGACGGACGGCAATGCTTTTGAAAGCGCTCTCGCCGTGACCTGTAAAGACCCCAAGGTGTCCGACGTACAATACAAGGTCAGCGGGGGAAGCAACAGCACAGTGATTGTGCAGTTTACCCAGAACGGCAACCTGGACGACGTTCCCCCTCCGGCTTTTCGTTACAGCGCCGACGCCGGCGAAACCTGGCAGACCGGCAACTGGGATGCCGGCGGTAAAATCATGCAGGCGGGCAGCGTACACGTGGAACCTGTTTTTGACCCGGCCGCGGCCAATAAAACCGTGAGCGCGGTAAATACGGCCAACCCGCATGAAGCCGAGAACGGCACCTGGATGTATATACGTCCGACCGCCGTATACATTGGCGATACCAACGACGCCGTTGTCGCGCAAACCTATCCTCTGGGCAGCACCGTGCAAGGCTCCGTGGAAGGGGTTTTCTCCCGCGATGTGGTCGTGCGGGTGGATAATATAGCCGGAGGCCGCATAGCCTATTCCTATAGTATGGATAACGGAAGTAACTGGGCAACTTCCAGCGCTCCCTTTGTGCCCGGAGCTTCGGAGCTTGCGGTGCCCGGCGGTATTCTGACTCTGAACGCCTTTACGCCCGGCGCCATCAATTCCGGGGATGAATACGTTATCAAGCCTTACCGGGCGGATATTGAACTGAATATCGGCAACAACGCCAGCATTGTAATCAATAACGTGGGCAAGGATGTTTTCGGCGGCATTTATGCCGCGCCTTTTTCCGGCAGCGGCCCGCAAGCGGTCAACGGCTACGGTAAAAACGTATTTGAAGTGTGCGGCGAAGCCATTGCATATTTTGAATCCAACAGCCAGCAGGGTTGCCAGGAAATCCTGGAAGAGCTCGGCCACGCAATGGAACATGTGGTGGGGTACCGCACCAAAACCGGCGCGCGCGTGAACCGTGTGGAATCAATAGAAAATCAGCTGGAGTTTTTGCGCTATGACGAGGAAGGGCGCCTCAGCACTCTGGAAGATGTGGATGTTTCCGAACTGCTCAGCAAGCTTTCGCAACAGCAGATTGCATACACCAGCGTGCTGAAATCCTCCTCCATGATTATGCAGATGAGTCTTTTGAATTTTATTTAATCAGCCGGATCTTTTAAGCGGTTGCCTGGCCGTACGGCCCTGTGCTATAGCATTTTTACATTGAAAATGTTGAAATGCTCCGGCGGCGGGTACCGCCGCCCGCCCCGCAGGCGTAGGCGAAACTTGTTTCGCCGTCAAGCGCCGGAGGGAGCGTCTCAAAATTAAATTGCTCTAAGGTGGCCCATGCCGACTGTCTTAAGCCATCCCGCCCCTGTTCTGGCTCTCGGCGCCGGGCTGGGCTTCACCCGCATTCCGGCGCGTCTTTTGCTCCTGGCGGCCTTCTTCAGCATTGTCCCCGATTTTGACGTGCTTTCCCTGCGTCTGGGCATTCCCTACGCGGATATTTTCGGGCACCGGGGTTTGACCCATTCTCTGTTTTTCGCTGTTCTCGCGGGCTGTCTCGGGGCCGGCCTTGCCCCGCTGTTGCATTGCCGTAGGGTTTTGGCCGCGTTGCTGCTTTTTACGGCCGTTGCCTGCCACATCGCCCTGGATGCCGCAACCAGCGGAGGCCAAGGGGTTGCCGCCTTCTGGCCTTTTTCGTCGGAACGCTTCTTTTTACCCTGGCGGCCCATCCGGGTTTCCCCCATAAGTTTGCACGCGTTTTTCAGTACGCGCGGCGTTGCCGTGCTGCTCTCGGAATTGCGCTGGGTATGGCTGCCCGCTCTGGGCCTGGTTTTGTTTTTGCGCCTCTGGCTTGCCCTGGCGTCAAAAATATGCAAACCGCATGCAGCATGCCCTTCGCGCTTGCTCGCGGCGGCGGTCTGTGTTGGCCTTTGTCTGCTGCTGACGGGCAAAATGCAGGCAGAAGACCGGGAAACATTTCAGTTCGTGGAAGGGGATATTCTGTTTCAGAGTTCGTCTTACGGGCAGGGCCGGGCCATCCAGCTGGCGACCAAATCCAGGTATACGCATTGCGGTATCGTTTTTAAGCGCAATGAGCGCTTGTATGTTTATGAAGCCATCAATAAAATGGCCTGGACAAGCATCGAGAACTGGATAAGGCGCGGGGACAACGGGCATTATGTGTTGATGCGCCTGAAAGACCGAGATCGTTTTTTGACGGCGGAAAAACTTGCCGCCATGTACGCGGCCGGGGAGGAACTTTCGTCCAAAACCTATGATTTGCTTTTCCAATGGACGGACGACAAAATTTACTGTTCGGAATTGGTCTGGAAAATTTATGCACGCGGCGCCGGTATTGAGCTTGCCCCGCTCAAAAAATTTCAGGACTATAACCTGGAAGCCGAAACGGTTCAGTTGCTCATCAAACAGCGCTATGGACAAAATTTTTCGCTGGAAGAGCGGGCGGTCTCCCCGGATGACCTGCTGCACAGCCCGCTGCTGGAAAAGGTGTACGGCAATTAGGGCATTTTAACATTATTGATGATTATTGATGACGCTTGCGTCAAAGAGATAAGCGTTCGCGCGGCAATTTGGGTGGAAATTTTCAATTTTGCGGCTTTATTCTTGAAAATTTAATCCGTTCCGTTGTATAGTTTATCGAAGTTCAGAGGAGGATGTTATGAGTACATTTTTAGGCTTGGCCGGCGTTATTGTGGTTTGCGGCCTGCTTATGGACATTTTTCAGCCAAGTTACGGCGTGTTCCGGTGCTGTACGGGCCAAGCCCTGCAATCAGCCATGGAAGACGAGGAAAAGAAGAAAAAACTCCGGGAAGCGGAGAATTGCGCGTGTCCGGAACAAGGTTCCACCCACGGAGACAACTGAGGGAGCGTCTAAAAATTAAATTGCTCTAGTACGCTGTAACACTTAAAAGTTCGTATAGAACAGCGTACTGACGCCGGGCGAACAAGCCCGGCGCGCCGCCTTAAGGCGGCGGAGCAAAGCAAAAACCACGTTTTTTGCTTTGCG
>JAISBT010000142.1 GCA_031266055.1 Deltaproteobacteria bacterium
CATGATAAAGAAAACTCGTGGACATGGTGATTCCGCCTTATCGATGATTTTTTACACATCTCGATTGGAACCCATGTCCATATCTTTTGTCAAAAGTATCCTACAACCGGATGAACCATTTTTAAGTGTTACCGCGACCTGGGTGCACACTCCGTTTGTCCTCCGGAAAATTTTTTCCATAAAATTCTTGCCTTTTGCTTTTCAATTGGATAGGTGAAATAATTATGTGTCTTGTCGTGCGGGTTTTTCGGCATTGCTGATCCAAACCTTTCGGTGCAGGCGGCGGCATGAAAATATGGGTGCGAAAAAATTTCCGTCTCCGGAAGGAAATTGAGACTCAGGCTGACCCTCATCGCTCCGGCCTGATTTTTGCACACACACACACACACACACACACACACACACACACACACACACATAACACCGTCGCGTGACGCGCTCTCCACCGTACTCTCCGATAAGGACGGGCGCGGTTTTTCTTTTCCAAAACGGCTCTGTCCCGCAAGGGGCGGAGCCGTTTTCGGCGTTTCGGCCAAGGCCGCGCGCATAAACAAGGCGGGCGGCTATGCGTAAACGGACATTTTTCGAACGGACATTTTTAGTCTGCCTGCTCAGTCTGGCCTTCCAGTTGTCATGCATGAGCGCCGCGCATGCGGCGGACGCGCCCATAGCCGAAGTTCTGACCGTGGTTCCGGGCGCGAGCGTGAGCCGGGACGGGCAAACGCTCCCCCTGGAACGCTTCTCGCCCCTGCTCCTGTCCGATACCGTCACCACCGACGCCACTGGCCGGGTGCGCATCCTGTTCGCCGATGACAGCACGGTGGATCTGGGCCCGAACAGCAGTCTGGATCTGCGTGACTTCGCGGACAGCGGAGCAAGCTCCGTTTTCAAGGTTCATCTGCTGCAAGGGGTGGCCCGCGTGATCACGGGCAAGATCGTGGAACAAAATCCCCAGGGCTTTGCGGTGTCCACGCCCGAAGGAACCATCGGCATACGCGGCACCATCATCAGCCTGCGCGCCGGTAACGGCGCGACCACGGTCTATGTGGAGAACACCACCCGCGCGGTGTACGTCAACAATATCAACGTGCCGGCCGGGCAGAAGATCACCCTTCCCGCCGATCCGGTGCGGCCAGAACCCATTCTGCCGCAGGACCGGCGGAATCTGGGCCGGGATTTGGCCTTTCGCGGCGGAGCGGGGGTGGCGGCGGCCGCGCCCGAGCCGGACAGCGGCCGGCCCGAAGAGCCGTTGCGCGCCGGAACCAGGACTCCGACGCCGGAACACGATCTGATCCCGCCGGACACTCTCCTGGCGGAAGGCGGCGTTCTGGAAGGCTTATCTCCGCTCGGGCCGAATCCTCCCGCGCCTGCCTATCCGATCAACGTGACCGGCTTTACCGGCACGTCATCCTATTATTTCGGCGATCTCGGCTTCGGGTTCGAGGTGGATCCGGGCAGCGGCGCCATCTCTGATGCCTGGGTCAGCGGCACGGCCGCCAACTCCATGGGGACTTCCGACGGGGCCACGCTCGTCGATTTATACGGCGGCAACGGTTCCTGGGACTCCGGCAGCGGGGCTTTCACCTTAAGCGATTTCAGCGGCAGCTATACCATGGCCCCCGGTTCCTCCTACGCTTTCGGGGTGCCCGGCATCCCGGTCACGCCTGGGGCGGGCACAAGCCTTACGGGCAATCTGGCCGCTCTCCAGGCAGGCACGCCCATTGCCGGCGGAAACTTCCAGGTGGTCAGCCCGGTTCCTCTGGAAGCCGGTCCCCTGGCCGGCTCGGTCGCAAGCCGCACGGCGTCGGTGAGCGGGGTCACTGCTGATAGTTCGCAGTATTTCGGCAGCCTTCCCTTCGGCTTTACCCTGGATATGGACAGCGGAGCCGTGGCCGACGCCTGGGTCAGCGGCACGGCCGCCAACTACTTGGGGACTCCCGACGGGGAAACCGTAGTGAATCTGACGGGCGGCAGCGGTTCCTGGAGCTCCGGCAGCGGGGCCTTCTCTTTAAGCAATTTCAGCGGCAGCTATACCATGGCCCCCGGCTCCTCCTACGTTTTCGGCACGCCCGGCGTCCCGGTCAGCCCCGGAACGGCCGCGAGCCTTACGGGCAATCTGGCCAACCTCCTGGACGGAACCTCCATTGCCGGCGGAAACTTCCAGGTGGTCAGCCCGCTTCCTCTGGAAGCCGGATCCCTGGCCGGCTTGGTCATAAGCCGCACGGCCGCGGTGAGCGGGGTCACCGCCAATAGTTCGCAGTATTTCGGCAGCCTTCCCTTCGGCTTTACCCTGGATATGGACAGCGGGGCCGTGGCCGACGCCTGGGTCAGCGGCACGGCCGCCAACTACTTGGGGACTCCCGACGGGGAAACCGTAGTGAATCTGACAGGCGGCAGCGGTTCCTGGATCTCCGGCACGGGCAATTTCGTCCTCAGTTCGTTCAGTGGAACCTACACCATGGCCCCCGGTTCCTCCTACGTTTTCGGAACGCCCGGCAGCCCGGTCACCCCCGGAACGGCCACAAGCCTTACGGGCAATCTGGCCAATCTCCTGGCCGGCACCTCCATTACCGGCGGGAACTTGCAGATGGTCAGCCCCCTTCCCCTGGAAACGGCTTCCCTGCTGCCCGCCAGTTGGATCGCAAGCCGCACGGCCGAGGTGGGCGGGTTCACCGACGTCAGTTCGTATTATTTCGGCAGCCTTCCCTTCGGCTTCAGCCTGGATCTGGACAGCGGGGCTGCCTCCGATGGCTGGATCACCGGCACGGCCGTCAACAACATGGGGTATCCCGACGGAGCCACCGCGGTGAATCTGACGGGCGGCAGCGGCACCTGGGATCCCATCTTCGGCAATTTTGTCCTGGGTTTGTTCAGCGGAACCTACACCATGGCCGCCGGTTCCTCCTCGCTTATGGGAGCAGCCGGCGTGCCCCTGTCGCCGGAGGTGAAGCTCACCGGCAATCTTGCCAACCTCGCTGCCGGTACCTCTATAACCACCGGCTCTCTTTACCTGGGCGCCCCCTTTGCCGAAGCCTCGCCGCCGGCCACAGGCTCCATCCAGCCCCGTGTGGCCACCGTGAACGGGAACTTCAATGTTGGCGTGAATTACTTAAGCGGCATCCACTTCGGCTTTGACGTGGAACTGGGCCCCACCGGCATGGTTCCCATCAGCAACGCCTGGGTCAGCGGCACCGCCCGAACCAACATGGATCCTCTCCTGGCCGACCCGAACTATGCCGTCGAGGTGGATCTGTACAGCGGCAGCGGTACCTGGAACGACACCGGTTATTATGTCAACATCCACTTCTCCGGCGGTGCCTCCAACGGTTCCTACACGCTGCCCGTTGGTTACGCCGGCTCGGCGAACATGGGCGCTGGCGGCGGAACATACGCCCCGGGAAGCAACACCGGGTTCGTCGGCTCTTTACTCCTCACTGATTTAAATGAAGGCACATGGCTCTCTGCAGGCGGATCGTTCATGCTTTATGAGCCCGGCAACACGGATAGCCTGCCCAGTCTGCTGGCGATCGGTTTAGTTCAGCCCTATGTGGCCACCGTACAGGGAACCACCAGCGGTACGGGCTATTTCGGAGCCCTTGACTTCAGCTTCGACGTGGATCTGGGCACCTCCGGCATCAGCAACGGCGAGGTCTGGGGCACCTCCGCCACGGGCATTGTTGTCGATTTCTCCCGGGGCAGCGGCGCCTGGGACTCCGGCAGCACGGAATTCTCCATCGACTTCTACGACCCATATTATGGTTTTTATGCGGAATACACCCCCAGCAGCGCCTCCGCCTTCGGAACCGCCGGCGTCACCTATCGCGTGGGATCGGGCACGCAGCTCAGCGGCAAGCTGGCCGATCTCAACCCCGGCACCTCCGTCACGGACGGGGTTCTGACCGTGGTCAGCATCTATCAGGTCAGTGAGCTTGTCAACCTGGGCGGCTCGGTGCAAAGCTCCGTGGCCCTGGTCACGGGTACCACCTCCGGGGCTTCGCGGTATTTCGGCAACCTGCCCTTCAGCTTTGAGGTGGCCCTGGGCAGCGGCTCCATCGCCAACGGCCGCATCGTCGGAACCGCTTCCAACACCATGGGGACTCCCGACGGGGCCACCTCGGTCAACCTGACCGGGGGCAGCGGCGCCTGGAACATCGGCAGCGGCGATTTTTCCGTGGCCGGCTTCAGCGGAACCTACATCCTGGCCCCTGGCGCGACCACTGCCCTGGGCACGCCCGGCGTTTCCATCCTCCCCCAGGGGACAAGCCTCACGGGCAATCTGGCCGATCTTAACACCGGCACGGCCATCACCGGCGGAGCGCTCAACGTGCGCGGCCTGACCACCGTCGAGCTGGCCCCTCTGTCCGGCGCGGTATACAATCCCACCGCCCTGGTCACGGGCAGCACCTCCGGGGCCTCGCGGTATTTCGGCAACCTGCCCTTCAGCTTTGAGGTGGCCCTGGGCAGCGGGGCCATCGCCAACGGCAGCGTCGTCGGAACCGCTTCCAACTCCATGGGGACTCCCGACGGGGCCACCTCGGTCAGCCTGACCGGGGGCAGCGGCGCCTGGGACATAGGCAGCGGCGATTTTTCCGTGGCCGGCTTCAGCGGAAGCTACACCCTGGCCCCTGGCGCGGCCACCGCCCTGGGCGCGCCAGGCGTGGCCATCAGCCCCCTGGGCACCAGCCTCACGGGTAACCTTGCCAATCTCGCCTCCACCACGGCGATCACCGGCGGAGCGCTCAACGTGCAAGGCCTGGCCGCCACCGAACTGGCGCCGCTGGCCGGCGGCGTGCAATACACCATTGCCACTGTCACGGGCAGCTCCTCCGGGGCTTCGCTGTATTTAGGCCAGCTGCCCTTCAGCTTTGAGGTGTCCCTGGGCAGCGGAGCCATCGCCAACGGCCTGATCAGCGGAATTGCCTCCAATTCCCTGGGGACTTCCGACGGGGCCACCCTGGTCAACCTGACCGGCGGCAGCGGGGCCTGGAATTCCGGCAGCGGCGATTTTTCCGTGGCCGGTTTCAGCGGAACTTACACCCTGGCCCCTGGCGCGGCTACTCCCATGGGCGCGCCGGGCGTGGCCGTCACCCCGCAGGCGGGCACCAGCCTTATGGGTAACCTTGCCAATCTCAACACCGGCGCGGCGATCACCGGCGGAGCGCTCAACGTGCAAGGCCTCGCCGCCTCCGACCTGGCGCCGCTGACCGGATCGGTTAAATAATACCGTAAAACTGCATCCATGCGGTTTTGATGTAGAAATGGTATAAAAAGACTGGGGGAAACGGTGAAAATTTTTTTCCTGGCCGCCGTACTGTTCGCTCTGGTTCTGCCCTCTCCCGCCAGGGCCGCAAGCAACGACCCCGCCCGGGGCGTGGTTCTGGATTCGGCCAAAGCCCAGGCCGCCGCCCTGCTGGAAAAGGGCGAGGCTGCGGAGGCCTGCGACCTGTACATGCGCCTTTTGCGCGAAGACCCGGACGACGATGCGATAAACCTGGGGCTGGCCCGTTCCGCCATCGGGGCCAGGCGCTTCAATCTGGCGGTTCTGGCCTACGAAACCCTGCTGGAAAAATACCCCGGGGAAGCCGGGCTCTACGCTGAACTGGCCAACGTCTACATGCTTCTGGGCGACCGCGAGAGCGCCGAGCGCAGCGCGGCCATGCTGCGCTCCCTGAGCGGCGAATCCACGGAGGAAACCTCCCGCGCCCTGGACATTCTGGAAGAGCGCTACAGTCTTTTCCAGATGCACGGGGTAATCCGGGCCGGGGTGCTCTATGACTCCAACGCCAATCTGGGCCCGGATTCCGACAGCATGAATCTTGGCAACTGGCGGGTGAGCGTGGAGGGCGCGAGAAAAAAAGATAGCTTTGGCGCGTATTTCGGGGCGGATCTGGATTTCGCCCGGCGTTTCTACCGGGACAGTTCCTGGCATCTGGTGGGGGATGTCCGGGCCTTCTGGCGCGGCAACGCCGAAAGAGATCTTGCCGATCTGCACAGCCGGGAATCACAATGGGGAAGGGCGGCTCTCGGCCTGCGCCATTTGACCTCCCAAACCCTGGCTGAAGCCCGGCTCAAGGCCGAAGTATATGATTACGAGTTCTATCAGCATGTGAGCGCCTTGGGGCCGGAAGCGACCATTCTCTGGGCGGCAACTCCCTCCTTCCACCTGATCAGCAAAGGCGGCATAGACCGGCGCGTGTACTCCCGCGATTTCAGGCGCAACGGCGTATACGGCTGGATCGGCGAGTACGCCCGCTTCTTTTTCGGCGCGGACAACCATGAATTTCTCGTGGGCGGACGCTTCCTGGGCGCTTCCGCCGGGAGAAGCGATTACGGATATACCGGATGGGAAGGCACGATCCGCCTGCTGTTCAAGCTGCCCCACGGGCTTGAGTTTGCTCCCTTCGCATCCTATACCCGGGAAAACTATAACGGCCCGGCCACGATACTGGAAATCAGGGATCGCCGGGACGAGCGCCTGCGCCTGGGCGGCGCCCTGACCTGGCGCATCGACGAAGCATGGTCGCTGGAATGCAATTATCAGTACGGCAAAAACAACTCCACCAGCGATCTCTATGACCACAAGCAGCATTACGTCAGCATGGGAGTCGCCTGGAGTTTTTAGAGCATTTTAACATTGAAGATGAAATTTATTCTTGCTCCCCGCGTCCCGGCAGGATATTTTCAGGTTTATGCAACGGCACCTGATCATTCAGCTCGCCCGCATAGGCGATTTAATTCAAAGCAAGCGCCTTGTCCTGTCACTGCATAGGGAAGGCGAGGTGCATATTGTGCTGGATAAAGCGCTGGAAGCTTTAGGCCGGCTCGTTTTCCCTTATGCCGTCCTGCACGTTGTCCGGGCGCATGCCGGGAGCGGTCTGCGCGTTCCGGAAACGCCCGGCGCCTTGCTTGCGGAAAATGCCGGGGCTTTTGCCGAACTGGCGGCGGTTGATTTCACCTCGGTTTATAATCTGAATCAGAGTCCTCTTTCTTTAAGCATTACTTCCATGTTCGACCCGGAAAGGGTTGTCGGCTACCGGTTGGAATCCGGGCAACCCGTGAGTTCCCGGTGGTGTAAAATGGCTTGGCGCTGGACGCGGGAGCGCAAAACCGCGCCGCTTAATTTGGCTGATTTCTGGGCCTTTTTTCATCCTGATCCTGTTTCTCCGGCGGAAGTCAACCCTGCGGCCCGCGCAAAAAACCCTGCGGGCAAAGGGCAGCGGCTGGGTTTTGTTCTTTCCGGCCGCGCGGCGCGCAGATCTTTGCCTCCGGAATATCTGGCCCGTTATATAGAAGCTCTTTTTACGGCGCGTAAAGGCCCGGAGGTATTGCTGCTCGGCGGCGCGGGTGAACAGCAAACCGCCCGCAGAGTATGTAAATTTCTCAAACCCGCCTTGCTGCAGCGCCTGGAGGATCTGAGCGGTAAAACCAGCCTTGCGGATCTCCACGGGATTATTGCGAGCCTGGATTTGCTTTTTACGCCGGACACGGGCGCCATGCATTTGGCCGCGCACCTCGGAACCCCGGTTATGGCCTGTTTTCTTTCTTCCGCCTGGGTCTGGGAAACCGGGCCATACGGCCTGGGGCATGAAATTCTGCAAGCCGCGCTTCCCTGCGTTCCCTGCCTGGAAAGCGCGCCTTGCCCCCATAAAACAGCCTGCCTCGCTCCCTTTGCCGCTCCGGACAAGCCGGGCGTACCGCCACACCCTGAAATGACGCAATTATTCAGCAGCCTTGATGACCTTGGCGCGACCTTCCGGCTTGTTTCCGGCCGGCCGGAGAGTGGACTTGAAGAAGAGCGCGGCGCAAAGCGCCTTCTTGTAAGCGAATATTTGAAAATATCCGCCGGTAATCCGGACAGGCAGGGACAGACGCCGCCATCCGGGAAAATTGCGGAAAGCGTGGTGAACAAGCTGTTGGTGGAACAGGACTGGATGTTGCCGGATTATTTTTAGAGCGGTTTAACACTGAAAATGTTGAAATGCTCTTGCGGCGGGCACCGCCGCCCTTCAGGTTACTCGGAGGGTGAATAACGTGTTGACGCTCTACATCCGGAGAGGCGGCGGAGCATCAGGCCAGGGTTGACTTCGGGTTGTTTTTTGTATATACAAAAAAAAGATACATTGAAGGTTCGGCGGATAAGCGGATGGAATTGTATTTCGAGTGGGATGACAAAAAATCTGAAAGCAATTTTCGCAAACACGGGATTCGATTTGAGGAAGCCGCATTTGTCTTTGATGATCCGTTTGCCGTATCTGTACAAGATCGTATTGAGAACGGTGAAGAGCGTTGGCAAACCATCGGTATATCTGGCGGAGGTCTGCTGTTGTTGGTAGCGCATACATTGCGCTTTGAAGATCGCGGGGCCGAGGTCGTACGAATCATCAGCGCACGTCGCGTGAATCGAAATGAAAGGAGGCGTTATGAGCATGGTTAGATATAAACAAGGCGAACTACCGTCTCTAACCGAAGAACGCAAGGTGGAACTCAAGGCATTGGCAGAGAAGCCGGATAACAAAATTGATTATAGTGACATCCCACCACTGGACGAAGCTTTTTGGACGCGTGCAGTTCCAAATCCGTTTTTCAAGCCAGTCAAGATACATGCTTCCGTACGGATTGATGCTGACGTGCTGACATGGCTCAAAAGTCAAGGTAAAGGCTACCAGACACGGATGAATACCATCTTGCGCGAAGCCATGCTACGCTCTCTATAGGAAAGTTGGCTGAAATGTTGACAAGAGTTCTGGTCGTTCTCCCTTTGTACGGCGGTTCCCTGCCGGTGGGCCGGTATTGCGCGGCCGCTTTGCGCGACAACGGGTGTCTGGTGGAGGTGTTTGAAGCGCCGGCCTTTTTTGGAAGTTTTGAAGCGCTGAAAGGTTTACAGGTACGGCGTGAGCGTCTGGATTATCTGGAAAACAGCTACCTTGCCCTGGTAGGTGAGGCTGTTTTGGCGCAAGTTGAACGCTTTGCGCCGGATTTGGTTCTGGCCATGGCCCAGGCGCCCTTAAGCCGCAAGACTCTGGCCCGGCTCAAGCATGACGGGGTTCCGACAGCCATGTGGTTCGTGGAGGATTACAGGCTGTTTGTCTATTGGCGTTCTTTTGCTACCTGTTATGACTTTTTCGCGGTAATTCAACGGGAGCCTTTTTTGCGGGAATTGGCGGATCTCGGGGTACGGAATGCGCTGTATCTGCCGCTGGCCGCCTTGCCGGAACTGCATCGCCCGCTTGAAGGGGAGGCTTTGAGCGCGGCGGACAGGCAACGCTTTGGAGCGGACGTATCTTTTATGGGCGCGGGGTACCCGAACAGGCGGCGGGCTTTCCGCGAACTTACAGGTTATGATTTTAAAATCTGGGGAACGGAATGGGACGATGACGCTTTTTTGGAGGCGCATTTACGCATGAAGGGGGAGCGGATCAGTCCGGAAGACGCGGTGCGCATTTTTAACGCGGCTAAAATTAACTTGAACTTGCACTCCGGCATTAAGGCTGAACCCGCGGTTACCCGCGGTGATTTCATCAACCCGCGCACCTTTGAAATTGCCTGCTGCGGGGCGTTTCAACTGGTTGACGAGCGCACGCTGTTGCCGGAACTGTTTGCCGAAGATGAAATAGGCTCCTTCAGCACTCTGGAAGACTTGAAAAATAAGCTTGACTATTACCTGCAACGCCCGGAAGAGCGGGAAGCCATTGCGGAAAGAGGGCGGGCGCGGGTGCTCAAGGAGCATACTTATCAGGCGCGGATGAAAACCCTGCTGGATTTTGTGGCCGGGCGGCTTCCGGATTGGCCGGCAATGCGCCCGTATACCGGGTGGGGGGAGGATTTGGAGCCGGAACTGTGTACCCGGCTGGAAGCTTTGATGGAGACGCTGCAACTTCCGGCTGGAGCGGATTTTGAAACCGTAATCGCGGCTTTGCGCGGGCGCAGCGGCAAGCTCAGTTCCCTGGAAAGCGCCCTGCTGTTTTTGGATGAATGGAAAAAGCAGTACGCCAAAGCTTGATGCCAGTTTACGGGCAGGAGTCTGTTGGATGAAAAGGTTAAAATGCTCTTGCCATGGCACGCTTGAAACTTCACTTCGCTACGGCGGTGCCCGCCGCCAGAGTATTTCAACATTTTCAATGTTAAAATACTATAAAATCTAACAAAAAGCGAGATCATTTCGTTATGGACAGTAACGCTAAAATATATGTCGCCGGGCATCGCGGTCTTGTGGGTTCCGCTGTCTGCCGTAGTCTTCTTCGCCTGGGAGCCAAAAATCTTCTTGTCCGAACCAGCCTGGAACTGGATCTGCGTAAGCAGTCAGCCGTGGAGGATTTTTTCGCCCGGGAAAAACCCGCCTATGTTTTTCTTGCGGCGGCCAAAGTGGGCGGAATTTTTGCCAACCAAACTTATCCAGCGGAATTTATTCGAGATAATCTGCTTATTCAAAATAATATTATTGACGCGGCGTACAGAAACGGTTGCGGCAAGCTGCTCTTTCTGGGTTCTTCCTGCATTTACCCCAGGCTGTGCCCGCAGCCCATCAAAGAAGAATATCTTTTGACCGGTTCTCTGGAGCCTACCAATGAACCTTACGCTTTGGCCAAAATAGCCGGCATCAAAATGTGCCAGGCCTACCGCAGACAATATGGTTTTGACGCCATAAGCGCCATGCCTGCCAATTTATACGGCCCGGGAGACAATTTTCACCCGGAAAACAGCCATGTGCTCCCCGCGCTCATCCGGCGCTTTCACGAAGCAAAAGAGGCCGGGGCGGAACGCGTTTCCGTCTGGGGCACCGGCGCTCCGCGGCGGGAATTTTTATATGTGGATGATCTGGCTGAGGCGCTGGTTTTTTTAATGCGCGTCTACTCGGGTTATGAACATATAAATGTAGGCAGCGGCACGGATGGCACCATCGGTCATCTGGCCGCGACCATAGCCGAGGTGGTCGGATATACGGGCGAAATAGTTCATGATCAAAGCAAACCGGACGGAACACCGCAAAAACTTCTGGATGTATCCAGACTGGCCGCACTTGGGTGGCGGAGTAAAACCGGTCTGGTGGACGGAATCAAAGCCACTTACGCCTGGTTTCTTCAGCAAAGGGCATCCGGGGCGGGGCATCGCGGAGGAGCGTCTCAAAATTAAATTGCTTTAGGGACTTATTTGAGTTTTTTTAGCATTAGTCTCAATTATTTCAGCATGCTCTGGAATTAATACAGGGTATGTTTAATGTTGATGCTGTACATTTTTAAGCGTTACAGCATCCTGGCAAGGGGAAACTTGAGCCTTTCGCCGGAGCCGTGAGGCGGCTCCGGCAAAATTTTTTGTTCCGCTCCTTGACTAGAGCGGCATAAAACAGTAAAGGCATTGATTCACGTTAAGCGACAATCTCAAGCGCAAAATGCTCTAAGGAGTTCTGATTATGAAACGCACATACCAGCCCAGCAAAATTAAACGCGCCCGCGCGCACGGGTTCCGGGCGCGCATGGCAACCCTTGCCGGGCGTAATGTGTTGCGCCGCCGGCGGGCGAAAGGCCGCAAAAGGCTGACGGTCTGAATCCTGATACCACCAATTTACTTGCGCCGTCCGCACGGCGGCGCTTGGATCCGGTGTGCCTTTCTGAAAAAGTCGGGAAACGACTCTTTCAGCATTGATTAATTATGCTGACCTTTTCAAAACAGAATAAACTACTGAAAAGGGATGAATATTCAAAGTGTTATAGTGCCGGGAAACGTTATTTTACCCCGCATTTCATTTTTTTTGTATTGCCGACCGGAGCTGACACCTGGCGTTGCGGCCTTGCTGTCAGCCGTAAAGTCGGCGGAGCAGTGCAACGCAACCGGATAAAGCGACTGCTCAGAGAGTTTTTCCGCCTGCAGCAAAACATCCTGCCGCCCGGCTTTGATATCGCCGTGGTGGCCAAACAGGGCAGGCATCCTGAAAAGCTGAATTACCCCGGCCTGGAAAAGGAATTACTCTCTTTGGCGACTGGATTGTTTGATAAAATGGGTGAGCAGCGTATTCTTGCCGGCAGGCGGTAATTTCAGTTACAGCCTGCGGCGCTTGCCAGCAAGCCGGGCGCGCCGGAGTCGGCGCGCGACGGGGAAAACCGCATTTTTGTCCGTCGATCTTGACACTTGGAGCATTTTTCGCTTGATGCCGGTGAAAGTGTTGCCCGGTACTGATCCCAAGGCTGGCGACCGCCGTATGCCGTGAGGCTGCAAGGAGCTTTGGGTGTTGCTGATATATCTGATACGCGCTTATCAAAGGTGTATATCGCCTTTCCTTCCAAGATCCTGTCGTTTTTATCCAACCTGTTCCGCTTATGCGATAGAGGCCATTGCCAGCCATGGCGTCATCAAAGGCTGTTTGTATGCCCTGTGGCGAATTCTGCGCTGTCACCCTTTTTGTGCCGGAGGATATGACCCCGTGCCTCCTGTCAGTCCAATTCCGGATTCGGAAAATCAACCGTGCAACGGTATCAAATAGGAGCTTGGAAGTTTTATGGAAAAACGCACAATAATTGGAATTGTTCTTTGTATGTTGGTGTTGTTTGGCTGGAATCCCCTGTCCGAATTCATGGGCTGGAGGACGCGGCCAAACCCGCAGACCACGCAGCAGCAAGACGGACAGCCGGGGATTTTGGCTGAGGATGTCCGGCCCATGGGGCAAAATGCCGTTCCGGCTGACCCTTTCGGCCAGAGCGCGCATCCGGGCGACATTGCCCCCGGGTTCCCGGCGGAATCCAGCCAGGCTGACGGCAAGGTGATTACGGTGGACACGCCTTTGTACAGGGCGAAATTCAGCGGCCGTGGAGGGATTTTACTTTCTTTCGAGCTTAAGCTTTATACGGTGCGCACGCATTTTGACAAATCCGAGCCTGCGGCCCAGGTCAATCTGGTGGCGGGTACGGTCGCGCAGGCGGCCCCGCTGGGTATTTTAATCAATAATCAACATTCCTGGCGCAACGCTGCCTGGAGTTACACCGGCAGCGAACGGGTGGAGCTTGGAGCCAACCAGAAGGAAAGCCTGACTTTTTGGGCGGATCTGGGTTCAATGACCCTCCAGCGCACCATTACTTTTGACGCGGATACCTATGTACTGCAGGAAAAGGTCGAACTGCGCAGCCGGGTGGCCCAGGCGGTAAGCCTCGGTTACAGCGTGAGCACGGCGGATTTGTCCGGCCCGGAGGATTACCAGAAGATCACCATGGTGGCGCGGGTGCAGGGCGGCGAGTATAATGAGGAAAGCGACCGCTCCACGCTGGGCAATGGCCAGAGCTACGGCACCAATCTTACCTGGGGCGGAAACATGAGCAACTATTTTTTGGCCGCCATGATGCCTCCTGACCCCGGGTTTCGCATGGATGCGCGTTTTCAGAATGAAATTTTTACGGTGGCCATGAAACGCGACAATATAAGCGTCGCGCCGGAAACTCCGCTGCAAAGCAGCATGAATTATTATTTCGGGCCCAAGCGCGTTTCGGATTTGCAGGCGGCTCCGGCGGATTTGACCACGTCTATCGACTACGGGTGGTTTGCCGCCATATCCAGGCCGCTGGTGGCGTTGTTATTGTTTTTCAATTCTTTTGCGGGCAATTACGGCATATCCATTATTGCGCTCACCATCCTGGTAAAGTTGCTGCTTTGGCCTTTGTCTTATAAAAGTTACAAGTCCATGCAGGGTATGAAGCTGATTCAGCCGCACATGCAAAAACTGCGTGAAAAATATAAGGGCGACAAGGAACGCCTTAACGCGGAAATGATGCAGTTGTATAAAACGTACAAGATTAACCCCATGGGCGGATGCCTGCCCATAGTCATGCAACTGCCGATTTTTATCGCCTTGTACAAAGCGCTGCTCTATGCCTTTGAACTGCGCCAGGCAAGTTTCATTCCCTACCTGCCCTTTACCGATAAGGTCTGGCTGGCGGATCTTTCCCTCAGCGATCCTTATTACATAACGCCTGTGCTTATGGGGGCCACCATGTTTATACAGCAAAAAATGACTCCAACCACAGGCGACAGTACGCAGGCTAAAATTATGCTGTTTATGCCCATAGTATTTACCTTTATGTTTCTGAATTTTCCATCCGGTCTGGTGGTCTACTGGCTTATCAGCAACATTTTTTCCATTGCCCAGCAGAGGTGGCAGCTAAGACAGAAATAAAAGCGGAAAGCCGCCGGCACGCTGTTTGATCTGCATTTTTAAGCGGGACAGCGTACTAAGGCAATTTAACTTTGAGACGCTCCCGCCGGCGCTTTACGGCGAAACAAGTTTCGCCTACGCCTGCGGGGCGGGCGGCGGTACCCGCCGCCAGAGCATTTCAACATTTTCAATGTTAAAATGCTCTAATGGGCTTTTTCAGCGTCAACCAGACAACGAGGGATGTATGAAAGGTTATGTGGAGTTTACAGGAAAAACTCTTGATGAGGCCATACAGGACGCATGCGCTTATTTTGCCGTGGAGCGGGAAAAGCTGGAAATTGAAATTATCAATGATTCCAAAACCGGCATCTTCGGGCTGGTTGGAGCTAAAAAAGCCGCTTTACGCGCCAGGCGGGTACAGCCGCATAATATAAATCTGAATTTTCAGGATAAAATCGCGGCGGAGGATTCCAAACCCCGGCCCAAGCCGGCGCCGGAGGCATTGACCGGGGTAAAGCTGGAAGCTTTGAGCGGAAACAGGCAGAAAGCGTTGCCGGAGGCGGCGCCGAAAGCATTGCCCGCGGTAAAGCCGCCCTCCGGATCGGCCGCGTCCGCCACGGACAATTCCAGACCCGGCAAACATCAAAAGACGCAGCAGGGTAAACCGCTCAGGCCGACGCAAAATGCTTCGGAAACCGGGGTTGCGGATGCGCGGCGCGAAAAAAACGCGCAACCGGCGGAAAATACCGGCATGTCCGCGCCGCAGGAGGAAAACAACGAAAAATCCTCATCTTGCGCGCCCCAGGAATTTCCGCAGGTAGCTCTGGAATCCATAGATCAGGCTTTGTTGCGCGAAACTGTTTTGGACGCGCTGGAACATCTGGTGCTTCCTATTGTAGGCCCCACGAAAAATACTTTTAGAGTGGACGAAGACCGCGTGTGGATACAAATTGACTGCGCCGGCGACCAGGGGCTGCTTATCGGCCGGGACGGGCAATCGCTTGCCGCATTGCAGTACCTGTTGAGCTGCATTGTCTCGCGCCGTCTTAACGTCTCGATAAATGTGCAGATAGATGTCGGCGAATACCGCGAAAAGCAAAATGAAAAACTTCGCGAGTTGGCCTTGCATCTGGCCCAGAAGGTCAAAGCCGGTGCCCGCCCGCAGTCAACCAGAGCCATAAGCGCTTACCAGCGCCGCATCATCCATATGGCTTTGCAAGACGACCCGGATGTGCAAACGCACAGCAAGG
The DNA here is from genome assembly GCA_031266055.1 of Deltaproteobacteria bacterium. Taxonomy (GTDB): domain Bacteria; phylum Desulfobacterota; class Desulfovibrionia; order Desulfovibrionales; family Desulfovibrionaceae; genus WRHT01. Next base: position 15,385 of record JAISBT010000142.1, read on the forward strand.
GCGAGGGCAGCCTCAAGCGGGTGGTGATTATACCCAGGCGTAAAAATCCTGATCCGGCATCCGCGAAAGATGCCTGATTCCGCGCCGACCATTGCCGCTATTTCCACCGCGGTTACCGGCCCAGGTTCCGCCGGAACCCCCGGAACCGCCGGTTCCATCAATTCCGCGCGCTCCGCCGGAGGCGGCATTGGCATTGTGCGTTTGAGCGGCGCGGAAGCCCTGCGTATTTTGCAAAACCTGTTCAGCAAAAAAATCGGCCCGGAACCGGCGCCTCCCTTTGCCTTTACGCCCCGCCGTATGGAGCATGGCTGGATTTGCGATGCCGGAGCCTTCCCCCTGGATGAGGTTTTAGCTGTATTTATGCCCGGGCCGCATACTTTTACCGGTGAAGATGTGGCTGAAATTCACTGTCATGGCGGCAAGGCGGTGCTGCAGGCAATTCTCGGCGCAACCGTAGCTTCAGGGGCGCGCCTTGCGGCTCCTGGTGAATTTACCAGAAGGGCCTTTTTAAACGGACGGCTGGATTTGAGCCAGGCGGAAGCGGTGGCGGAAATGATTTCCGCGCCCACCTTACAGGGGGTGTATCTGGCCCGCAATAAGCTGGAAGGGCGCTTGAGCGGAATTTTGAACGAACTGCGCGCGGAACTGGATGTGTTACGCGCGCGGCTTTATCTGTGTATAGATTTTCCTGACGAGGCGGATGAAGCCCTGGCCCGGCACAAGGGTGGGGACGGAGATTTCATGGCCCGCCTGGACGGTATTATCGCCAGGATTACGGAATTGATTCTGGCCTACGAACGGGCCTGCGTCTGGCGGGAGGGGGCGCGGGCAGCCCTGGCCGGGCAGGTTAATGTGGGTAAATCCAGCCTGCTTAACGCTCTGCTGGGGCGCAAGCGGGCGCTGGTTTCAGCCAGTCCGGGCACAACCAGGGATTTTATTGAAGAAGCGCTGAATCTGGGGGGAATCCCCCTGCGCCTTGTGGATACCGCCGGTTTCCGAGCCGGCGCCGATTCGCTTGACCCGCATGCTCCCGCAGACGCGCTGGAGGCGGAGGGCATGGATTTTGCTCAGGAAATTTTTGCGGAGGCCGATCTCATCCTGCTGGTGCTGGAAGCCGGAAAATTTTTACAGGGCCGATTGATCCGGGTCGATGGGCCGGAAGATTTGGATCGGGAAAGCGCGGCGGTTTTTAACCGCTACGGCCCTCCATCCAGGAACAATAAGCTGTTTATTGTTTTGAACAAAATGGATCTTTGCCCGGCCTGCGCGGTTCCGGAAGAGTTTCTGGGCTGCCCCTGCCAGGGCGTTTCAGCCAGGACGGGAAGCGGTCTGGATAACCTGGCCGAGTCCTTGCGCCGGTTTATTGTATCGCCTCCTTCCAGCCGGGACGGGGATAACGGCGCTTTGGATTTTTCCAGCGCGGCGGTGCCGGGTTTGCGCCAGACGCTGAAGCTGAAAGAGGTCAAAGCCGAGCTTTCCGCCCTCAAAAATGAATTCAAGGGCGATATTCCGGCCGATCTGCTGAGCGTCCGCCTGGACAGCGCGGCTGCCTATCTTGCGGACGTGACCGGGGCAAGCTGTTCTGAGGAAATTTTGGATCAGGTTTTTGCCGGGTTCTGCATCGGCAAATAGGGCGTTTCGCGGCAAAGATTTGCGAACAAATCCCTGCCGGGCGGTACAACTTTTCAAAGCTGAACCGCTTTAACATCTGCCTTGTTCACGGCCTTTATTGCCGCGTCAAGAATGCCGTTCACAAAGCCGTGCGAATGTTCATCGCCGAATTGGCGTGAAAGCTCAATGGCTTCGTTAATAATCACTTTAGGCGGAACATCCGCGCTGAAAAGCAGCTCATAGGCCGCCATGCGCAATAAAGAAAGCTCCACCTTGCCCATACGCTCCAAGCGCCAGTTTTGTGAAAAACTTCGGATCAGTTCGTCCAGTTCAGCCTGCTTGCTCCATACTCCCCGCACCAGTTCCCAGGCCAACCCTTCGGGTTTGGCTTTGCCGGCCTGGTGGGAGGGGGTGACAATACGTTCGTTTTCTTCATCTTCAGGGCAGCTTGCGTGTATATCCGGCAGGCGGAAGCTTTCTTTTTTAGCGGAAGGGGGAGCGGGATCGCCGGCTTGCGAAAGCGCGGCGCCGTCATCAGCCTGTTCGTCCTGCTCCGGGTAGAGTTCAACGAAAAAGACGCTGCCCGGCACGGGTTCGGCGTAAATAGCCCGTTGGAAGCGACGGGCCAAATCCGACTGGTTCACCGGCGGGTCAAAACACAAACCGTAAAGAATCTGAAAGGCTTTGGCGCGTTCCAGGCGGCGCGACCCCGCGCTTTTTGGGGAAATGTTTTCTGGCATTTTTGCTTGTTGCGGCCGTTGCATTGCCGCTTCAGGGCAGAAATGTACCCCCGGCAAGACCGCGAGTCAATTGATTTTCTCAGCATTGGCCGCAGCAAACAGAAAAAGTTCTGTGCGGTAAAGCCGGCGCTTTGATTGAAACGGCGGAGTTTTTCTGTTATATGTGAAGAAGCGCCGGAGGGAGCGTTTCATACTTGAAATGCCCGGCAGGGATTTGTGTGCAAAGCCTTGCCGCGCCGCCTTAAGGCGGCGGAGCAAAGCAAAAACCACGTTTTTTGCTTTGCGATCTTATCGCTTAAAACGAAGCGCATGCGTAGTTTTAAGCGATATATGGTACTAATCGGCGGTATTCTTGATTATGTGCGGAGGACAAAATGCACGATAGCGCGGGAGGACAAAAAGTTTCCCTGGAAAAAACCGGCGATGGCCGACAGTACTACAGGCTGCCCAAAGCGTACAGCGTGGAAGTTAAAGAGCTGGTTTTTCCTATGAGCGATGCCGGAGCCATTAAAAGCAACATCAACGACATCAGCATAGGCGGCATTTGCATCGAATCACCCGGGCCCATGGAAAACGGGCTGACCATGCAGGTCAAGGTAAATATTCCCATGCTGAACAGATTTTCCAGCAGTTTTCTAAAGGTTTACGAAAACGACGCGGATCAGTATTTTATGGCCATTGCCAAAACAATCTGGTGCAAACCCGATGCGGGTAAATATATGATCGGCATGGAGTTTGTGAATGTGGACGAAACCCAGATGCGGGCCTTGGGCGCGCTTATAAATAAGGCCCGCCAGGAAGCGGCTTCTTGAAGCGTCTGGAGCAGTTTAATTTTGAGACGCTCCCTTAAGGCGCTTAACGGCGAAACAAGTTTCGCCTACGCCTGCGGGGCGGACGGCGGTGCCCGCCGCCAGAGCATTTCAACATTTTCAATGTTAAAATGCTCTAATTCGGATTCCAGATAAAACGCTCTAATCCAGGCAGCCCCGGAGCGCATGGCGGCCGGCCCCGCTTATGCGCACGTCGGCCATGTCGCCTATGTTCAGCAATTCACCCTGCCGGAGGGGGATATGTACGGAAAAACCATAAGCGTCGCGGCCCCGCATATTGGACTCTCCATTTTTCAGGCTTGTCTCTTCAATGAGAACTTGGGCTTTCGCTCCCACCAGACCGCGCAGAATGCGTCTGGTATTGTCATCCTGCCAGCGTTGCAGGCGGCTTAAGCGTTCCAGCGCTTCTTCCCGGGGGATTTTGTCCGTATACCCGCCGGCTTTTGTCCCCGGGCGGTCGGAATAGACGAACGAGAAGCTCGCGGCAAAATCAGCCTCGCGCATGGCCTGCATGGTTGCGTTGAAGTCTTCTTCCGTCTCGCCGGGAAAACCCACAATAATATCTGTGGAAAGCTGTATGCCGGGCCTTGCCGCCTTAAGCCGTCCGACCAGCCGCATATAATGCCGCAGGTCGTACCGGCGGTTCATGCGTTTTAAAACGCGGTCGGAACCTGACTGCAAGGGGAGGTGTAAACGGGGCGCAAGCACGGACAGTTGCGCGAAAGCTTCAATCAGCCCGTCCGGCATATCTTTGGGGTGGGGCGTGATAAAGCGCAGACGTTGCAGGCCGGATAGCCCGGCCAGTTGGTGGAGCAAAGATACAAAACCATCTGTTTTATCGCGCTTGTCCGCTTCAGGCGCGGGTATGCCCGTTTCAGCCGCAACGCCCGCATCCTGGCCGAAGGCGTTGACGTTTTGTCCCAGCAGGGTAATTTCCTTGCAGCCGCCTTTGATCAGGGCGCGGCACTCCTCCAGAACCGCCTGCACCGCGCGCGATTTTTGCCGGCCGCGTACAAAGGGTACAATGCAGTAAGTGCAAAAATTGTCGCAACCCTGCATTATGTTGACGTAAGCCGCCGGAGGGGCCGTGGCCGGCGTAGTTTGCGCGGGCTGAGCGGCGTTTTCGGGGCTTGGAGCAATCCGCTGCCTGAAATCCGGGCCGCCCGTTCCGTCCGCCGGGTCGCCCGGCGTTTTGCGTTCAGCGTATTCAGAGGAAAAATCCAGCAGGCTTATGGCTTGAACGGAGTTTTCAGCCAGCATGGCAATGGCGGCAGGGGCATGCGCCAGGCCGTCCGTGCCGAACAGCAGTTTTAACTCCCTGGATTTGGCGAAGAGTTGTTCTCCGAGTTGCTGGGCTACACAGCCGCCGACGCAGGCAATAATGTCGCGTCCGGGGAATTTGCGCGCCAAAAGGCGGATGCGCCCGAGTTCGGTATATACCTTATGCTCCGGTTTCGCGCGTACGGAACAAGTGTTCAATATCTGCACCCGCGCGGCCTCAAAAGGCTGTTCGGTAAAACCCGCAGCCAGCAAAGAACGGCGCAGCCAGTCTGAATCGTTCACATTCATCTGGCAGCCGAAGGTCATAATATGAAAAGTTTTTTCCGGCATGGGTCAAATCATCATGCTCTACTCGTCCAGCAGGCGCCGGTACAGACCCACATACTGTTCAAGCATGGTCGCGCAGGTAAAATTCGACAGGCTCCGGGTTCCCCCGGCGGCAAGAGACGCGCGCAAGCTTTCCTCCCGGCACAGAGCCAGCATTTTAGCGGCCAGGTCTTCCGGGCTGTCCTGTTTAAAAAACAGGGCGTCCTGCCCGTCATGGACTATTTCCACATGCGCCAGGCTGTCCGAACATATAACGGGCAGACCGGTGGCCCAGCCTTCCAGAACCGGCAGGCTGCATCCTTCACCCTGGGACGCCGGAGCAATCAAAACGTCGCAATCCGGCAACACGACATTGGAATCCTGTCCGCCCAAAAAGGCCAGATGGCTTTCCACCTTAAGTTCTTTGGCCAAAGTCAGCAGAGAGGAAAATAGAGGGCCGGAGCCGGATATGCGCAGTTCCCACGGCGGCAGCCAGCTCGCCTGCTGAAAAATGGACAAGGCGCGGATAAGATTTTCGTGCCCGTTCCCGGCTATCAGGCGGCCGGGGCAGATCAGAATAAGCCGGTTGTCGTTGCGGGGAATCTTTTCGGTGTAGCGGGAGCGGTCTATGGCCCCCCGGATGATTTTAAGCGCTTTGGGGGGGACTTTGGCTTCAGCGATGGTATAGGCGATTTCTTGCGTTTCACAGGCAATGATGCCGGCTGCTCTCAGTTTCTCTTCAAAGCGGGGGTCGCTTGCCCGCGCCGGGCTGTGGCGGGAGTGCAACAGCAAAAAATTGGTTTTTTTTTGGGCCAGCTTCCCCCCGAAACAGACGGAACGATCGTCATGCGTGTGAATAATCCATTTTTCTTTGTTATTCCGCTTGGAAAACCAATGCAACTTAAAATTCCAGGCCAGCTTTCCCATAAAGCCGTCGACAAAGGCAATGGACTCCAGCCCGGATGTCAGGGCGAACCGCTGCAAAGGCGAACCGTCATGGCATAAAATAACCAGACGGCAATCGTCACGTTGCCGCAACGCGTGCGCTAAAAATAACGTTTGCAGCTCGCCCTCGTAAAAATCCGGGCTGAGGTTCATAAGCAGGATATTCATTGAGTCGTATTATACACGGGAACTTCCGCATAATCCAGTTCAATAATTAAACTGCCCTGTTAAACTGCTCTATTTCAACAGCCCCGCTTCCCGGTAGTATTTTTCCGCTCCCGGATGCAGGGGAATGCCGGAAAGGTCGCTTACCGCCATTTCCGGAGTCACGGTTTTCATTACCGCGTGGGCTTTGCCCAGTTCATCCAGGTTTTCCCAAAAGGTTTTGGTCAGGTTGTAAACCAGATCCTCCGGCATGGAGGCGTCCGTGAGCAGGAGCATTTTTACAGCGGTGGTGCGCACGTCTTCTTTCTGGTTGTCGTAGGTTCCGGCTGGAATGACAAACTCCGAATACCAGGGGTATTCCGCCTGAACTTTTTGGATGAGCCCGGCTTCCATTCCCAGCAGCTTTCCATCGGCAGTGGCGCACATTTCCGTAACCGCCGCTGTGGGCACTCCCGCCATGATCCAGGCGCCGTCAAGCTGCTTGTTGCGCATAAGATCAATGGATTCGCTGAACCCCACAAACTGGGCCCTGATGTCGTCAGGGTACTTCAGCCCGGCGGCGGTAAAATGCACGCGCGATTCCACTTCGGTGGTGCCTCCGGCAGCGCCCGGAGCGAAGCGTTTGTTTTTAAAGTCCGCCAGTTTGTCCACGCCGCTGCCCCGCAGGGCGACAACCTGGTTGGGGTTATAGTAAAGCCCGGCCAGAATGCGCACGTCTTTGTAGTCTCTGCCCGCAAAGCCGCGCTGTCCGTGCAGAGCTTCATAGGTAATGCTGGAAACCGCGAAGGAAACTTGAGCTTCCTTGCTTTGCAGCAGATTCAGGTTTTGCACTCCTCCATTGGAAGCCTGTACGCGGGCGGTGACGTCAAGTTTGGAATTCCACAAATTGGCTATGCCGGCGCCCAGGGGGTAAAGCGCGCCGGTGGTGGCGGCAGTGGGGAAACTCAGGTTGACTTTGCCTGCGGCCAGCGCCGGCAGAGAAGAAGAACAGAAGAACAGAAGGATCAAACCGGAAAACAGGGTGCGTAACATACAATACTCCAGGGTTAGGGTTGGACGGTGAATGTGCTCTAGGCGACGGAAGAGGCCCGCGCGTCGCGCCGGTTTAAAAATATGACCAGAGCAAATATGCCCAGACCGAGGGCATCCGTGCTCAGGCCCGGGTGTATGGCAAGCCCGGCGACGGTGAGCAGCAGCAGGCGCAGGAGCAGGCTGCAGCGGCAAAAGAGCCAGCCTTCCAGTCCGGCGGCGAGGGCGGCCATCCCGAGCGAAGCCGATATAATGGCCCATACGGTCACCGCCGTGCCGTTGGCCGGGCCATACAGGAGCAGGGAATTATCCAGAAAAAAGAAAGGCAGCACAAACCCGGCAAGACCCAGGCGTACCGCGATAAGGGAGGTTTTCGTCTGGTTTGAGTGGGCTATGCCGGCGGCCACATATGAGGACATGGCCACAGGCGGCGTAATGTTGGAAAGGCAGGCGTAAAACAGGCAAAACATGTGCGCGGCCAGATCGGAAACGCCCACGCTCACCATTACCGGGGCGGCCACAGCCGCCACGATCACATAAGCGGCAACGCCGGGTACCCCCATACCCAGAATGACGCTGGTCAGCATGACAAAAAATCCGGCCAGATAAATCTGCCCCTTTTCAACGAAATTCAGAACCTCATAGCAGAAGGTAAGGCCAAGACCGGACAGGCTCACCGTGCCGATGATAATGCCGATGATGACGCAGGCCGCGCCCACGCCGACGGCGCTTCTGGCCCCTTCATCCAATGCCAGCAGAATGCTTTTTATGCCCATGCGGGTTTCGCGGGAAAACCAGGAGGCAATGACAGCGCTGAAGATGGAAAATACCGCGGCGTAAAGCGGAGTGTAGCCCATACCCATGACGGCCATAAGCACCACCAGCGGCAGGATAAGATGGCCGCGTTTTTTTATGACCGCGAGAGCGGCCGGAATATGTTCGGGGGAAAGACCGGAGAGCCCGAGTTTTTTAGCCTCAAAATGCACGGCCATGATCAGCGCCAGGTAATAAAGGAAGGCCGGTATGGCGGCCGCCAGCATGACCGTGGTGTAGGGAACGCCGAGATATTCGGCCATGATGAAGCCCACCGCGCCCATAACCGGAGGGGCGAACTGTCCGCCTGTGGAGGCCACCGCTTCCACCGCGCCCGCGAATTCGGGCGTGTAGCCCGTGCGCTTCATCAGGGGAATGGTTATCGCGCCGGTTGTAGCTACATTGGCCAGAGCGCTGCCGTTCATCATGCCCATGAGGGCGCTGGCGATTACCGCCACCTTGGCGGGGCCGCCCGCGCTGCGTCCCACCAGGGTAAGGGACAGATCATTGATAAAAGAGCTGAAACCGCTGTATTTCAGAAAAGTTCCGAAAAGCGAGAACAGAAAAATATAGGTGGCGGAAACGCCCACTCCCACGCCTAAAAGACCCTGGCTGCCCCAGAACATGTGCCCCATGACCCGGTTCAGGCTGAACCCGGTGTGTCCGAAGGGGCCGGGAATGTACTCGCCCAGAAAATTATAGGCCAGGAAGATGCCGGCGAGCCAGGCCAGGCTGCCTACCACGCGAAAGGCCATGATAAAGCATATGGCCACGCCGATCAGGGCTACTTTATAATCCAGCCCGGAAAAATAACCCCCGCGCAAAGTTATGGCGTCATAATTCAGCAGGAAATAGCCGAAGGCGAAATAGCCCGCGCCTATGCAGGCAACATCCAAGAGCGAAGGACGGACGCGGCGGCGCGGTTCTTTTCTCCAGGCGGGATACAGCAGAAAAGCCAGGGTCAGCATGAAAATAATATGCCATACGCGCAAGCGGAGGGCATCCAGCACGGGAAACAAGGCGAAGTAAAGTTGGAAAAGCGCCCAGCTGACAGCCAGAACGCTGATAATACGCGACCACGGAGGCGCAAAGCTTCTGGTCCTGGATTCGCTTTCTTTTTCTTCCACCAGAGCGAAAGCCCGTTTTTCAATTTCTGAAAGAGTATTTTCCGGGCCGGTTCCGTCAGGGCTGTTTTTATCTTTTGGCGCTGCATCCGCTGCGTTTGAGCCCATTACGTCTCCTTTGCGCGTAAAAGGGTGTATGTCGTGGAAGGTTAACGCCGCAAAGCGGCAAGCCGCTTGACGGATACCGCGCTTCAGCCGTTGCGGCGCAGGAAGCTGCGGATGAAGAGGGCAGCGATGCTTCTCCGTCAAGCGGTAATTTCAGGCGCAACATGCTATAAGGCTGCAAAAATAAAAACCGCGGGAGTTGCCGCGGCCTGGAACGTGAATCTGTAGTCGGGTCAAACGCACGCCTCAGCCGCGGGTTTTGGCTGGGTGAAGCGTTCATGCGCGGGACATTACCCGTATGCTTGCGAATTGTCAAGATTAACCGGCAAGGCGCAAATATCAGAATAATAGAGCATCTGGAACGTCTTTTGCATAAATGCCTTGCAGGACATATCTTGCCCGTTTGTGACAATATTTAGTCGGCCCTGAAAAAGTATATAATATATTTATATCATTAACTATAAATGCTAAATCTCTGTGTTTTTCGACCAGAAATATACCAAAGGGCCGACTGACCCGGCCGATGCAATCGACCGGGCGCGGCGGAAAGCGAGCCGCAATTTACTTGCGGCGTCCGCACAGCGGCGCTTGGAGCCGGCGTGCCTTTCTGAAAAAGTCGTTTCCCGGCTTTTTCAGCATCAACTATTTATGGAAAAGGTGTTTATCATGGGTTGCAGAATGCATTGCTGTACGTTGGGTTTATTGGTTGTCTGCCTGCTTATGCTGTGGGGGCTTGCTTCCTGCCGGGAAGAACAGGAGGCGCCGGTAAAAGATGCCGCTTCTTCCGCTTTGGAGGTCAGCGAGCCGGAAGCCGGAAAAGATCCGCAAATAACCGTGGGTAACGTCAGTCTGAGCTTGCCCGCCCCGGAGGGCTTCGAGCGGATTGAGCCGGAGGTTTTGCCGGATCTGCGCCTGTCGGACGCTGAAAGCGCGGACGAGGTTCTGCTGTGCGTTTTTGTGCGCAAAAACTCCATCAGCCGGGAGGGGTCAAATGCAGAGGGACAAGCAGTGCAAAATGACACGGAAACTGCGGCGGACGCTTTCGCGAATCTGGATAAAAGCGGCATCAGCGCCGCCGAATTTGACATATTGCGGATAAATACCCTGGAGAAATGGCTGAACAGCAGCTTTTCCGCTGAAAGTTTCGTTGAAATGAAAGCGCAATGGCAAAACAATTCCATTGTCTGCACTGAACAAACCGTGGGCAATTTTGTAGAATCCGCTAAAACCGCTTTGGCGGATTTGCCGGGCTATACCTATAATTTGGGCATGACCGGGTATGGGCGGGAGCGGATAAGTTTTGCCCGCATTATTAAAGAAGACGCAAACGCCGGGGGCGAAGCGGTTTTTTTCTGTTCGGTCAAAAGCCTGCTTTACCGCGACGGGAAAATTCTCGGGCTGGAATACACCCGGCGCATTGAAGATTTTGCGGAAATTATCCCGGCCATAGAAGGACATATGCTGTACTTGAATGCGCTGCACAGCCAGGCTGGGGCAATGGCTTCACAGCAGATGCGTCTCCGGACGGCCGGGCGCTTCATTGTTTCCTCCGTTCATTCCTTTTCAAGGGCTGAGGACGTTTTCGAGCTATACGGCTCTTACCGCAGAGTGCGGTATTAATACCAGGTCGTACTTGAGTTTTCAGGGCGGGCGGCGGTGCCCGCCGCCGGAGCATTTCAATCTTGAAATGCTCCAAGCGCGCCTGCCCTGCTTGAGTTTTATTTTTTGCTTTACAACTGTCCAATTATATCTTAATTAGTAACAGTTCCTATTAAGAACTAGTTTCAGCAATAATTTATTTTTTAAGGAGTTGATTATGAGCAATACGGACAAAAATCTTATGGACGCCTTTGCCGGCGAATCCCAGGCCAACCGGAAATATCTGGCTTTTGCCCAACAGGCGGACAAGGACGGCCTGGCGCAGGTGGCCAGGCTTTTCCGCGCGGTGGCGGAGGCGGAAACCATTCATGCCCACGCCCATTTGGCCAAAGCCGGTAAAATTCGCAGTACCCTGGAAAATCTGCAAGACGCCAAAGCCGGCGAAACCCACGAATATACCAATATGTATCCGGCCATGGTCAAAGAGGCCAAGGCTGAAGGCCGCGTTGCGGAAGAAAAATATTTCGATTACGCGAATAAAGTTGAAGCGGTTCACGCGAAGCTTTATCAAAAGGCCATTGACGCCAACGGCAAATTGCCCGCGACGGACTATTATATTTGCAAAGTCTGCGGTTATACCCATGAAGGCCCGGCGGATAAATGTCCCATTTGCGGGGCGCTTGCCCAAGCCTTTTTCATGGCGAAATAAGCGCTGAGGCAATTTAACCTTGACGGCGAGCTTTCGCCTGCCTCCCGGCAAGGGTTTGTACCCAAATCCTTGCCGGGTTTTTCAAGCATGAAATGCCCCAAAAGCGGATAATCCGCTTTGAGGCTTTCAGGTTGCGCCGAGCTTTTCCAAAATCCGGCGGATGCGTTGCAGCCTTTGGGCGTAAAGCTCCTCAAGTTTGAGCAGGATTTTTTTCACCTCTCCCGCCAGTTGTTCCGGCGTTCCGCTGTTATCCAGCACCAAATCGCAGGCTTGCATCTTTTTATTTTCTTCCCACTGCCAGCTTTCCATTTTTTCAATCATGCTGTCCGGCCAGTTGCGGTTTGTTTTAAGCCGCATGGCCCGGATTTTTTGCGGACAATGCACGCCTATAACCAGCGGCGCTGAAAAGTCCCCGCCTTTCGCGCCGGAACCGCCTTGTTTACGGTAGGGGGCGCCGCGCGCCCGGCCGGCTTCAAAATACAGCGGTATTTCCGCAACCGCCAGCTTCGCCGGTTTTGGTTGCGCGGCCGATTTTGGCGGAGCTTGTAAATTATTCCAGAAATCGTGTTGCCGAAAAAATTTTATTGTTTCTCCGGACACCAGCGGGTGAATCAGGGCTTCAACTTCGCGGCGCAGGGACTCATCGTGAAACATGGCCGCAAACAAGGCTTTTTTGTCCACTCCGGCCCGTTCGTCCGGTACAAAGCGCGCGCCGAAGGCCGAGCGCAGGAGCCGCCAGCCGTCGCCTCCCTGTTCGTAGAGGCCGGACACGGCTTTATCGGCATTCCAGACAACAATTTCGCGCCCCTGGGCGGCTGTTTCCGCCAGCAGCTTTAAAACGCTGGATTTACCGCAGCCGGCGTTGCCGGTAAGCACCGCTTTCGGCGTTTCCATGGAGAGCGCAAGCGCTGCGGCGTAAAAATCTTCCGGCGGCGGACAGCCGAAAAAAAATTTTTCCGTTGCGTTTTTAGCGGAAATTTCTTCCACCGCCGGATGGGGAAAGGCAATTTTCCAGGCGTGCAAAAGCGGCCTGCGGGCAATATGTTCCACAAAAGCCCGCATTTCCGCGCTGGCGGCCTGGGGGTCAAAATAGGCCGCGTCCCCCAGGATGGGATGCCCCAGATGGCGCAGATGCACGCGGATCTGGTGAGTGCGCCCGGTATGTATGCGCACGGCCAGCAGGGAAAAGCGTCCGGCCGGGTCGGCATAAAGGGTGCGGTATTCCGAAAAAGCCTCCCGGCCGGAGTTGGGCATTGCGGCCATCCGGGTCTTGTGGACGGCATCGCGGCCGATGGGAGCGTTTATGCCGCCTTCCGCCGGGTTTGGAACGCCATAGACCAGGGCCAGGTATTCTTTTTTTACTACTCGGGCTGCAAAAGCGGCGGCAAGCTTAAGGCGGCTGGCTTCATTAAGGGCGACCAGCAAAAGACCGGTAGTGCCCTTGTCCAGACGGTGAACAATTCCCGGACGCTCTCCTTGTTGGGCAATGCGCGGCTGTTCGGCATCTCGACCGTTCAGGCCGCCCGGCCGCGTCGCCCCGCCTTTCCCGGTGAGTTCAGGGAAATACGCCAGCAGGCGGTTTACCAGTGTTCCGTCAGGGCGGCCCGGGCAGGGGTGTACGGTTAAGCCGGCAGGTTTATTGATTACGGCCAGATCGGCGTCCTGATAAATTATTTCTAGCGGCAAATGTTCCGCCGCCGGAGTTTTTGCTTCAGCGTTCAGGCGGGAGAAATCAATTTCCACGCTGTCTCCATATTCCACCGGGGTTTTGGGCAGAAGGCAGGGTTTCCGGTTAAGGGTGACCAGCCCCTGCGCTATGGCCGCTTTTATTTTTTCGCGGGAAAGGAAGCCCGCCAGTTCCCGGCTTAAAAAAGCGTCCAGGCGGGAGCGCCCGTCCCCCCGGGCAGGGGTAAAAGCGCGGCGATCCGCTTGTTCCGTACTCATGCGGGATCCGCCTTGAACAATTTCCCCCGGACAACGGCAGCAGCCCCGAACTTGCCGCGCGCTTTATCCAGAGCCTGATCCAAGGCTCTTTCGCGGTCGATGTCCAGGCCGGGCGGCAGAAAGGGGTCTGTTTCCCCGCGCATTTTTATGCCGGGCAGAGTCAGTGAGGTCTGAGCGGAGTTTTCCTGGCCGTATACGCCTGAGCCGGCCGGGATCAAGTTGGAAACGCTCAGCCCGATCAGGCGCAGTTTGAGTTTCAGGCGTAATTTGTCCAAAAGGTTCACGCCGGCCGCATAAATTATTCTGGTGCTGTCGGTGGGTTCCAGCAGAGTGTGGCTGCGGGTGGCCTGTGTAAAATCCGCGTATTTTATTTTTAAGGTGATGGTGCGTCCCCGGTAGCCGTTTTTACGCAAAGAAGCTCCCAGACGTTCCGCTTGCCGCAGCAGATGGGTTTTCAGCTCTTCCGGATTGCCCGTATCACTGTCAAAGGTATTTTCAGCGCTTTCAGATTTGGGCGCGCTGAAAGGCTCGACTTTTCTGTCATCCAGCCCGCGGCAGCGATCATAAATGTTTTTGCCCGCCTTGCCGAAACGCGCGCGCCAAAACTCTTCACTGAATTTTTGAGCGTCTCCGGCGGTATGCAACCCGAGCAGGGAAATTTTTTTCAAAGTTTCCGCTCCCAGCCCGGGAATGCGCTGGAGGGGAAGCTTTTGTAAAAAGTCCTGGACTTGTTCCGGGTAAAGAATGCTCAATCCGTCGGGTTTTTGCAGGTCAGAGGCAATTTTGGCCAAAAATTTGACCGGCGCGGCCCCCACGGAACAAGTGAGCCCGGTGTCCTCTTTTACCGCCTGTTTGACGCGCAGGCCCAATTCGGAAATTTTCCCGAACAGGCGGTCAAGTCCGCTGGCGTCAAGGTAGGCTTCATCAATGGAGGCTTGTTCCACTTCAGGAGAAAATTGTCCTAAAACCCGCATAAGCTGTCTGGATACTTCCGCATAGCGCCATCTGCGCCCGGCGGTGAAAATTGCCCGGGGGCAAAGCTGGCGCGCCTTGAAAACCGGCATGCCTGAATGCGCCCCGAATTTGCGCGCTTCGTAGGAGGCGGCGGAGACGACCCCGCGGGCGCCATGCCCCACAATCAAGGGTTTGCCGCGCCATTCGGGGTGATCCAACTGTTCCACGGAGGCGAAAAACGCGTCCATGTCTATATGCATTATCCAGCGTTGCACGGTAATTGCCGAAAGTTGATCTTTAATAGTTACTGAGATCCGCATTGAAAAGTAAACTGTTCCCTGCGGAGGATCGTCAGCCTGACGGCTGATGTTCAGATTTCCATGCGGAAATCTGTAACCACGTAAATACAGGGCGGACGCGTTTCATATTTTCGCGATTTTATACCGGTTTGCCCGCAATGGAAAGCGGCAAGTCACGATGTCCGCCGCGGTTTCCGCTTGACTCGCGGCCTTGTCGGGAATACATTCGGGGTAGTCCCTTCCCCCAAGGTTTTTTAGCGTGAGGTGCTCAATGGACAAGGTTCAAAAAAAAGATGATGAACTTATACAGCTTGTTACGTTTAGTATCGGCGAAGAAGAGTTCGGAGTGGATATTCTTAAGGTGCAGGAAATCATCCGAACCATGGAAATCACCAAAGTGCCGCGCGCTCAGGCTTTCGTCGAAGGCGTCATCAACCTGCGCGGAAAAGTCATTCCTATTATTGATTTAAGAAGAAGGTTCGGGCTGAACTCAAAAGCGCATGACAAGCACACAAGAATTATTGTTATTGAAATCAACAATATGATTGTCGGGTTTGTGGTGGATTCCGTTTCAGAGGTTTTGCGCATACCTTCCGGCACGGTTGAACCGCCTCCGCCGGTGGTGGCGGGCATGGATTCCGAATACATCAACGGAGTGGGCAAATTGCAGGATCGTTTGCTTATTTTGCTGGATTTGGACAAGCTGCTTTCCAGCGAAGATCTTGAAGCTCTTTCCCAGGTGTAAAAATTGCCGCATCAGTCTGGCGGCATGTCACGCTTACTGATCTCCGCATTGAAAAGTAAACTTTTCCCTGCGGAGGATCGTCAACCGAAAAACGCGGTTTTTGCCTGGCTCACGCCGCTTTAAGGCGGCGCTGGAGCATTTTGATATTGAAAATGTTGAAATGCTCTGGAGGCGGGCACCGCCGCCCGCTCCGCAGGCGTAGGCGAAACTTGCTTCAGCCGTTGCTGCGCAGCAGCTTACGGATGAAGACAGCCGCGATGTTTCGCCGTAAAGCGCCGGAGGGAGCGTCTCAAAATTAAATTGCTCTGGAGCATTTTAATGTTGAAACACTGAAATGCTCCGGCGGCAGCCTGCGTTGCCGCCCGCCGTACAGGGGGATACATGCCGGAAAAGCCATATTCCGTCCGCCCGGAAGTGCTGGATTTCGCGCCGTATGATCCGGGGCTGTCCATTGATGAAATTCGCGGGCGATATAAGCTGGATAGAGTAATAAAACTTGCCAGCAATGAAAATCCGCTTGGGGTATCGCCCGGGGTGCGCGAAGCTGTTGAGCGCGCTTCCGGTTTGGTCTTTCGCTATGCCCAGTCGGGAACTCCCGCGCTGGTCAAGGCCATAGCCGCCCACCACGGGGTTGATCCGGCAACGGTGGTGGTGGGCAACGGCTCGGACGAAGTCATCGATTTGCTCATCCGCTGTCGCGCAACCCCCGGCAAACATAACGCGGTTGCCAATAAACCTTGTTTTTTCATTTATTCCACGCAAACGCGCCTTTGCGGAGTGGAACTGCGGCAGGCGTCTTTGCGGGAGGATTTTTCCTTTGACTGGCCCGCGCTGCAAGCTCTCCTTGACGACAACACCGCCCTGGTGTTTATAACCGCGCCGGATAATCCTTCCGGCTACTGCCCCGCTCCGGCGGATCTTGCCTCCTTTGCCCGGACTTTGCCGGAAGGGGCGCTTCTGGTTCTGGATGCGGCGTACATGGATTTTGCGGAAGAGGAGGCGGAATTTTCTCTTTTGTTGGAGAAGCTGCCCAATGTGGCTGTTCTCCGCACTTTTTCCAAAAGTTTCGGCCTTGCCGGGCTGCGCCTGGGTTACGGCATTATGCCCGCGCCGCTGGCCGCCTGCCTGTGCAATGTGCGCCTGCCTTTTTCCGTAAATATTCTGGCTGAGGCGGCCGGGCTTGCCGCCTTGGAAGATACCGCTTTCAGGCAGGCAACGTTCGCGGCGGTGCGTTCGGGCCGGGAACGGCTTTTTGCCGGACTCTCCGCTTTGGGCTGCTTTGTGCATGCGTCACAGGCAAATTTTTTGCTGTTCCGCCTTCCGGACAAGAGCGGGGAAAAAGCTTCTCAAAATCAGGGACTGGGCTCGAAAACCCTGAACCAGGCCGAAAGCGTTTTTGAGGCGCTCCTGAAGCGCGGGGTGATTATACGCAGGCTTAAAAGCTACGATCTGCCGCAGTATTTTCGCGTGAGCGTGGGCAATGCCGAAGAAAACGAGATTTTTCTGGATGCGCTTGAACGGATTTTGGAAGCTTAGAGCGTTTTAACATTGAAAATGTATAGAACGCTCTGCAAGGATTTGCAGGCAAATCCTTGCTTCAGCCGTTGCTGCACAGCAGCTTACGGATGAAGACAGCAGCGATGCTTCGCCGTTAAGCGACAATCTCAAGCGTAAAATGCCATAGGACATGCCGGTGCAAAGAGCAGCCCCTAAAATCATTATAACTCTGGACGGCCCGGCAGGTGTCGGAAAAAGCTCTTTGGGCAAGGAGCTGGCCAATGCCCTGCCCCCGGAACTGGGGCTGGCCTTTTTGGACACCGGAGCCATGTTTCGCGCAACGGCTTATTTTTTGGGAGAAGCGGCAGGAGAAGCGGACGGGCCGGACAGTCTGGCCGCCAGACTGGAAAAATTGGATTTTACTCTGCGGGGCTCTGGGGAGGCCAGTGAGCTTTTGTGCAACGGACGCGTCCCGGGCCGGGAAATACGTTCGGAGAGCATTGGAGCGGCGGCCTCCAGGCTTGCGCTCAACCGCGAGGTACGGGATTTTTTAAGAAAGGCCCAGCAAAAGATCGGCGCGCAATATTCTCTGGTGGCAGAGGGCCGCGATATGGGCACCGTGGTGTTCCCTTCCGCTGACTGCAAATTTTTTTTGGATGCCAGGCCGGAGGTGCGGGCTCTAAGGCGCAGAAATCAGCTTTTGAATCAGAATGCCGGCAAGGATGCGCCGGTTCCGGATCTTGAATGTATAGAGCGGCTGATCCGGCAGCGCGACGAACAGGATCGGCAGCGGGCGCTGGCTCCGTTGCGGCCCGCTGAAGACGCGGTCATTATAGATACCTCCGACCTGGAGCGGGCGGAAGTTCTGGCGAAACTTCTGGCGGAAGTGCGGAAAAAACTGTTGTAGTCTGTCCGGCGCAAGTATGAGCGGTACGTTGTAACAAACACTGCGAAACCTGCGGCGGCCGGGGGGGGGGGATCAAAACCCCCCCCCCCATGTTTTGGTTAGACACGGCAGGGTGGGCGGGGAACAAATTTTTTTTTTTTGGGGGGGGGGGGGTT
>JAISBT010000143.1 GCA_031266055.1 Deltaproteobacteria bacterium
ACAAACAACAAGATCAAGGTGCTGAAAAGGATGGCCTATGGGTATCGGGACATAGAGTTTTTCAAACTCAGAATCATGGCTATTCATGAGGCAAAGTACGCTCTAACCGGATGAACCAATTTACTTGCGGCGTCCGCGCAGCGGCGCCTGAAGCCGGCGTGCCTTGCTGAAAAAGTCGTTTCCCGACTTTTTCAGCATTGACTATAGGGCATTTTAACACTTTCGCCGTGGCCGACAAATCAAAACGGCATGAATGCAGTTTGATTTGGAAATCGAATTACAGGAGGCTTTATGTCTGTGCATCCTCTGGCCGGCAAAATCGCTCCGCAAGAGCTGCTGCTGGATGTGGACAAGCTTGTTGGAGCTTACTGCAATAACATCCCGGATGCGGACGTTCCTGAACAAAGGGTGGCTTTTGGAACTTCCGGGCACCGGGGCAGTTCTTTTCAATCCGCTTTTACCGAAACGCATGTGCTGGCCATTGCGCAGGCAGTTAGCGAATACAGGCTGAGCCGCGGCATCGGCGGCCCGCTGTTTATGGGCATGGATACGCACGCCCTTTCTCTGCCCGCCCAGCGCACCGCCCTGGAAGTATTCACGGCAAATGAAATAAACACTTTTGTCCACGCCGGAAACCAGGTCACGCCCACGCCGGTCATTTCTTTCAGTATTCTGGAATATAACCGGAACCATAAAGAAAACAAGGCTGACGGAGTGGTAATAACGCCTTCGCATAACCCTCCGGAAGACGGCGGCTTTAAATACAACCCTCCACATGGCGGCCCTGCGGATACCGACGTTACATCCTGGATTGAAAAACGCGCCAATGCCCTGCTTCGTTCCGGATTAAAGGAAGTCAGGCGCTTGCCTTATGAGCGGGCTGTTAAAAGCGGATACATAAAGGAATATGATTATATTACTCCTTATGTGGATGCGCTGGTTCGGGTGGTTGACATGCAAGCCATAGCCGGAGCTGGTTTGAAGCTTGGCGCGGACGCGCTGGGCGGCGCCGCTTTTCCCTTCTGGGCGCCCATTGCAAAAAAATACCGGCTGAATATTGATCTTCTCAACGCCGTGCATGACCCGCGTTTTTCTTTCATGACCGTGGATCGGGACGGAAAAATCCGTATGGATTGCTCTTCTCCCTGGGCCATGGCCGGTTTAATCGAACACAGCGCGAAATATGATCTGGCTTTCGGCAACGATCCCGATGGGGACAGGCACGGTATCGTCACTCCCGGCGGTCTGCTCAATCCAAACAGCTATCTGGCGGTTGCCGCCGACTTTCTTTTCAGTTATCGTGCGGAATGGAGCAAAAAGCCGCGCCTGGGCAAAACGGTTGTGACCAGCGCCATGCTGGATAAGGTAGCCGCAGGCAGGGGACGGAACCTGTATGAGGTTCCTGTGGGTTTCAAATGGTTTGTAACCCCGTTGCTGGAGGCGGATTGCGCCTTTGGATGCGAGGAAAGCGCCGGAGCTTCATTTTTGCGTTTTGATTCAAAAGCCTGGAGTACCGATAAAGACGGCATTATTATGAACCTTCTGGCCGCCGAGATGACCGCGGTTACAGGTAAAACCCCTGATAAACTGTACAGCGGCCTTACGGAAAGATTCGGCCCGTGTTATTATGAGCGCCAGGATGCTCCAGCCGATGCGGCACAGAAAAAAATACTCAAAAATTTATCGGCTGCGGATGTAAAGGCCGCGATGCTGGCCGGTGATCCCATAACCGGCATATTTACCAGCGCTCCAGGCAACCAGGCTGCAATCGGGGGACTGAAGGTCGTTACGGCCAACGGCTGGTTCGCGGCCCGTCCTTCCGGTACGGAGGATGTCTATAAAATCTATGCGGAAAGCATGCTGAGCGAAGAACATTTGAATATTTTGAAAACCGAAGCCAGAGATCTTGTGGACAAGGCTTTTGAACAATTTTCATCCTAAGGCAATTTAACTTTTAGACGCTCCCTCCGGCGCTTTACGGCGAAACAAGTTTCGCCTACGCCTGCGGGGCGGGCGGCGGTACCCGCTGCCAGAGCATTTCAACATTTTCAATGTTAAAATGCTCTAATTTAATAAGGAGCTGTCTCAATGAGCATACCTGAAGGTCTTAAATATGCAAAAACGCATGAATGGGTTCTGATTGAAGGCGACACGGCCACCATAGGCATTACGGCCTTCGCTCAGGAACAACTGGGAGATATTACCTTTGTGGAGCTTCCGCCCGCGGGGACTTCGCTCGGTTCAGGAGACGAATTCGGTTCCGTGGAATCGGTCAAGGCGGCAAGCGAATTGTATTCTCCGGTT
Source organism: Deltaproteobacteria bacterium (assembly GCA_031266055.1). Taxonomy (GTDB): domain Bacteria; phylum Desulfobacterota; class Desulfovibrionia; order Desulfovibrionales; family Desulfovibrionaceae; genus WRHT01. The sequence continues at coordinate 2,305 of JAISBT010000143.1, forward strand.
TCCGGAGAGGTAATCGCCGTCAATGCCGATTTGGAAGAATCACCCGGTCTGATCAACAGCGACCCCTATCATGGCGGCTGGATGATCAAGGTAAAATTTTCCGGACTTTCCCCCGAATTACTGTCTTCCGCAGATTACTCAAAGCTGCTGGAAGCATAACCGCCAAGGATTAATCCATATCATGCCGTTTATACCACATACCGCTGAAGAAACTGAAGCAATGCTCTCTTTGCTGGAGTTGAAAACTTTAGACGATCTTTTTTCGTATATACCGCAGGAGATGCGGCCCGGACAATTTGACCTGCCGGACGGCCTGACTGAATATGAAGTTATCCGTAAGCTGGAAGATATGTCCGGGCGCAATGCCGGAATACCCCTCAATTTTATGGGGGCAGGCTTTTACAACCATGTAATCCCGGCCGCTGTGGATGCCTTGAGTTCGCGGGGGGAATTCCTGACCGCCTATACCCCTTACCAGGCGGAAGCGGCCCAGGGGACGTTGCAGGCCATTTTTGAATACCAGACCGCTATTTGCCGTCTTTTTGAAATGGATGTCGCCAACGCCTCGGTTTATGACGGAGGCAGCGCCATTTTTGAGGCGGCCATGATGGCCGTGCGCGCCACCAGACGCGCCAGACTCGTCATCGACAGCACCGTGCATCCGCTTTATCGTAAAATGCTCTCCACTTTAACCGCCAATCTGCATCTTGATATTGTGACCATAACGAACAGCGACGGATTAACGGACAAAAACCGTCTTATCGCGGCCATCGACGAAAACACGGCTGCCGTAATTGTTCAAAACCCCACCTTTTTCGGCAATGCGCGAGATTACAGCGATGTTTTCGAGGCAGCCAAAAATAAGGGCGCCCTGGCGATTTTGTCGGTGTACCCGGTGATGCAGGCGGTTTTGAAGACTCCTGGAGAAATGGGAGCGGACATTGCGGTAGCCGATGGGCAGTCTTTGGGGCAACCCCTCAATTTCGGGGGGCCCTACCTGGGCATTATGTCCTGCACGCAAAAACTGGTTCGGCAAATTCCGGGGCGCATTGTCGGACGCACTACCGATCAGGAAGGAAAAACCGGGTATGTCCTGACCCTGCAAGCCAGGGAGCAGCATATCAGAAGAGCCAGAGCCACTTCCAACATATGTTCCAATCAGGCCCTGTGCGCCTTGCGCGCGCTGATGCAGCTTTGTCTGCTCGGGCCGCAGGGGTTGGCAAACGCGGCGCGGCGCAGTTTGGAACTTGCCCATTATGCGGCGGATAAAATAGCGCTTCTGCCCAAAGTGGCCATGCTTAATACAGCGCCCTTCTGCAATGAATTTGCCGTGCGTTTACCCGGCAAAGCTTCGGATGCCGTACGCAAACTGGCAAAAACGGGCATTTTGCCCGGCGTTTTGCCGGGGCTGTGGTATCCGGACGCTGATGCGGTGTTGCTCATCGCCTGCACGGAAAAAAACAATGAAGCGCAAATTGACGCTTTGGTCGAAGCCCTGAGAAGCTGGTCAAGGGAGATGGTTATATGAAAACAGTATTTGCCAAATCTGTCTCCGGACGGCTGGGCGTGATGCCGGCCACGCCGGCAGACCCGGCCGGAAAATTTTTGCCTGCTTCGCTCCTGCGCAAAAAAGCGCCGGCTTTGCCCGAGCTTTCCGAACTGGATGTGGTGCGCCATTTTACCGCCTTATCCACATTGAACTTCAGTGTGGACGGCAATTTTTATCCGCTGGGTTCCTGCACCATGAAGTTCAATCCCAAGGCCGGCGAACTTGTGGCGGCATTGCCGCGTTTTGCCAACGCCCACCCTCTTCTGCCGCAATTGCCCGAAGGAGAGGAGCTTGCGCAGGGCAGCCTGCAGGCCGTCTGGGAGCTGGAAAAAAGCTTATGTGAAATTAACGGAATGAACGCTTTCACTTTGCAGCCCATGGCGGGCGCTCAGGGAGAACTGACCGGCGCGTTGCTTATCGCGGCCTATCACAAAGCCGCGGGCAACAAAAAAAACAAGATCATCTGCCCGGATTCCGCTCATGGAACCAATCCGGCAACCGCCGCCCTGGCCGGTTATGAAGTGATCAATCTGGAATCGCAAGGCGGGCTTATCACTCCGGAGGCTCTGGCGAACGTGCTGGATGACGGCGTAGCCGCGCTTATGATGACCTGCCCCAATACTCTGGGGTTGTTCGAGCGGCATTTGCCGGCTCTGGTGGAAAAATTGCATGCGGTTGACGCGTTGCTTTATTATGACGGGGCGAATCTTAACGCTGTAATGGGCAGAATGCGTGTCGGCGATGTGGGATTTGACGTGGTGCACGTCAATTTGCATAAAACCATGTCCACTCCGCACGGCGGCGGTGGGCCGGGTTCCGGCCCGGTGGGCGTTTCGGAGCGTCTTACGCCCTTTTTACCCGGCCCCAGAGTGGTGAAAGATCCGGACGGACGTTTCAGGCTGAAAACGGATTTGCCTCAATCCATCGGACAGGTGACGCCTTTTTACGGACATTTCGGCGTATTTGTCAAAGCCCTGGCCTATATTATCCGCCTGGGCAAAAGCGGGCTGGCCAGGGCTTCCGATTATGCCGTGCTGAACGCAAACTATATGCGCAAGCGTCTGGAGGAATATCTTGACGTTCCATATACGGATTTATGCATGCATGAATTCGCCGCTTCGGCCTCCCGCTATGCGAAACACGGCGTACACGCCCTGGATATAGCCAAGGCGCTGCTGGATAAAGGCTGCCATGCGCCGACCATATATTTCCCGTTGATCGTCAAGGAGTGTTTGATGATAGAGCCGACGGAAACTGAAAATAAAGAAACTTTGGACGCTTTCTGCGACGATCTTATTGCGCTGCTTCAGGAGGCGGAAAAAAAACCTGAAAAACTTCATGCGGCTCCGGTGACAATGCCGGTGCGGCGTTTGGATGAAACCAAAGCCGCCCGGGATATGGTTTTAAAAGAAAACGTCTGAATATTTAAAAATATCAATTTCTATTGTTTTACTTTTTCCCGGTTATACGTTACTAAAGCGGGAGAATGTTTTTTTGTTTATTTTTTTTTAATTTTGTTTTTTTTAATTTTTGTTTTTGTTTAATTTTTAACACCACTTCCTGAATGGAGGCTGTAAAATGAAAAGATTGATGCTTGCGACGGTTGCCTGCCTGCTTGCGTTGTGCTTGGTCAGCACTGCGTTCGCAGCTACCCAGAGAATCAAAGGGTTTGATTTTCTGGTGGATTATTCCATGTCCATGGGTTGGAAGTATAAAAATACCAAACAAACCCGTATTGTGTTGGCGGAAGAACTGCTTTCCCAGATTAACAGCAAGATTCCAGGCCAGGACTATATAGCGGGTATGCATATTTTTGCTCCCCAGTCCACAAAGGTCGGTTTCGGCAATTATGACCGCTCCGCAATGGGCGCGGCCATCAATACTCTTTCCGACGAGTATGTGGCTGACCGCAGCAGATTGTCTGTGGGCAGCGGACTTGATACCTTTTCCGGGGAATATAGCGCCATTGATCGTCCGGGCGCGGTTATCGCCATTACTGACGGCGCTTATGGCCAGGGACGCGACTCGGTTAATGAAGCCAAACTGCTTTACCAGGCGCATCAAAACATCTGCCTGCACATTATTTCTTTCGCCAATGAACCTGAAGAACAGGCCATCATTGATGAAATGGCGGCTATAAATCCCTGCACCGTGTCGGTCAAAGCCGTTGACCTGCTGAACAATGACGCCGCGGTCAATGATTTTGTAGAAAAAGTATTCGGCGTCAAAGGCAAAGAAAATACCAGCCTTATCATGGATTCCAGCGATGTGCATTTTGCCTTTGATTCGGACAAGCTGGATGTAAGCCAACTGAAGGTCGTGGACGGAGTTCTGGCCGACCTGCAGAATGATTCCGCCCTGCAAGTAAGAATTGACGGCTATACCTGCTCCATCGGCCCGGCGGCGCATAACCTGGATCTGTCTTTGCGCCGTGCCGACAGTGTAAAGAACTATCTGGTCGACAAGGGTATCGCCTCTTCGCGCATCACGACCCGCGGGCATGGATCCGACAGCCCGGCTGCATCCAACGATACTTTGCTGGGCCGCAAAAAGAACAGAAGAGTTGAATTTAACTTTTTCAAATAAAATCCTTTAACCGGCATCTTTGAGGCGGCCCCGGCAGAACATGCCCGGCCGCCTTTTTTTGGGAATTGGAATTTTCTAGAGCAATTTAATTTTGAGACGCTCCCTCCGGCGCTTGACGGCGAAACAAGTTTCGCCTACGCCTGCGGGGCGGGCGGCGCTACCCGCCGCCAGAGCATTTCAACATTTTCAATGTTAATATGCTCTATTATTTGAATTAACCCTATTATTTAAGGATATACTGATGTCTGTTCCACTTTGGCGTCTTGCAGTGCGCTCCGAATTTTCCGCCGCGCATGCGTTACGGCATTACAGAGGAAAATGTGAAGCCGTGCATGGGCACAACTTTGCGGTGGAAGTGCTGGTGGAAGGAAAAAAACTGGATGAAGAGACAGAATTGCTTATGGATTTTAAAGAAATAAAGAACCGGCTTAAGGAAGTACTGGAAAAACTTGACCATCAGGATTTAAACCAGCTGCCTTTTTTTGGCGAACATAATCCGTCATCGGAAAACATTTCCGCCTGGATTTTTAAAAATCTGCGTCCGTTTTTTGCCGGTGAGCCTGTACGGCTGGTAAGCGTCACTGTAGCCGAAAAATCGACGCAGAGCGCCACTTATATGGAAATTTAACAAAAAAGGCCTCCAAAGGGTAAAAAGTTATTGAAATTTTACGCAGTCAAGGCTAAATAGAAACGCTTCAGCAGCTTGCCGGCAAGCCGGAAAAAGCGGAAATCTGTATATTCCTTTTAAATGATTCTTTCAGGAGGATTCATGTTCAGCAGTATCGCCTACGCCATGGGCACGCCGCCGGGAGGTGCCGAAGGCGGCGCAAACGCAATGCTCGCCAACTTTGCGCCCATTATTCTCATTATAATTATTTTTTATTTTATGCTCATTCGCCCGCAGCAAAAAAAAGCCAAACTGCACCGGGAAATGTTGCAAAACATGAAAAAGGGCGATCCCATCATAACCAGCAGCGGTATGTATGGCCGCATTATTGAACTGGACGGGGAGGAAGCCCTGGTTGATCTTGGTGAATTCAGGGTGCATATAGGCAGAAATTACCTCAATGCGCTTTCTCCCAACCAGAAATGCCCTGTACCGCTGAAAAAAAGCAAAAAGAAAGCCCCGGTCATTGAAGAAGAAAATGACGAGGAGTAGCCTTTTGACCGGCGCATAAAGTATATTGCGGCGGTTTTGCCTGCTGCCGCGATATACTTCTTTTTTTATTTCTTCTGATACCGTTTCTCAATCAAACATACTTTTGTGTTTTATTGAGAAACGGTATCCGCGACAGGATGTCGCGGCGAAGCGGCAGCCGTTAAACGGCATATCCGTTTTACGGATGGCGACAGCAGCGCTATGCAAAGCATTTCGGAGGCAAGGCGTAACCCAAGCTTCCGCCGCAGCCGATACAACAAAACTGCATGGATGCAGTTTTTATGTAGAAATGGTATTGATTTCTTTTGTCCGGAGTCACAATGAGACAGCGCATACTTTGGAGAGCGGCCCTCGTGCTGGCGGTGTTAATTTTTTCCGCGGCGTATCTGTTGCCCAGCCTTCCTTTCATTCAGAATACTTCCATAAGCAACAAGCTTCCGGAAGCCAAGCTCAGCCTGGGCCTGGATCTTGTCGGCGGCCTTTATGTGGCTTTGGGCGTTGACGTGGATAAAGCCGTTGAAAACTCTCTTGTGCAAATCGGACAGGAATTGCGCCGGATCAGCCGCGAAGAATCCGTCCTCATTACCCGACCGCTTCCCAAAAAAAATGATTTGACTTTTGTTTTGCCCGACAAATCAAAACAGACGGCGCTGGATAAATTACTCAACGAGCAGTTTGCGCAAATCACGTTCAGCCATCAGGAACTGCCGGATGGAAGCGTACACTACACCGCGGGCTATACCGAAGAACAGCGTGGCATAATGGAAGAGCAGGCCCTGGAAACGGCTCTTAAAACCATCCGGAACCGCATCGATCAATTTGGCGTGCTTGAACCGGATATCCGCAAGCAATCGGCTGAAAAACGCATTATCATTCAATTGCCCGGTCTTAAAGACCCGGAACGGGCCGTTCAGATTATAGGAAAGACCGCCCATCTTGAATTTCATATGCAGCATGAACTCAGCGACCAGGAACAGGAAAGGCTCGTCCGCGGCATTTTGCCCTCCGGAACCATGTCCCTGCCGTTTCCGGGAAAAGAAGCACGGGGCCAAAGCAGCATGATTGTGGATAGAGAAGCTGTGTTTACAGGTGAGTACATTGAGGATGCCTTTCAAGATCGGGATCAGAACGGGCGTCCCAGCGTCAGCATCAGGTTCAGCAACCGCGGCTCTGTGTTATTTGAACGCGTAACAGGCGAAAATATCGGTAAAAACCTGGCTATTGTTTTAGACGGCAATGTTTATTCTGCTCCAACCATACAGGATAGAATCGGTCAGGGACGAGCCAGCATTACCGGCAGCTTTACCGCGGAAGAGGCTCAGGATTTGGCGCTGGTCTTACGCGCCGGTTCTCTTCCGGCGCCCGTCTCCGTTATGGAGGAACGCACGGTCGGCCCTTCGCTGGGGCAGGAATCCATTGAGAAAGGTATCCGTTCAGCCATCATCGGCTGGGGCGTCATACTCGTTTTTATCGTGATCTATTACAGCTTGTCCGGCGTGATTGCCGTATCCATGCTGCTTTTGGATATTGTCCTGATTCTCGCGGGCATGGCGGCATTCGGCGCAACGCTCACTTTGCCGGGCATTGCCGGCATTGTGCTTACCATGGGCATGGCTGTGGACGCCAACGTGCTTATCTACGAGCGCATACGCGAGGAACTGCATAAAGGGGCGGTTCCGGCGACCGCTGTGGATCTGGGTTTTTCCCGCGCCATCCTGACCATTGCGGACTCCAATATCACAACCATCATTGCGGCGATCGTTCTTTACGAATTCGGCACAGGCCCGGTGCGCGGCTTTGCGGTGACTTTAACTCTGGGCATCCTTGCGTCAATGTTTACGGCAATTTTTGTTTCCAGAATCGTCTTTGACCTCTGGATAACCAAAAAAAGCGTGAAAATCAGCATTTAAGGAAGCATATTATGGGCCTGCACCTTGTTCCAAATGATCTGAATATTGATTTTGTCGGTTTTCGCAGAATATCGTATATTATCTCCGCCGTTTTAATTATTGTCGGCATAAGCTCCATTATTATCAAGGGCGGACTGCGTTACGGCATTGATTTCGAGGGCGGCGCGGTTATTCAAATAAAATTTGACAATGCCATCTCCGATGAAACAATCAAAAACGCCCTGGCGGACAGCGAGCTTCCGGGACTTGTAGTCCAGGGTTTCGGTGACGACTCCACAGGCTATCTTTTGCGCGTATCCATGCAGGACAATGCTTCGGCCGCCGCCATCCGTGAATCTGTGGACACCGATCTCCACAGCAAACTTGCCGGTGAAAAGTACGAAATATCGCGGCTTGAAATAGTCGGCCCGAAAGTTGGAGCGGATTTACGTTCCAAAGCCTTGGGCGCCCTTTATCTCGCCACTCTGCTCATGGCTGTTTATGTGTCCGGCCGCTTTGAACATCGCTGGGGAACGGCCGTGCTCATGGCCGCCGGTTTGAGCGGCAGCATATACATACTGGATTTGCTGGGTTTGCCCAAAGGCTGGCAGGTATGCGGCGTTGCCCTGAGCACCCTGTTCATCTGCTGGCGGCTTAAATTGGCTTTTGCGCTGGGCGCCCTGATTTCCGTTATCCATGACCTGCTGGTTACCGTGGGCTTGTTTTCAATCCTGAACAAAGAATTCGACCTGACCATAATCGCGGCTCTGCTGACCGTGGTCGGATATTCGATTAACGATACCATTATTGTTTATGACCGCATCCGCGAAAATTTCCGCGCCGACAAGAAAGCTTCCCTGGCAACCATCATCAACAACAGCATAAACCAGACTCTTTCCAGGACGGTATTGACTTCAGGCACGACTTTGATGGTGATTGTGGCCTTGTTGATACTGGGCGGAGACATTATTCATGATTTTGCCCTGGCTCTTTTGATTGGCATTGCGATTGGAACTTTTTCCTCCATATTTGTCGCCAGCCCGATTCTCATGACTTTTGAAAATACCCTGCGCAGCAGGCAGGCCAAGGAAGAAGAAGCAAGCCGGCTGGCGGCCAGACGCCGCGCCGCGCCGCAGGTTTAGTTTATAATCGCTTCGCTCCATGCCTTGCTTCGGCGGGAATGAATCCCGCCTCGCGCCGGCGGCATAAGCCGCCGCGCCGCCAGAGCATTTCAAATGTTAAAATGCTCTACTACCATGTCACACTTAAAACTTCGCTTCGCTACGTTTGAAGTGTGAAGATCGCAAAGCAAAAAACGTGGTTTTTGCTTTGCTCCGCCGCCTTAAAGCGGCGCGCCAGGCTTGTCCGCCCGGCGTCAGTACGCTGTTCTATGCGAACTTTTAAGTGTTACAGCGTACTACACCAATTGTAAAAAAGCCAGAAACTCCTTGTCCAGGCCCTGCAGACGACATTCCACATAGCGGGAAATGTAGCGGGCAAAATCCATACGGCGGTTAAAAATTCTGAACTCATACCCCCGCCCGGCATAGCGCAGATTAAAAAATTCCGCCAGTTGCGGGTGAACGGGCAATTCAAAATCCGCATATTCCGGTTCATATGCCTGTACCGTCTTTTCCGGAAGTTCCGCGTAACCCAGCCGTTTCAAAATAGCGTCGGCCAAAAACGCGAGCAACCGTTTGCCCGGATGATTGCAGGTGTAAAACAGCATTTCTTCACGCCACAGTTCGCGCACCAGAGGAGTTGTCCGCAAGGAGCAAACGGTTTCCTTTTCCTCTTCCGCTTGCAAAGTATTTTCCAGGTTGGCCTGCAAATCGACAAAACGGCTTATGTCGCCCTGCAGATAAATTTTGAGGATTTCCGGTTTGCCGGCGCCCGCGTCTATAAGCTTGTTCAACATGCTGTCGCCGAAATCAATGGGACTGTGTATAGTCCAAAAAGGCCAGCAACCTTTGAAAAACATGGAGGGCATGCAAAAAGCGTCCGCTTTGGGGTTAAGTTGCTCAAGCAGGGAAGCCGAGGCCAAATCCGCCCATTTTTCATCCAGAAACTGATAGATGAAAAAATCGCAATTTTCCAAAGCCGATGCCGGGACAGCTTCTTTCGTGTAGTTGATATAATGCCTGATTTCCCAATTTCTGCCGAATTCCGCCGACAGGCTCAAAAGTTCAGCCAAGGGTTCTCCCTGGCAGTTGGCATGTAGCAGGCATTGTTTTTTCCGTGAACTCATGATGTGCATTATACTCTAATTTAGTTGATGCTGAAACTGAAAGCTTGTGCTATAGACTCGGCATCAACCTGTTACCGCACTTGCAGCTTAAACGAAATATTATGGAAAATTTTCCCTGGCCGCATAAAGATTTGTTGGATGTGGACGGCTTAAGCATAGCGGAGTCGCAGCACCTTCTGGATACCGCCGAACAATTTCAGGAAATAAACAGCCGGGCTGTAAAAAAAGTGCCGGCTTTGCGCGGTAAAGGCGTAATCCTGTTTTTTGCCGAAAACAGCACCAGAACCAAAACCTCTTTTGATATTGCCGCCAAGCGCCTTTCCGCGGATACTTTTTCCCTGGGCAAAAATGACAGCAGCCTGACCAAAGGGGAAAGCCTTAAAGATACCGCCCTTACGCTGCAAGCCATGTCGCCGGATATTATTGTCATAAGGCATGCCTTGAGCGGCGCGGCCAGTTTTCTGTCGGACAAGGTGGACAGTTCCATCGTAAACGCCGGAGACGGCTGGCATGCACACCCTACTCAGGCTTTGCTGGATGCCTATACCTTACGTAAATACTGGCGGGATAAAAACCAGACCATGCAGGGCAAGTCGCTGCTTATTGTCGGAGATGTGGCGCACAGCCGGGTAGCGCGTTCCAACATCAAGCTGATGACCGCTCTTGGCCTGCAAGTGCGTATTTTCGCCCCCAAAACGTTATTGCCCAAAGGGGCCGAGCATTGGCCGGTGCAGATTTTTGACAGTTTGGACAAAGCCGTCCGGGATGCGGACGCGGTGATGTGTCTGCGCTTACAGTTGGAACGGCAGGCGGCGGGCTTGCTGCCGCATTTGTCCGAATATGCCGAAAAATTTTGTCTGACCAGACGCCTCATGGATCTGGCTGCTCCCGGCGCTCCTGTTTTGCACCCCGGGCCTATGAACAGAGGTCTTGAAGTAGCGGATGATCTGGCGGATTCTTCAGCCAGCCTGGTGCTTGACCAGGTAAGCGCCGGCGTGGCTGTGCGCATGGCTGTTTTGTTTCTTCTGGGCACCAGAAAAAGCGGCGCCTTTCCTGCATAATACCCACGGAGTTTTTCCATGCATGAACCGGACAGCAAATTTATGCTGCGTAATTGCTTGCGGAAGCATAAAAATGATTCCGCCGAAAACTTATATGACCTTTTGGTTGTAGAAGGCAAAATTGCGGAGCTTGCTCCTGCCGGCGCTCTTACGCCGCCTCGGGAAGCCGCTGTTTATGATGCGGGGGGCAGACAGCTTTTTCCGAGTTTTATTGACGCGCACGTGCATTTGCGCGATCCGGGCTTTGAGTACAAAGAAGACATGCAAAGCGGACTTTGCGCCGCCGTTCACGGAGGTTTCGGCGCTGTAATGGCCATGGCCAACACCAATCCGGTTAACGACAAGGGCGCCGTAACCGGGTTTATACGGGAAAAAGCCGCCCGCATCTGCCCGCGCGGGCCCAGGGTATATCCGGTCGGAGCTCTGAGCGTCGGTCTGATGGGCGAGGAACTCGCCCCCATGGGTGAACTGGCGGAAGCCGGAGCTGTAGCAATTTCCAACGACGGCCGGCCGGTTCAAAACAACGAACTGTTCCGGCGGGCGGTGGAATATGCCGCAAGCTTCGGGCTTAAAGTGATCGATCATTGCGAAGACGCTGATATAGCGCATAACTGGCAAATCAACGAAGGCGGCGGAAGCCTGCACACCGGCCTTAAAGGGCAACCCTCGGTCGGAGAAGCCGTACAGGTCGCCCGCGATATTTTATTCGCGGAATACCTGAATCTTCCGATTCACCTGGCGCATATAAGCTGCCGCCAATCCACGGATTTAATTCGTTGGGCCAAAGTGCGCGGCGTTCCGGTCACCGCGGAAACCTGCCCGCATTATCTGCTTTTGGATGATGCGAAGCTGCATTCATATAACACCAATTTCAAAGTTTCACCGCCATTGCGAACCTCCGCTGACGTTGCAGCCTTGGTGCAAGCCGTGCAAGACGGAACAATCGACATTCTGGTCACCGACCATGCCCCGCACGCGGCCTACGAGAAAGACACTCCTTTTGACGAATCCCCCCGAGGGTTCATTGGCCTGGAAACCGCTGTGCCCCTGACTTCAGCTTTGTTCAGCGCGGAGTTGCTGGAAGAACTCTGGTGTAAAAAACCCGCTGAAATTTTTAAGCTGCCAAGAAATAATTTTGCTCCCGGAGACCCGGCGGATTTTTTTCTCTTTGACCTTGAAACGCCCTGGGTGGTCAACAGAGACAACATTCATTCCAAAAGTTTGAATTCGCCCTGGCTTGGCCAGACCATGCAGGGTAAAATTGTCGCCCACTGGCTCGGCGGAACGCAAATATTCAGTTGTGAGGATTCACTATGTCTGCCAAAACCGCTTTAATTGAACAACTTAAATCTATTGTGGCGCAAATGGATTTGCCCTGGCCGGAAAAAGTCGCGGTTGAGGTTCCAGGCGATAATAAATTCGGCGATCTGGCCGTTAATATCGCCATGTTGCTGGCCAGGCCAAGCAAGCGCAGCCCCATAGCCCTGGCGGAGGAGATCGCCGGAAAACTTATGTCCGTGAACGCGGATATCGTATCCGCCGCTGTCGCCGGCCCGGGCTTTATCAATATTACTTACAGCCGGGACTACTGGTGTAAAACCTTGCATCCGGTTTTCGCGGAAGGCGAAAATTACGGACGCAGCACGGTGGGAAAGGGTAAAAAAACACAAATAGAATTTGTATCCGCCAACCCGACCGGTCCTTTGCACATCGGGCATGGACGCGGAGCGGCCATAGGCGATTCGGTGGCGCGCATCATGCGTTTTGCCGGTTACGCCGTGCAAACGGAATATTATATCAACGACGCCGGCAGACAAATGCGCATCCTCGGTCTTTCCGTATGGCTGCGTTTGCTGGAGTTAAGCGGGAAAAACGTGATCTGGCCGGAAGACTGGTACAAGGGAGCATATATTATTGATCTTGCCCGGGAACTTCTGGCTAAATACCCCACTCTGCCGGAATTTCCGGAAGAAAAAGGCCTGGAGCTGTGTTTCGGGTACGCTGTGCAAGTTATTCTGGACGGAATCAAACAGGATCTCGCGACTTTCAGGGTAAGGCATGACGTATGGTTTTCCGAGCGCGCCCTGGTAGACAGCGGCGCAGTGGACAGAGCCTTTGCCGCGCTTACCGCCAACGGACATACGTATACGCTGGACGGCGCTTTCTGGTTCAGAACCACAGCTCTCGGCGATGATACGGACAGGGTGTTGCGCAAGTCCGACGGTTCCCTGACTTACTTTGCATCCGACATTGCCTACCATGCCGACAAATTCGAGCGGGGTCTGGAATTTATTGTGGATGTCTGGGGGGCGGATCATCACGGCTATATACCCCGCATGCGCTCGGCCATAGCTGCTTTGGGCCGGGAACGCGAATCCTTTGAGGTCATACTGGTGCAACTGGTCAACCTGATACAGGACGGCAAACAAATCGCCATGTCCACCCGGGCCGGGCAATTCGAAACCCTGCGCGATGTGATCAATGAGGTTGGCGTCGACGCGGCGCGTTTCATGTTTCTCTCCCGCAAAAGCGACAGCCCGCTGGATTTTGACCTGGAACTGGTAAAACAACGTACGCTGGACAATCCCGTTTACTACGTGCAGTACGCCCATGCCAGAATTTGTTCCATAGCGCGCAAGGCTGAAGCGGCCGGCATCAAATTGGCTGAAGATAGTTATGGTGAATTTTCAAAATATCTTGTAAGGTATGAAGAATCGGTTCTGCTCCGCAAATTGGACGCTTTTACGGAAGTGGCGGCTTCCGCGGCGCAAAATCTTGCCCCGCACCATATAAGCTATTATCTGATGGAACTGGCCGGAAATTTGCACGCTTATTATGCTGCGGTGCAAGTACTGAACGCTGAAAGCGCCGAAATAATCCGGGCCAGATTATATTTGCTTCTGGCGGTGCGTCAGGTTTTAAAAAACGGGCTTGAACTGCTGGGTGTTTCAGCGCCGGAAACTATGTAATATCGTTTCTGAATTTATGGTTCATCCGGTTGTAGGATACTTTTGACAAAAGATATGGACATGGGTTCCAATCGAGATGTGTAAAAAATCATCGATAAGGCGGAATCACCATGTCCACGAGTTTTCTTTATCATG
>JAISBT010000193.1 GCA_031266055.1 Deltaproteobacteria bacterium
CATAGGCGCGTTTTCACCCATGGCACGCAATTTTTGGGTATCGTAAGCGGTAAGCCCGGTAAAGATTATAACCCCGATAATGCTGACGGCAAAGCCCAGGGCGGAGGAATTCAGGAAAATATTCACGACCATGGCAATAATGAGGCCGATAAGACCCATGGTCATAAAACTGCCCATGCCGGAAAGATCGCGTTTGGTAAGCAGGCCATAAGCGCTCATGGCGCCGAACATGCCCGCGCAGGTAAAGAAGGTGGCGGCAATGGAGGCCTCGGTATACAGGGTCAGAACAGGGGCCAGCGTAACCCCGCTCACCGCGCTGTAAACAATGAACATGGCGGTGGCTGCGGTGCCGGAAAGTTTCGGCAGGGCCTTGACCAGGGCAAACACAAGCACCAGTTCGCCGATGAGCAGTCCATACAGCAAAACCGGAGTGGTATAAAGAGTATACAAAAGCGTATAACTGCTCATGACCATCCAGGCGGCCAGGGCGGTGACTCCAAGGCCGATAGTCATCCAGAGGTATACGCCGCGTAAAAAGACATTGGTCAGTTCCCGGCTTTGGCTTGCAGCAATATTTTCTCTGCTGTTTTGGAAAGTGTTGGGCATACAGGACAACTCCTTAAGATTGTTACTTTAATTATTCACGTTAATTATTCAGGTTGACAGATTCATGTTTACAAACGCAACACATGGTTTACGCCCGATGGATTAAAACATGTCACATTCGCGGCGAAGAAAGCCGGGCGGCATAAACATAAATACTGATATTCCACGCCCGCTTGCGCTATAAATATACATAAATTTCAGTTTTGGCAAGACGCATAATCAGCCGTCCCTGAAAAATTATATAAATCGTTAAATTTTCAAAAAGTGCCAGCACATTTATATATGCCGAACTCTCTGTGCCCCAGGCTTTCCGATTTGCTTTGCCGCCCGTTGCATATCTCAAGCATCAGCTTGAAAATTTCCTCGCCCGCGTCCTCAATGGAGGCGTTCCCGGAAATAATCCGCCCGGCATTGACATCCAGGTTGTCGGACATTTTGGCAAAAGTTTCGGGATTGCCGGTTATTTTGATAACCGGGGCTATCGGGCTTCCTGTGGGAGTCCCCCGTCCGGTGGAGAATAAAATAATTTGCGCGCCTCCGGCAATCATTCCGGTAATGGAATCAATATCCTGGCCGGGAGTATCCATGAAATAAAGGCCTTTCCTGCCGCGCGGCAGGCTTTCGGCATAATGCAGCGCGCCCATGAAAGGAGCCGTGCCCGCCTTGTACATGCAACCGAGAGATTTTTCCTCAATGGTTGAAATTCCGCCCGCTTTATTCCCGGGGGTCGGCTGGCCGGCACGCAAATCTTCGCCAAGCTCTATTGCTCTGTTCTCGCAAAATGCCACCATTTGCAGGAACTTTTTTTTCTGTTGCGCGTCAATAAAACGCTCGGCCAGCAAATGTTCAGCTCCGATGACTTCGGTCGTTTCGCTGAGGATGCTGCTGCCTCCGAGGCTGACAACCTTGTCCGATACATAGCCTATGCCCGGGTTGGAGGCCAGGCCGCTGGTGGGGTCGGAACCGCCGCACTCCAGGCCGACGGTTATTTCGCCCAGATCAAAATCTTCTCTGGGCTGCCCTGAAAGTTTTCTGGCCATGGGGGCGGCAAGTTCGACTCCTCTGGCTATGGTTTTAAGCGTTCCACCGTTATCCTGGATTACAACATACTCGACAGGCTTGCCTGTTTTCGCAATTTCCCCGGCAACGGTTTGCGCCTGGATTCCGTCACAGCCAAGCCCGACGACAAGAACAGCCCCGGAATTCGCGTTTTTTCCGAAACCGACCAAAGTACGTTGGGTAATGGCGAAATCCTGGCCGAGCTGGCTGCAGCCGTGCTGGTTGGGAATATATACGGACGCGGGAAGCTGGGCGGCGATTTTGGCCGCGGTATCAGCGGCGCAAACCGAAACCGGCAGGACGAGAAGATAATTCCTTATACCCCAGTCGCCGTTTTCCCTGCGATATCCTTTCAGTTGCATTTGTCGCCTCTCTCTGAAGTCGGCGCTTTTTTATCCCCGCGCCCGCGCGTACTTTCAATATTGTGCATATGAACATGATCGCCGGCTTTTATATCTGTAGTGGCGCAGCCTATAACTTCTCCATATTTGTAACATAGTCCGGATTTACCGATGTCCGCGATTGCAAGCTTGTGGAATACCGGAATATCAGCGTTCAGTTTTATTTCTTTATTGTTTATGGACAAGGTTTCGCCTTGTACAAAAGCTCTCAAACAAGTTACCACGTTGTCTTTTTTATTTATAAGCACTATATTTCGCATAACGCGCTCCGTAATTGACGATCACACCCGGCGGGCGGCGCCCGCCGCCGGGATATTTCAACATTTTCAATGCTTGGATACCCTGATAACAGGGTGGCCGTCCGCGTGTCAACCGCCGGGAATTCAGCGCCAGCAAATCCCGGTTTTACAGATTTCCGCATGGAAACCTGAACATCAGCCGTCCGGCTGGTGTCGCCGCGAAGCGGCGAGAGTCAACCGAAAACCACGTTTTTCGGTTGACGATCCTCCGCAGGGAAAAGTTTACTTTTCAATGCGGATATCAGTA
>JAISBT010000026.1 GCA_031266055.1 Deltaproteobacteria bacterium
TGCAAATCCTTGCCGCGAGATTGTCGCGAGGCGAACTTGCTTCAGCCGTTGCTGCGCAGCAGCTTACGGATGAAGACAGCAGCGATGCTTCGCCGTTAAGCGACAATCTCAAGCGTAAAATACCATAGAGCAGTTCAACTTTAAAAAATTATACTGCTCCGCAGGGATTTATGAACAAATCCCTGCCGTGAAATGCTTGCTGGCAAACGAAAACTCGCCACTAAGCAAGCATTTCAAACGTAAAATGCTTTAAAAAAAAATAATTCGGAATAAAACGCCGCAACAAAGCTACTGCCCGCAAGCGCCTGAAAACCGGATCCGCCCGTTTTTCAAATACTTTTGCGTTCCGCATTCAACCCGGTTGAATACAATTGGAATTAGTCAATGTTGAAAAGCCTGAAAGCGGCTTTTTAAAGGCATATTTTAATATAAGTATTATACAGTTTTCCAAGGTCAATACAGAACATGTTACGCCTGAGCTTGCGGAAAAGCGGTGAAGCAAAGAAAGCCCTGCGGCAATCCGGTGGAGGGGATTTGCCGCGAATCCCGGCGTGGCGGTTATACTTCGGCAAAGTTAAACAGCCTTGAACGATAAAATAATGAATAATGGAGGATAAAATTTGATACCCGGCTAATCTAAACCAAAATTGTCCGAATGGCAAGTACAATGTTAAAAAAGATTATATATTTGTTTCTTCGGTCTGGAGCAAATCGGCAAAAAGTTGTTCAATCCCGGCTTGTATTTCTTCCTGCCTGGAGCCCAAAACACAGGCTATTTCCATGCTTACCAGATGCATCGCCTGTTCCAGAAGGCGTCTTTCTCCAAAGGACAAATCTTTTTCCGCGCTTATAAGCAGAAGTTCTTTCAGCACATGGGCGGCGCCGTCCAAAGTTCCGTTCTGCAAGTATTCCAGATAGTCACGATAGCGGCGGTTCCAGTTTTGCCCGGTGTAACCGGTAAAAGAACTTCTGTCCCGCAAGCTGTCAAAAATATCCTCACACTGTTTTTTACTGCTTAAAGGCCGCAGTCCGGCGTTGCGAGGAGTTTTTACCGGAACCATCAAGGTGATGTTGTTGCCCAAAATCCTGACAATATAAAAATCCGCCCTGCAACCTCCAATTTCCTGTGAAGTGACGCTTTCCACAATGCCCACGCCCTGAGCGGGATAGACCACTAACTGTTCCGGGGAAAACACATTAAACTCCAGAAGCTCTGATAAAAGCAACCCGGCGGCTTGCTGCAGGGGGTTGGTTACATGAATGCGCTGTTATTCAGTATAACCTGAAATCAGAAAAATGGGTAGCTATGCTAGGGGATAATTTTTTTCGGCATCCACCGGCAATCTGAAGCTGTTAATAAATTCTCGCGTAATTTTAAGGGCTTGCTCCTTGTTGTCGCTGTTATCATAAAAAAGTCTGAATCCACGGCAGGCTGTTTCCAGAATTTTTTGCACACTGACCAGATCTTCCCGGGAAAAATGGCCGAGAACATGCCGGATGGCCTGTTGGTCTTCCCGTTTGCCTATGCCCAGGCGCAACCGGTAAAAATCGTTGCCGCCCAAATGTTCGGCTAACGAGTCAACTCCTCTGTGCCCGGCGGATCCCCCGGAAAATTTAAAGCGCATACGGCCCAGAGGAAGATCCAGCTCATCGTGCGCAACTATAATGTCCCGCGGCGCTATGGAATAATAATCGGCTACCATTCCGGCGCTTTGTCCGCTGTTGTTCATGTAGGTCAAAGGTTTCAGCAAAAGCCAGGGTAGAGCGGGAGGGGGGGAAAAATATATTTTCCACAGTTCATGGATATTTTTTCCGAGGTTTTGTTTTTCAATGCCGGCGGAGGGATTTTTTTGCTCCACACGCAATAGTTCATCAATCAGCATAAAGCCGAAATTATGCCTGGAACGCGCATATTCGCATCCGGGGTTTCCAAGTCCTATGAGCAGTCCGCCAATGGCCATTGTTCGCGTTCACTGTAAAAATATCCGGCAGGCTCCGGCGGCGGTGCCCGCCGCCGGAGCCTTTCAACATTTTCAATGTTAAAATGCTCTAAGAAGCCGGTTTGGCGGCAACCGTAGCGGCATCCGCAGGTTCTTCCGCTTTTTCAATGTTTTTGGCCAGCACGCTTATGATTACGTAATTGGTTTTATATGCGGCGCGCGCTCCCTCGGGAATAAGCATGTCTTCAATGCGCAGGGATTGGTTCAGATCCAGTTCGGTAACGTCCACGGTAATTTTTGCCGGCAAAGACAAAGGATTGCAGACCACATGGATGGATTCGCGGTAGATTTCAACCCTGCCGCCGAGCTTGGAGCCTTTGGCGGTACCGACAAATTCCAGCGGCACGCGGACGGTGATTTCCTTGGACAAATCCACTCCATAAATATCCACATGTTGAATTCTTTTTTTAGTGGGGAAAAAGTCTATATCCCAGAATAAGGCGGCTGAAATTTCTTTTTTGCCATGGTCATCAATTTCCAGGTTGAAAACAGAAGTTTTTTTGATGCTCTGGTAAAGCATGGTCAGTTCTTTTTCGTTAATCTGCAAGAGTATATTCTGACCCGCGGAAGTGTAAAATATGGCGGGAATCTGAGCGAGGGCGCGCAGGCGCCGGGCAGCTCCTTTACCGGTGTTTTCGCGTTTTACGGCATGCAGGGTTGCGAATTCGGACATAATGCGTTCTCCTTTTTTATCCTCAGCCATGACTTGCGCCGTTGCTGACGGGCGGCTTTTTATACAAAAAGCTCGCTGACGGAGGATTCTGTGTGTGTGTTCAGTATGGCCTTGGCAAGAAGGTCGGCTATGGAAAATACTTGCAGTTTGGCGCATCGGTCAAGTTTGTCGCCGATAGGAATGGTGTCGGAAACAAAAATTTTGGAAAATTTCGAGTTTTGCAGGCGATCCAGAGCCGGCCCGGAAAGAACCGGATGCGTGGCGCAGGCGATCACTTCTTTGGCGCCATATTTCAACAAAACATCCGCCGCGACAACCATGGTTCCCGCTGTATCAATGATGTCGTCAACCACAATGGCCGTTTTACCTTCCACATCGCCGATGACGTGCGTTGCCGAGGCCAGATTGGGCTGATCGCGTCTTTTATCAATAATGGCAAGCCCGGCGGAAAGGCGTTTGGCATAGGCCCTGGCTCTTTCAACACCGCCGGCATCCGGCGACACAATAACAATATCGCCCGGGATTTCGCGTAAATAATCCAAAGCGACTGAAGCGGCAAAAAGGTTGTCTACCGGAACGTTGAAGAATCCCTGAATTTGCCCTGCGTGCAAATCCACCGTGATTAAACGGTGCATACCCGCCACACAAAGAAAGTCAGCCACAAGCTTTGCGCTTATAGGCGCTCTCGGGCTGACTTTGCGATCTTGTCTGGCATAACCGTAGTAAGGTATAACAGCCAGAACTCTGCGGGCGCTTGAACGTTTAAGCGCATCCATAAGCAGGCAGGTTTGCATCAGGTTGAAATTTACCGGGTTACAGATGGATTGTACAATAAAAATATCATCCCCGCGTACAGTTTCTTGTACTTCAACTCTTATTTCACCATCACTGAAAGTATCCAGCAAAACCGGCGTAAGCTTGAGATTGAGAAGTTTGCAAATGGATTGCGTAAGCGCGATACTGGAAGATCCGCTGATGATTTTCATGTCGCCGGCCATAGTGCTGCCTTGTTAAATAATGATGAAATGGCAGGGGCGGGAGGACTCGAACCTCCGGATGACGGAATCAAAATCCGTTGCCTTGGCCAACTTGGCGACGCCCCTGTATAATGGCCTGGGTATAGACCCTGAAGCCGAGCCTTTTAAAAACGTTCTCCGCCGCTTTCGCCTGGGTTCGGGCGTAAAACAGCCCGAAAAGGCTGCTTCCGCTGCCGCTCATCAGAGCGTTTACTGCCCCAAGCTCAAACAGTTTTTGTTTTATTTCAACAAGTTGAGGAAAACAAGCAAATACGGTCTGTTCAAAACTGTTAAACAAATATTGCAAATTAAATTCAGTGAAGGGCAAGTTAGTATCCTGTGCCTGTTGCCTTGTCAACTGCATTTTATCCCATTCCGCATAGGCCCAGGCTGTGGATACATGAATATCGGGGCAAACCAGAACCAGATAAATTTTGTCACAGGCCAGAGCGCACGGCAGCAGTTTTTCCCCCATCCCGTAAACCCAGGCCGGTTGGTTCAAAATAAAAAAAGGCACGTCCATTCCGACCTTCGCGGCGATTTCAAGCAATTTTTCCCGTCCAAGGCCGGAGCCGGCGGTTTTTTCCAGATCTTGCTCCAAAAAAAGCAGCAGCGCGGCAGCATCAGCGCTGCCTCCGCCAAGACCGGCCCCGGCAGGCACGTTTTTTTCAAGAACAACTTTCAAATCCGGACAGGCGGCTGCTTCCGGACGGAATAAAGCATAAGCTTTTTGCAGGGTATTATTCCGTACATCAAGGTATTTTTCCGCGCAGATCAGCGTCAGCCCGGGCTGCTTCCCCGGGCTTATCCTTAAAGTGTCAAAAGGGTTTTTCAGAGGCAGCATAAAGGATTGCAGGCTATGGTAACCATTGGCCAAGCGTCCGGTAATCCTCAAATACAAATTTATCTTGCAGCCGGAATACAGTACGGCTTCCTCTTCCGGATTTTGTCGCGGCATGGTTATTCCAGAACTTCAACCGTAAGGTTGGAGTTGGTGAAAACACAAATCTCTCCGGCTATACCCATGGCTTCCCTGGTAATTTCCTCCGCGTTTAACGAACTGTGTTTCAGTAAAGCCCTGGCTGCCGCAAGGGCATAGGGGCCGCCGCTGCCGATGGCGGTTACGCCGTCGTCCGGTTCAATTACGTCGCCTGTGCCGGAAAGCACCAGGGTAATATGCGCGTCGGCCACCAGCAGCATGGCTTCCAGTCTGCGTAAATATTTGTCTGTGCGCCAGTCTTTGGCCATTTCAACTGCCGCCCGCAGCAGGTTGCCCTGATGTTCTTCAAGTTTTTTTTCAAAACGTTCAAATAAAGTAAAAGCGTCAGCGGTTGACCCGGCGAATCCGGCCAGAATTTTTTCCTTATACAGCCTGCGCACTTTACGCGCCTTGTGTTTCATAATTATGCTCTGGCCCAAAGTAACCTGGCCGTCCCCGGCCATGGCCACCGTGGCGCCTTTGCGCACGGCCAGAATGGTGGTTCCTTTCAGTTCCATATGGATTTCCTTTTTATAATCGCTTCGCTTCATGTCTTGCTTCGGCGGGAATGAATCCCGCCTCGCGCCGGCGGCATAAGCCGCCGCGCCGCCAAATGGCGGCGGAGCAAGCCGGACTTCACGTCCGGCGCAGCGATATATGGTTCAAAACACGGCTCAGCTCCAATAAGCGCTGCGTTCCTTAAATTTTTTGTCAAAAAGTTCCAGGAAGTTTTTGTCTTCCGGGGTTACGGCCAGTTTTTTGGCCCGTTCGTAAAACTGGGTGGTTCTCGGAGCATTGTTCATATACATGGCGCTATAGGCCAAATGCAGGTTTGCCAGGAACAGCCGGTTGTTTTTGCCCAGAGCCTGGGCATAGTACTGGTGCACTTCAGCGTCTTCCGGCACATATTGCAGGATGTTTTTATAATAATCGGCGGCTTGCACGGATTGCCCGCTGTCATCAAGCATTCTCGCATAATAGAACAGGGCCGGATAGTCATTTCTGTTCAGGCGTATGGCTTCGGCCAGCAAAACGACAGCTTCGTCGCTGTTTCCCTTGAGATAGTGGAAGCGTCCGGCTTCCCGCAGGATAACAGGATCATGCGGGTTAACGGCTACAGCGTTACGGTAAGCCGCGGCGGCGTCTTTTATCTGATTTTTACGCTCAAACACCAAAGCCTGCCCCAGATAGGCAAAACTTTTCCCGCTGGCCTCGTTTTCGGTTTGCGCTTTGCTGTTGAAGAATTGCTGGGCTACCTCCGGCGTCGCGTAGCGCCCGCGCACCAGCGTCTGAATGCGTGCAAATTCCAGAAGCTCCCGCTGGCTTTGCGCGTCGGAGGGGATTGCGCGCAAATTTTTTATGCGCGCGTCGATATCCCGGATACGGCTTGCAATATCCGGGTGCGTGGACAGATATGACGGGAAATTGGAACCGGTAATCCATTGCGGCCTTTGCAAAATGACGAAAGCGTCAACCAGGGCGTGCGGAGGGTATTTTGCCGCCAGCAAATAATTGAATCCCACCTGATCGGCTTCAGATTCATCGGCCCGGCTGTAATTTAAAAGCGCGGCCTGCCCGGCGGCGGCGCTGCCGAAAATAGCCGCCTGGCCAACGTCTCCGCCAAGCAAAGCTCCGGCCAGCATGCCCAGAACAGAAAGCACGTTGATGGTTTTGGCCGCTTCAATGCGCTTGGCGATGTGGCGCTGGGTGACATGGGCCATTTCATGCGCCAGTACGCCGGCGATTTCCGCCGGCGTGTTCATGGCGGTAATCAGGCCGGTATTGATAAAAACATATCCGCCCGGCACCGCAAAGGCGTTCACGGCATTGTGCTGAATGATATTAACTTTGAATTCAAAAGGTTGAGGAGGAATACTTGTGCTTAACCGCTGTACCATGGAAATGAAATAATTGATGATTTCCGGATCCTGAACCAGAGGAAGACGGGAACGTACAAGCACGTCAAATTTTTTTCCAAGTTCTTCTTCATCCGCGGTGCTGAAAGAACTGCTCCAGACCGCGTTTGCCCGGGACGCTGTAATAAACGGCAGGCTCAGCAGCAACACGGTGAGCAGAAAGAGGGCCGCGCGCAGCGGCCTGAAGAGGGCGCGCAGACGGGTGCATGCAAGCGTCGGCGCGGCATGCGGCGGTTGCGGAAGCCTGGTTTTATTTTTTAAAACAAATCCCATACCATGCCTTCAGGGGTGTCGCGCAACTCCACCCCCAGAGCGTTAAGTTTAGCGCGTATGGCGTCGGCCTGTTCAAAATCTTTATTTTGCCTGGCCTGCTGTCTTTGGGCAATAAAACCGGCTACTTGTTCCAGGTCTATGTTTTTGCGGCGCGCTTTCAGTTGCTTGAAATCCTCCAGGAAGGATGCCGGAGCGTGCGTAAAAAGGCCGAGCACGGAACCCCATTTTTTAAAGGCAAGGTTTATTTCCGCCAGGAGATCCCGGCCGGTGGAGGTTTTTATCAGGGCTTTGTCTTCAAGTATGCGTTTGGACAGGCGCAGCATATTGTTGGCGTGCCCCAGTGCCGCGGCGGTGTTCAGATCATCGGCCATGCTCGCGTCAAAGTCCGCGGCGATTTTTTGCAGTTCAGCCGTAAGTCCGGCGTCCGGGCCGGCCTGGCTCCATTTGTTCTTATTCAACATGGTTTGCACGGCTTCAAGGCCCTGGTAGATGCGCTGAAGGTTTTTCTCCGCGTCTTCCATGACTGCAAAACTGAAATCGACAGGGCTTCTGTAGTGTCGGGTAAGCAAAAAAAAGCGCAGGGCTTCCGGCAGGTGTTCTTGCAGCAGGTCGCGGATGGTTTTAAAATTACCTTTGGATTTGGACATTTTTTCGCTGTTCAGCGTTACAAAGCCGTTGTGTACCCAATAGTTGCAAAACCTGCCCTGTTCATGAGCGCAGCCGCAGCCCGGCGGTGGCAGGGCGGCTTCGGTCTGGGCGATTTCATTTTCGTGATGCGGAAAAATCAAATCCTGGCCGCCGCCATGTATATCCAGAGGCAGAGGACAGTATTTTTTACTCATGGCGGAACATTCGATGTGCCAGCCCGGACGCCCCTGGCCCCAAGGGCTTTCCCAAAAGGGTTCCCCCGGTTTGACTGCCTTCCAGAGAGCAAAATCCAGAGGATTTTCTTTTTCTTCGCCGGGCGTCACTCTTGCGCCGGCCTGCATTTCTTCCAAAGATCGGTGGGAAAGTTTGCCATAATCCTTGAAAGCGGCCACCCGGAAGTAAACATCGCCGGAGGGGGTGGCATAAGCCTTTCCCGCCTGGATGAGCGTTTGGATCAGCGCGAGCATTTCCGGGATATGTTCAGTGGCTTTCGGTTCAACATCAGCCCGCAGAACCTCAAGTTGATCCATATCCGCGTAGAAAGCCTGAATATATTTTTCGGAAAGCTCCCGGCAGGAAACGCCTTCCGTATTGGCCCGATTGATGATTTTATCGTCCACATCGGTAAAATTGCGCACAAAAGTGACCTGTAAACCAAGGCTGCGCATATAACGCACCAGTACATCAAATACAACGGCGGCGCGGGCGTGGCCAAGGTGGCAATAATCGTAAACCGTGACCCCGCAGACGTACAAATTGACTTTTCCCGGCTGAACAGGGATGAATTTTTCTTTTTTACGGTTTAAAGTATTATATATTTGCATGTATGCTCCAGGTTAACATTCATATTTAATTACAGATTTCCGCATGGAAATCTGAACATCAGCCGTCAGGCTGATGCCGCCGCGAAGCGGCGAGAGTCAGCCGAAAACCGCGTTTTTCGGCTGACGATCCTCCGCAGAGAAAAGTTTACTTTTCAATGCGGATATCAGTAAATAATTCAATTAGTTCAACCCGTTTGGCGTGACGCCCCCCGGAAAAGGGAGTTTCCATAAATATTTTGAGCAGTTCCCGGGCCAGCGGCGCCGCGGTGACGCGTTCGCCGAAGCAGATGACGTTGGCGTTGTTATGAGCGCGGCTCATGCGGGCGTGAAACTCATGCGTACAGAGAGCCGCCCGTATGCCGGGCATACGGTTCGCGGACATGGAAACGCCGATGCCGGAGCCGCAAATTAAAATACCCATGCCGGAATCCGCCAGAACCGCCCGGCACACGGCGCGGGCCGCCCTGGGGTAGTCAAAGCGTCCGGGGTCGTACGTTCCGCAATCTTCTATACCGGAATCAACGTCCAGGCTGCGCAGATATTCCAGCAAATCAGCTTTCAGGTTGAACCCGGCGTGATCGGAACCGATATGGATATTTCCGCTGAAACCGTTGTGTGTATGTTTATCCGGCACATGTTCTCCTGTAAGTTTTAGAGCATTTTAACATTGAAAATGTTAAAATGCTCTGGCGGCGGGTACCGCCGCCCGCCCCGCAGGCGTAGGCGAAACTTGCTTTAGCCGTTGCTGCGTAGCAGCTTACGGATGAAGACAGCAGTGATGTTTCGCCGTTAAGCGCCGGAGGTGGCGTCACAAAATTAAACTGCTCTAATGTCAAAATGCTCCGGAATCCGGATAAGCGGTTTTTATGGTGGCTGTGGACGGCAGAATCAAATCAAGCTGTTCCGGAGTGAAGGGTTTTTCCAGCCGTTGCAGGCTTCGGATCTGTATGGCCACGGAATAGCCATCCGGATGCGCCACGCGGATGCGGCGCGGGCCAGGCAGAGTCCAGGCGTCCACTCCGGACAGGTAGTCAAATTCAAAACGCCAGCCGATATTTCTTTGATCCTGTTTCCGCTGTGCGATCCAACTGACGGGCTGGCCTTGGGAGTTGATGAGCAGTTCTCCCTTTAACGGCCCGGAAGCTATGTAATATGCGCTTTCCAGCCTGTCATTGACGCTTGTAAGTTCCGGCCTGGCCTCGTTTTGTCCGGGCAGAAAAAAATTTTGGTAATGGCCGTTAAACAGCGCGGCCAATTCTCCCAGGCGCATGGGCAGCGGTATGCCGGCTTTCAGCATGGCGTGCGGCGAGTTGGAAGCGGCATAGGCGCTGTTGCTTTCCGGGTCATACAGTAAAAAAGTGTGTTGATCTTCAAAAATTTTGGCTTTGGCCGCCCCGAAAGCGCCTAAAATATCCAGGCGCACAGGGTAGGGCGTGGCGGGAGCAAAATTGCTCCAGAAATAGGCGTCAAAGCGGTAGCTTTTATCCGGAGTCTGGTAACGGACGGTTAATGCCGCGTTAAACGGGGCGAACAACTCCGCGTTCCGCCTGGACAAAATCGTGAAGCGCGACCAGTTCAGTTCGCCCTGGCTCAAATTGAGGTCGGCATATTGAGGAACCTTCGGCTGGCAGGCGGAGAGAAACAGCAGCAGAGCAGCGGCGAGAAGCGGCATCTTTCCGCGGGGCGATTCAATGTTCATTCAATTATCCTTGAGCATACGTATTTTTTTCAGCACTTCCTGCGCATCTTCATGCTCAAGTTTCAGGGCTTTGCCGTAGGCTTCCAGGGCGTCATCCCTTTTGCCGAGAGCTGAAGCTATGTCGCCGTAGTGCTCCCAGATAACCGGGTCGTTGCCGCCCATTTGTATGCACCGGCGTATATTGTCCCAGGCTTTTTTATAATCGTGCAGGCGGTATTGCACCCAGGCCATGGAATCCACGATGTGATAACTTTTTGGTTCCAGTTCCATGGCTTTGCGCAGCATGTTCCGGGCGCGCTCAAGCTCCATGTTGTTGTCCGCCAGCATGTATCCCGCAAAATTCAACACCAGGGCGTCATTGGGGTTTTTGGCCAGTATTTGTTCCATAATGCGTAAAGATTCTTCGGTTTTTTTCAAAAAACCCAAGTTTGCGCCCAAGGCGTACAGCAGTTGGTAATCATCCGGCCACTCTTCCAGGGCTTTTTTGGCAATATCCGCCGCTTCCGCATAATTTTTGAAATTGCTGTACAGTTCGGAAAGCAGCAGCCAGTTGTTTTTAACATTGGGAAATTCTTCTACTAAAATTTCCCCGGTTTCAATCGCTTTTTCCAGATTTTTTGCTTTAACGAGCAGAGCTGTTTTCAGGCGCAATACCCTGTCCCGGTTTTGCGCGTCCGGCGAAATTTTTTCTATACGCTCCAGCGCTCCGGCGTAATTTTTTTCATTGTCATGATCCAGCAGGGCCAGCCAATAATTAACGTCGTCGGCGATATAGGGAATATTCTCCAGGGAAAGCAATATTGTTTCAGCCTCTTCCAGACGATTGTGTTCCATAAAGACTTGAGAGGCCTGCACTTTTACATCCGGCGCATAGTCGGAAGCCATAACTTGCCGCACGGTCGCTGTGTATTGCCCCGCCAAGATCTGGGCGTTCAGCATGAGCAGATATATTTGCGGCAGATCGTTTGTTTTCAGGGCATTTTTATAATAGTCGGCGGCCAGCGGATAATTTTTTGCCAGCTCGGCTTCCGCGGCCAGAGCCATCCATCCTTCGGTGAAGTTGGGGTGCAGCTTGACCAGGGCGGCAAGTTTCTGCAGCGCAACGTCCTGCTGCCCGGTGGATTTATATATCTGGGCTTCGTAGAATAAAAGCGTGGAAGTCCGTTCATGCGGCGGAAAGGACGCAATGACCGCCTGAGCCTTGCTATAACGCTGATCTTCCATCAGCAGCCGGATCAGCAGCATACGCAACTCATTCAAATCCTGCTGTTTTTGCTTTGCTGAAAGTCCCGGCTGGTTTTTGCCGTATCCGGCGCTGAAAGCTTTGAGCTTGTTGATGGCTTCATCCACCCGGCCTTCTTTGGCCAGCAGTTCTGAAAGCATCATATTGAGCGTTAAATCCCGGGGATAAAGCCTGGTTCCGGTTTCAGCCGTGGCCAGAGCCAGGTTTTGATCGCGGCTGAAGTCGTAAATGCTCACCGCCTCACGAAAAAGTTCCGCTGTGGGCGCAAGGGATAACAGTTCTTGAATGGCGCGTGTGGCTGCCGGCGTATCGCCGTGAATCAGGGCGTCATTCAGCACAAGGTAAAGGTAGATGGTTTCTCCGTCTTCGCCCAGCCAGCCCGGATTCTGTTCCGCCTGGCCGGCAGTCCGGGCATACGCGGCATCCGCTTCCGCGCTTTCCGCAGAGCGCGGGTTTTGCCGCTCCCCGGTCATGGAGCCGGAACAAGCGCTCAGGACAAGCAATGCCGTTGTTAAAAGGAATATGCCCGAACTTTTAAAAATATGTTGCAACTTAGTCATATGCCGGCCTGTTATTGCGGGTTGACCCATTCATGAGAAAAATCTTTGATATTGCTGAACAGGTGTTCGCGTATTTTTTGCAGAAGTCTTGCTTCAATCTGACGCACCCGTTCCCGGGTGATATGAAATTTTTCGCCGATTTCTCTTAAGGTTACGGGGTCGTCCGTGAGTAATCTGTGCGTGAGAATATACTCTTCCTTGGAAGAAAGCGAGGGGAGAATGGCTTGCAGCCTGTCCTGCACCATACCGGCAATTTCGTTGTGCGCAAGCATGTCTTCAATGCCCGGGCCCAAAGCCGGCAAATAATCCATATGCGTGGCTCCGGACGGTTCGTCGGAATTCATGGGCAGATTGAGCGACATGTCGGTGGCGTCCATACGTTGTTCCATTTCTATAATCTGTTCTTCGGTAACGTCCAGATTCTTGGACAGGGTGGCCGTATCCGGGTCAAACCCCTGGGATATGAGGCGCTGCCTTTCTTTGTTCAGATTATAAAAAAGTTTGCGTTGGGCCTGCGTAGTGCCGATTTTGACCATGCGCCAGTTGTCCATGATGAATTTCAAAATATAGGCTTTAATCCAGAAGGCCGCATAGTATGAAAATTTGATGCCTTTTTCCGGGTCGAATTTGCTCACGGCGCGCACCAGGCCCACATTGCCCTCCTGAATGAGATCCAGCACGCTTTGCATCCAGCGGCGCTGAAAATCCATGGCGATGCGGACAACCAGACGTAAATGCGAAGAAATAAGGGCGAACGCCGCGTCCGGGTCGCCGGTATCGCGGACTTTACGGGCCAGAGTCAGTTCTTCTTCGGGGGTGAGCATGGCAAAATGGCTTATTTCGCGCATATAGTAATGCAGGCTGTCGCGTGCGGCGGCGCTGTCCGGCAGTCTGGGCAGCAGAGTAAAGACGTCTTTTCCGGAGGGAAGGGCTTTCAGGCTCAAGTCGGCCGCGCGCTCTCCCGGCAAACGGTCAAACATGTCCGGCATGTCCGAAACCGCATCCAGATCGGGCGCCAGCCCATCCGGGATGATCTCCGGCAAATCGTCAAGCAGTTCTTCATCATCAAGATTATCCAAAAATTCGTATTCAGCGGAACCGCCGCCGGAATTTTCTTCGTAATTCATGTCCGCGTCCGGCTCCGGGGGGCTTGAAAAAACGGATTTTCTTTCCGCCGTATGCCCGGGAGCTTTACCCGCCGTTTTGGACGTATGCTTGAGGGGTTTCATTTTCATGTTGTGATCATAACATATTGCAAATTAATTACCAAGAGCCGGCATTGAAAAACCCTGCCGTCAATTGTCCCGGAAAACGGCATAATTTCTATTTGTTTTTTCAGGAGAATTTAAGTAAGATAATAAGTTATCATTCAAAGGATTTAAATATGCGCGCGAGCCCACCTTCTTTCCGGCAACTGCTGCAAGCCCTGCGGGATAATACAGGCAACCGATCCAGGCTGTTTTTTGACGGCGGTCTGGGCACCATGCTTCAACGCCGGGGGCTTCCCGCCGGCGTCAGCCCGGAGCTTTTTTGCCTGGAGCGGCCGGAGGTTTTGCTGGGCATACATAAAGACTATGTTTTGGCTGGGGCGGATGTAATCAGCACCGGCACTTTTGGCGGTAACGCCTTTAAGCTGCCGGAGGAACTGGAAGCCGTGTCCTTTAACCGGCGGATGGCCGCTCTGGCCAGACAGGCGGCGGATGAGGCCGGGCGCGTAAAAAACCGGAAAGTCTATGTGGCCGGGAGTGTCGGCCCCTGCGGACTTTTTTTGGCGCCGCTGGGTGAAGTGTCTTTCAGCGCCATGCTGCAGGCGTTTGAAGCGCAGATCCGCGGTCTGGCCCAGGGCGGAGCCGACCTTATACTGATCGAAACGCAGATTGATCTTGCCGAAACGCGCGCCGCGGTTATTGCCGCGCGGAACGTCAGCGCTTTGCCCGTTGCCGTGACCATGACCTTTGAAGAAGGCGTCACCCTGACCGGTTCCAGCCCGGAAATTTGCGCGGCTACCCTTGCCAACCTGGGTGTGGACATTATCGGCACCAATTGCAGCCTGGGCCCGGAACAGATGCGCGCTATCGCCCTGCGTCTGCTGGAGGCTTCCCCGGTTCCGGTGCTGATACAGCCCAATGCCGGTCTGCCCGAGCTTGTGGACGGGGCGACCGTTTTTCCCCTGGAGGCCGCGCCTTTTGCCGAACTGTGCATCCCGTTCGCGGAATATGGCGCGCATTTCATCGGCGGTTGCTGCGGCACAACTCCGGAACACATTGCGGCCTTGCGCCGGAAGACTGAGCATTATCCTGTAAAAATGCGCTATAAAAGCCGCGCGGGATATATTTCCCTGACTTCACGGTTCAAGCTGGTCAACCTGGGGCAGGGTTACGACTTCGCGATCATTGGCGAAAGGATCAACCCCACAGGCAAAAAATTGCTTTCCCGGGAATTGGTGGAGGGAAAAACCGGTTTAGCCCTGCGTTTTGCCAGGGAGCAGATTGAGGCCGGGGCGTCGGTGCTGGATGTGAACGTCGGCGCGCCCATGGTGGACGAGGTCGGCACTCTGGCCGCTCTGGTAAAAGAATTATCCGGCCGGTATTTGCTGCCGCTCTCCCTTGATTCATCCAATATAGAAGCTATTAAAGCGGCGCTTGAATTTTGCGCCGCCTCTCCTCTGGTCAATTCGATCAGCGGAGAACCCGGCCGGATGGAGGTTTTGGGCCCGCTTTGCCGTGATTTCGGCGCGCCGTTTATTTTATTGCCTTTACAAGGTAAAACCTTACCGGTGTCGGCGGAAGAGCGTATAAGCGTACTTAAAGGGTTGCTTGAACAAATGGATGCCTTGCATATACCCAGAACTTTAGCTCTGGTGGATGCGCTGGTGCTGTCTGTTTCTTCAAACGCCACCGCGGCGGCGGAGTGCCTGAAATTTATCCGTTATTGCGCCGAGGTGCTTAAAATGCCCACGGTTGCCGGTCTTTCCAATATTTCTTTCGGGCTTCCGGCCAGGGAGCTTGTTAACTCCGCTTTTTTAAATATGGCTGCCGGGGCCGGACTGAGCGCCGTCATCGCCAACCCGGGCAATCAGCGGATTGCGGAGGCTCACGCGGCATCGCGCCTGCTGCTCGGGCAGGATAAAGACGCCGCGGCGTTTATTTCCGGATATTCCGGCTGGAGCGCCGCGTCCGGATCTTCCGGCGCTGCCGGAGGGGCAAATCCGCAAACCGCACCAGTGCCGCGCTCTTCGCTCAACCCGCCGGAATCCGGCGCTCTGTCCGGCGAAGACGATTTGAAAAATGCCGTAGTTCAGGGTATACGGGATGAAATTCTGCCTCTGCTGGAAAAAGTTTTGGACAGCGGCCGGGATCCTTTCAGCATCGTCAATGCCGGGCTTATTCCGGGCATTACGGAAGTCGGCGTCAGGTATGAACGCAAAGAATATTTTTTACCCCAGCTTTTGCGTTCGGCGGAAACCATGCAAAAGGCTTTTGCGCGTTTGAAGCCGTTGTTGGAGCAGGACAGCCGGCAGGTTGCCCGTCAAAAAATCGTCACGGCGACAGTGGAAGGCGATATTCATGACATCGGCAAAAATATTGTTAATCTTATGCTGGGTAATCATGGTTTTGAAGTGATTGACCTGGGCAAGGACGTCGGCGCGGAAAAAATAGTGCAGGCAGCGGTGGAGCATAAAGCCGCGCTTATCGGGTTGTCCGCGCTCATGACCACGACCATGATCCGGATGCAGGACACTTTGAATTTGCTTAAGGAACGTAACTTGCACAGTATAAAAGTCATGATTGGCGGGGCGGTTGTGACGGAAGCTTTTGCCGGTAGAATCGGCGCGCACGGCTTTGCCGCGGATGCCGTGGAAGCGGTTAAAGTGGCCAAAAAACTACTTGCGGGTGAAGCGTAATGTCAACTATATTTATAAGGCTCAAATACGGAATATCCGCCGCGCTTCTGGTTCTGGCGTATGTTTTGATATGTTTTCCGGGATGCGGGCGCGCCGCGGACGCCGCCGGGGCAGGCGCGGCCGATGATAATGTCTATCAGATTATAACCGCGCCCATGCTAAACAACCTGATCGAGAGCCAGGGACAGGGCAAGATCGTTGTCGTGTCTTTCTTCGCTTCCTGGTGCCCGCCGTGCCGTGAAGAGATTCCGCAGCTTGCGCGTTTACGCGCCGGAATAACGGATGATGAACTGCTGATGATTGGCATAAGCCTCGATCACAGCCTTGCCGCTTTGCACCGGTTCGCGCGGCGATCCAGGATTAATTTTCCGGTTTTTTTGGCGGCGGATGATATTTTAGCCCGGTATGCGGTGGCGTCCATACCCAAAATGCTGGTCTTCACCGGGCAGGGCGAGCTGTTCAAGGTAATAGACGGAGTCATGCCTGAAGACGCTTTGTCCGCCATGTTGGATTACCTTGTGAGAAACGCGCGTGAATAATAACCTTACCTTAAGAAAAGCTGTTATAACGGACGTCAAAACAATCCATCAGTTTTTACTTGAAGCGTCAGCGGAAGGCCTTTTGCTGCCGCGTCCTTTAAGTGATTTATATAATCATGTCCGCGAGTTTTTCGTTTTTGACGATAGAACCAACGGGTGGATAGCCGGGTGTTCCGCTCTTTCCGTAATCTGGGAAGATATCGCCGAGGTGCGCTCCCTGTTTGTGCGGAAAGACTGCCGGAAACAGGGGCTTGGCGACAAGCTGGTGGAAGCGTGCATTGAAGAAGCCGCAAGCTTTGGTTTAAATAAAATTTTTACTTTAACTTATCAGGAAGATTTTTTCAGCCAGGCAGGTTTTAAAGTAATCAAAAAAGAGGTGCTGCCCAATAAGATATGGGCGGACTGCATAAATTGCGCCAAATTCCCCGATTGTGACGAAATCGCCATGTTGCGGGAGCTGAATAAATGAAAGAAAAATTTGGAAAGGTATTGTTCAGCCGGGGGGATATCAGCAGGCGCGTACAGGAAATAGCTTCGGACATAAACCGGTTTTATGCCGGGGAACCTTTGGTGGTTTTGTGCGTTTTGAAAGGCGCTTTCATGTTTTTCGCCGATTTAATCAAACATGTCACCGTATTGCCGGAGATTGATTTTGTGCGGATTGCAAGTTACGGCAATTCCGTTTCAGCCGGCAAAGCCATAAGTTTTACCAAAGACATTGAGTTGTCATTGCAGGATAAGCATGTGCTTATTGTTGAAGATATAGTTGATACCGGACACAGCATGCAATTTTTGTTTGGCCAGATGCAGGCTCGCGGCGCAAAGAGCATGAGGCTTTGCGCTTTGATCGACAAGCAGGAACGCAGAGAAACCGACGTCAAGGTTGATTTGTCCGGTTTTAAGCTTGCTGATGGCTTCATTGTCGGGTATGGACTTGATTATGCGGAAAAATACCGGGAACTGCCTGAAATCAGGCTGCTGGAGTTTATTCATTAGAGCGGTTTAACATTGAAAATGTTGAAATGCTCTGGCGGCGGACACCGTCGCCCGCCCCGCAGGCGCAGGCGAAACTTGCTTCATCCGCAGCTTCCTTCGTCGCGGAAATGCTTGCAGGCGAGCGAAAGCCCACTGTTCAGGCAAGCATTTCAAGCGTAAAATGTTCTGCTTGACGCTGAATAACTCAAAGGGATGAATGACTTAATGAATGTACTTTGCCCGAATTGCGGAACAGAATTCAACATTCCTGATCAGATTTACAAAGCTGGCCGGAAGGCGCGTTGCGCCGTGTGCGCATGCATCTTTCTGCTGCCGGACATTCCGGAACCGGACGCCGCCTGGGATGAACAGCCCGCTCCGGAGGTTTCCGAGCCGCCCCGGCCGCCTTTACCGGAAGGGCCGCCGGAGCCGAGTCCTCCCGCATACGCCACAGCTCGGGACACCGCTTTTCAAACCCGCCCGGCGGCGGTGCAGACCGAAGCTTCCGCTACGCGGCAGCTTTCCGGAGAACAGCTTCCTCCGCCGGAACCTCAACCGGCGCATGCTCCCATGCCTCAGCCAATGCCGGCGCCTCAGCAGGAAGCCGTCCGGGAGCTGCCGCAGACGCCTTCCCGGCAGATGCCTTCGCAGGGCGCGCCTGTTTTCAAGTCCGACAACCCTGATTTGGACGCGTTTGTGAATGATTCCGCCGTAGCTCCGGCAGCGCAGGCCCCGCCCGCGCCTCCGCCGGATCAATCCAGTCTGCCGGTGGATTTTGCGGAATTTGACGAGTTCATCAAATCCGTTGATCAGGATGCCGCCGCTCCGGCAACGCCTCACGTCCCGGAGAAGCCGCAAATTTCCCCCCAGGCCCAAAATGCGCAAAATGCCCAAAATACTGTGGACGACTGGTCAAACGAACAGGCGCAAGGCCCTGTCGGCCAGGCAAGTTTTGAGCGGGAAATGGAAGCTGTGTTAAGTCATGCCGCTCCAGGCGCCGGGCTTGAAGAGCTTGAAGAGAAAGATACCGCCTCCCCTAAAAGAAGCAAAAAAAAGTTTGTTCTGCTGGGCCTGGCGCTGTTGTTCATTGCAGGCGCCGGTATTGGCGCGTATTCCTTGTTTTTTTCCGGTCAGGATGCCGATGAGGAGCTGCCGGTCAAAACAGTGGATATTCCTCCCGAGACTTTGGCTAAAGTGAATAAAATGGATATACGGACCAGCGGCATCAAATACGATTATATAAGAAACAAAAAACTTGGCCCGATCCTTGTGCTGGAAGGGCGCGTCACCAACTATTTCGAGACGCCCAAGGATTATATCACGGTTGAGGCCAGGCTTTTAAATTCCAAGGGCGAAGTGATCAAAACACGTAAACAGGTTTGCGGTGTGGTGCTCACCCCCTTGCAGCTTTCCGATCTTGGACAGAGGGAGCTGGACAGGGCCCTGAGCAACCGTATTGAAATAATGGCCAATAATGTCAATGTGATGCCAGGCGCGGACGTTCCGTTTATGGTGGTTATTGTTTACCCGCCGAGCGATGCGGTGGAACTGGAAGTCAGCGTGGTGGACGCGGCGGATCCGCCTGCCGCGGGATCGAGGGGAACCGGAAACTAGCTTAATCTATGGCTAAAACCAGAGAAGTATATATATGTTCCGCCTGCGGAGGACAATCTTTACAGTGGAAAGGCCAGTGCGCGCAATGCGGCGCCTGGAATACGCTGGCGGCAAAAAATCTGCCTGACGGCAAAAAAAACCTTTCCGCTTCCGCTTTACAGAGCCTCACGCGGTTGTCCGAGGTTCGGGATGTTGTCTCCTCGGCTTTCAGCACAGGCCTGGACGCGCTGGACAGAGTACTGGGAAACGGTCTTGTGCCCGGAGCGGCGGTTCTTGTGGGGGGAGAGCCGGGCATCGGAAAATCTACCTTGCTGCTGCAACTTGCCGGAGCGGTAGCCGCTTCCGGCCGCAAGGCGGTTTATCTTTCCGGCGAAGAATCTCTCGGGCAAATCAAAGCCAGGGCGGAGCGCCTGAAGGTGTTGCACGAAAACTTGCTGGCCATGTCTTCCAATCATATAGACGATATTTTGCCCCATCTTGCCGCCCCTGACGCTCCAAATCTGCTTATCGTCGATTCCGTCCAGACCCTGGCTTCGTCCCGCGCCGGGGGTCTGCCCGGCAATGTAAGCCAGGTAAGGGCCGTGGCCGGCGAACTTATGGAAC
Organism: Deltaproteobacteria bacterium; assembly: GCA_031266055.1. Taxonomy (GTDB): domain Bacteria; phylum Desulfobacterota; class Desulfovibrionia; order Desulfovibrionales; family Desulfovibrionaceae; genus WRHT01. The sequence goes on from JAISBT010000026.1 coordinate 19,467, forward strand.
ACTGCAAAAAAAACGACATTACCCTGCTTATTGTCGGGCATGTTACCAAAGATGGAACACTGGCCGGCCCCAAGCTGCTTGAACATATGGTCGATACGGTTATTTCCCTGGAGGGCGACCGGGAGCAGATTTTCAGAATCCTGCGGGTGCTGAAAAACCGTTTTGGCCCGAACCAGGAGTTGTTGCTTTTCCAAATGCTGGGGCAGGGCATGGAACTTATTGGAGATCCCTCGACATATTTTCTGGGGGCGCGCGATCCTACGCTTTCCGGCACGGCGGTGGTTATGGCGGTGGACGGACAGCGCACCTTCGCGGTGGAAGTACAGGCGTTGGCGGCGCGCAGTTATCTGACCATACCCAGACGAACCGCTCTGGGTCTCGACGTAAACCGTTTGTATCTTATTTTGGCGGTGTTGGAAAAACGTCTCAAACTGAATTTTGGCCAGTCGGATATTTATGCCAAAATAGGCGGCGGGATGCGTTTACAGGAACCTGGTCTGGATTTGGCTCTGGTAGCCGGAATTCTTTCTTCTTTTTATGATGTGCCCCTCCCCGAGCGCAGCGTTTTTTGGGGTGAAGTTGATTTGAACGGCCAGATCCGCCCGGTAGCCTCCCAGTCTTTACGTAAAGACCAGGCTGCGCGCCTTGGGTATACCCCGGTTTTTTATCCCAAGGTAGATGCGGAAAGCGGCGGCATCCGCAGTTTGAACGAATTGCTGGAAGCTTTGTTCAGCAGAAAAGCGTCCGGGAAAAAATAATTCTGAGGAAGCTACGGCTGAAGACAGCGGCGATGCTCCGCCGTAAAGCGATAATTTCAAGCGCAAAATGCTATTATTAATGATGCCGGAGAAAATATGGGTGGTTCGCAAGGCGAAACTTTGGTCACGGTTGAACATAAAGTCAAGGAACCCAGGCAAGCCAAGGTAATTTTACTGAACGACGATTACACGTCCATGGAATTTGTGGTGCGCGTGCTCATGGAAATATTTCGCAAAACCGGGGCTGAAGCTGAAAGGATCATGCTGCTTGTTCACGAAAAAGGCCGCGGAGAATGCGGTACGTATCCGGTTGAAGTGGCTGAGACAAAGGCTGTCCAGGTACACAGCAAAGCCAGAGAGGAAGGGTTTCCCTTGCGTTGTTTGCTGGAGTATATTTAGGGAAACGCTGATTTATTTCCTTGAGGGGGCTTTGCCCTCCGCAGACTCCCCCGGCAGGGGAATGATTCTTCCTGCACTCTCATTGTTATTTCAATGAGATATAATGAGGGGGTTCGGGGGAAATCATTTCCCCCGGCGGGGTTTGGGGCGGAGCCCCAATTAATCAGTGTATCCTTAAGTGTATCCTTAGCATTTTAACATATTGAAAATATTGGAATGCTCTAACTTCCCGCAACGGCTGAACTTTGAAAAAACGCAACTTCCCGTCGGGATAAGGAAATTGAATAAATCATGCTGAATAAAGATTTGGAGAAGATCATCAGCGTGGCGGTTGAACTGGTACGCAACAAACGCCATGAATATCTGACTCTTGAACATATACTGCTCGCTTCCATCAGGGTGGGCAGCGGCAGGGAAATTATTGAAGGATGCGGCGGAAATGCCGGGGAAATCGAAAAACAGCTGCTCTCTTTTTTGAATACGGCGCTTGAGTCCATGCCCGAGGGCGTGGAGCATGTTCTGGTTCAGACCGTGGCGGTGCAGCGGGTTATGCAAACCGCCCTGCAGCATGTGGAATCTTCCGGCCGGGACACGATGAATACCGGGGATGTTTTTGCCGCCATACTGGAAGAAGAGGATTGCCCGGCAGCTTACCTCCTGATCCGGCAAGGCATTACCCGGCTTGAAGTTTTGGATTATACCGCACACTCCATGCTGAAGGGCGTAATTGAAGGAGAAAATCAGCCGGATGAAGGGGAACAGCGTGAAGGCGACTTTCAGGGTAAAGCGCTGGGGCGTTTTACCACCAATCTGACCGAGGCGGCCTCCAGGGGGCGCATTGACCCTTTAATCGGCCGCGAAGCCGAATTGGAACGGGCTATTCAGGTTCTGGCGCGCAGGCGTAAAAATAATCCCCTGCTGGTGGGCGACCCTGGGGTGGGTAAAACCGCCATAGTTGAAGGTTTGGCCCTGCGCATAAGCAAAGGGCATGTTCCGCAGGAATTTCTTGATGTAAACATTTTTTTGCTGGACTTGGGGGCTCTGCTCGCAGGCAGTAAATACCGGGGGGATTTTGAAGCCAGACTCAAGGCGGTGGTTGCAGAGCTTGGCAATATACCCAAATCCGTCTTATTTATTGATGAAATTCACACCATTGTCGGGGCGGGCTCAACCTCCGGCGGCTCCATGGACGCTTCCAATCTGCTTAAGCCCGCGCTTTCCGCCGGTAACATCCGTTTTATCGGTTCCACGACCCATGACGAATTTCGTAATTTATTTGATAAAGATCGCGCACTTTCCAGGCGCTTTCAAAAAATTGATATCGCTGAACCCAGCCAGGAAGAATGCGTGGAAATTTTAAAGGGCCTGCGCGCGCAATACGAAAAATACCATAACATCCGCTATTCCCTGCCCGCCCTGAAAGCGGCTGTCAGCTTGTCGGCAAGGCATTTGCCCGACCGGCTTCTGCCGGATAAAGCCATTGACGTAATAGATGAAGCTGGAGCCTATCACCGTTTGCACCACCGGAAGCAGGGGAATGCCGGGTTGTTTCGTTTGGGCGGCCTTTCCGGCGCGCCGGATAAAAATATGCCGGCGCGGCGGAAAACTGAACATAAACATATGGTCATCGGCTCCACGGATATTGAAAAAATTGTGGCGCGCATGGCGCGTATTCCTTCCGCCCGGGTCGCCTCTTCCGACCGGGACAAGCTCAAAGGTTTGGAAAGCGAACTTAAAACGCAAATATTCGGGCAGGACAAGGCCGTGGAACTTTTGGCCAGATCTGTTTTACGGGCCAGAGCGGGTTTCCGTCCGGACAACCGGCCGCAGGGAGCTTTTTTATTTTACGGGCCGACCGGCGTGGGTAAAACGGAACTTGCCAAGCAGCTTGCGGCGCTTCTGGATATAAGCTTCCTGCGGTATGATATGTCCGAATATATGGAAAAACATTCGGTTGCCCGTCTTATCGGCTCTCCTCCCGGTTACGTCGGTTTTGATCAGGGCGGTTTACTGACCGAGGCTGTGCGCAAAACGCCGCATGCGGTATTGCTCTTGGATGAAATGGAAAAAGCGCATCCGGACGTCATGAATATTTTGCTGCAAATCATGGATTATGCCACCTTGACCGACAATACCGGGCGTAAGGCCGATTTTCGTAATGTGGTGGTTATTATGACTTCCAACGCCGGAGCCTTTGAGATGGCGGGCCGGGATATCGGATTTGGCCTTGGCGCCGGCGACAGGCCGAATTCGGCGGAAAAAGCCCGTAAAGCGGTGGAAAAATTATTTTCGCCGGAGTTCCGGAATCGTCTGGATGCGATGATTCCCTTTGCCAATCTTTCCCCGGAAAGCATGGGCGGCATTGTGGACAAATTTGTCGCCGAACTTGCGAAAAGTCTGAAAGAACGCCGGGTTAAATTAATTCTCACCGCCGGAGCCAGGGAATATCTTGCTGCGCAGGGTTATGACCGCGATTTTGGCGCAAGACCCCTGGCGCGTATTGTACGTGAAAAAATTGAAGATCCCCTGGCCGGCGAAATTCTTTTCGGCAGGCTTGTCCAAGGCGGCACGGTAACCATTGAAGCGGCGGCAAAATCCGGCCATACGGAACAAGAGCTTTTATTCCGTTACGCGCCGGACTTTTTCACCGGTTCCGGCTTGAGCGCCGCCGGGCAAGGGGAGGCGGCGCAACCCGCCGACGGCGAAAACGCCAAGGTTCGCCGCTGCGCAACCGTATCATAGTCAATGCTGAAAAACTCGGTAAACGACTTTTTCAGAAAGGCACGCTGGCTCCAGGCGCCGCTACGCGGACGCCGCAAGTAAATTGCGGCTCGCCTTTTGCCGCGCCCGGTCGATGCAATCGACCGGGGTAGTCGGCCCTTTTGGTGTATTTTTGGTCGAAAAAACACATAAAATTTAGCACGTATATTTAATGGTATAAATGTATTATATGCTTTTTAAGGGCCGACTATCATAATGGGTATCTTCAGGTTAACTGAAGACGGCAATACTTTTCCTCCGCTCCGTTGCGCGAGCGCCGACGGGCTGCTGGCTTTCGGAGGAGATCTGACGGAAGCAAGGCTCACGGCCGCCTACAGCCAGGGCATCTTTCCCTGGTATAACCGGGACACGCCCATTTTATGGTGGTCTCCTGATCCCAGATGCGCGCTTTTTCCCGACAAGCTGCATATCCCGGCTTCCCTGAAAAAAATTATGCGGGCGGGAAAATTTTCATTCAGCGTCAATAACAATTTCGCCGCGGTTATACGGAACTGTTCCCGAAGTTTCCGGCCGGGACAGGAAGGAACCTGGATTTTACCGGAAATGGTTGACGCCTATATCTCCCTGCATCATGCCGGAAAAGCCCATTCAGTGGAAGTGTGGGAAGAGGGCGTTCTGGTTGGCGGTCTGTATGGGGTGGCTTTGGGCAGGGCATTTTTCGGAGAATCCATGTTTTACCTTCGTCCGAACGCTTCCAAATGCGCTTTGGTCTGGCTGGCGCAACGCCTTGCGGAGCTGAACTTCAAACTTATCGACTGCCAGCAGCATACCCGGCATATGTCGCGCTTTGGCGCGCAAATGCTGGACAGATTATTTTTTTTGAAAATAATCCGTAAAGCGGTTGAAGAAGAGGACGCCGTTGAGTTCTGGCGGCGCGGGTGAGCGATGCGTCTTTTTCAATTGTCCACAGAATATGCCCCGGCGGGGGATCAACCCGAAGCCATTGAGCAAATAACTTCCAACATAGAATCCGGCGTTCAAAATCAGGTTCTTCTTGGGGTAACCGGTTCGGGTAAAACCTTTACCATGGCCCAGGTTATAGCCCGCTGCGACAGGCCCGCCCTGATTCTGGCGCATAATAAAACGCTCGCGGCCCAGTTGTATAATGAATTTCGCCAGCTTTTTCCCCAGAATGCCGTGGAATATTTTGTAAGCTACTATGATTACTACCAGCCGGAAGCCTATGTGCCTTCGGCGGATTTATACATAGAAAAAGATTCCGCCATCAACGACAACATAGAAAAATTGCGCCATGCCGCCACCCATGCCTTGTTTACCAGGCGGGACGTAGTTATTGTGGCTTCGGTTTCCTGTATTTACGGTCTGGGTTCTCCGGAATTTTACCAGAAAATGATGCTTCCGCTGGAAGCGGGACAACCCTGCCTTATGGACAAGGTCATGCGCAAATTGGTGGAAATTCAGTATACCCGCAATGATTACGATTTTCACCGCGGCACGTTCAGAGTGCGCGGCGATATTCTGGAAATTATTCCCGCTTATCAGAACGAGGTGGCCATACGCCTGGAATTTTTCGCCGACGAACTTGAAAAGATCAGCGAAGTGGATGCGCTTACCGGACAAATTCTCAGAACCATGCTTAAAACCGTCATTTATCCGGCCAGCCACTACGTTTCCGACAAAGACAACCTTGACCGGGCCGCTTCGGACATCCGGGACGAACTGCGCGGGCAGCTGGTTTTTTTTAAACGGGAAAACAAACTGTTGGAAGCGCAGCGCCTGGAGCAGCGCACTTCGCTGGATCTGGAAATGATGGAGGAACTGGGTTACTGCCCCGGCATCGAAAACTATTCGCGGCATCTGGATAACCGGGCTGCCGGCGTGCCGCCCTATTGTCTGCTGGACTATTTTCCCGGCGATTTTTTGCTGTTCGCCGATGAATCGCACATCAGCATTCCCCAGGTGGGGGCGATGTTCAAAGGCGACCGTTCCCGCAAACAAACTCTGGTTGACTACGGGTTTCGCCTGCCTTCGGCTTTGGACAACCGCCCTTTGAATTTTGACGAATTTCTCAAACGCGTCGGGCAGGTGGTATATGTTTCCGCTACGCCCGGGCCGTGGGAAATCAACCGCTCGGAGGGTATTGTCATAGAACAGGTGATCCGGCCGACCGGTCTGGTTGACCCTGTGGTGGAGGTGCGCGCAAGCAAGGGGCAGATGGATGACCTGATGGCGGAGTGCAGGGCCAGAATCAAGCAAAACCAGAGGGTGCTGGTGACAACCCTGACCAAGCGCATGGCCGAAGACCTTACCGAATATTTAAACGGTCTGGGCGTTGCTTCCCGTTATCTGCATTCCGATATAGATACCCTTGAGCGTATGGCTATTATCCGGTCTTTGCGGCATAAAGAATTTGACGTTCTGGTGGGGATCAATCTTTTGCGTGAAGGGCTTGACATTCCGGAGGTATCTCTGGTGGCGGTTCTGGATGCGGACAAAGAAGGCTTTTTACGTTCCCGGGGCTCGCTTATTCAAACTTTCGGACGGGCCGCCCGCAACAGTTCCGGCAAGGTTATTCTTTACGCCGACCGCATAACCGGCTCCATGCGCGAAGCCATGGCGGAAACCGACCGCAGGCGCGACAAACAGCTTAAATTCAATCTGGATAACGGCATTACCCCTGTATCCATTGTCAAAGAACTGGAAACTCCTTTTGACAATTTGTTTTACGTGCATGAAAACGACCGGATCGTGAACAGGAAAGGCGGCCACAAGTTCAAGGATTCCGGCCCGGACGCTTATCTGGCCAACCCGGAATTGAAGGCTTCGCCCAAAGAACTGGGAAAGCTCATCCAGACTTTGGAACGTGAAATGCGCGAGGCCGCCAAAGCTCTTGAGTTTGAACAGGCTGCGTCGATCCGGGATCGCCTGGTTTTTTTACGTCAAAAACTGGTTCTGTCCGGCCGCGAGGAGATGGTTTGAATGGGCGACATTTCAACGTATATTATGCAACGGGTTGAATATTTACGTAAAACTCTGACCTACCATTCCTGGCTGTATCATGTGCAGGACGCGCCTGAAATTGCCGATGCCGAATATGACGCGTTGTTCCACGAATTAACGGCCCTGGAAAATGAATATCCGGCCTTGCTCGCTCCGGACTCGCCCACCCGGAAGGTAGGCGGCGCTGTTCTGAAAAGTTTGCCGGCGCAGGAACATTCGCTGCGCATGTATAGTCTGGACAATGTCTTTAATATTTTCGAGTGGGATGAATTTATACAGAAAATCTTGAGACTTTTGCCGGAAGCGCGCATTACGGATTTATCCTTCTGGGTGGAGCCGAAAATGGACGGTCTGGCCATGGAGCTGATTTACGAACGGGGTATTTTACGCACGGCCTTGACCAGGGGGGACGGACAAAAGGGCGAGATAGTGACGGAAAATATGCGTACTGTAAAAAATCTGCCCCTGCGTCTGCATACGGATAACCCCCCGGCTTTGCTTGAAGTGCGTGGAGAAGTGGTTATTTCCAGAGCCGATTTCGCGGCATTGAATCTTGCCCAGCAAAAAAACAACGCCAAAATTTTCGCCAATCCGCGCAACGCGGCGGCAGGTTCGGTGCGCCAGCTTGATTCTTCCATTGCGGCCGCCCGTCCTCTGCGCTTTATAGCTTACAACATTGGACGGGTGGAGGCCGCTTCCGCCTGGACAAGCCAGCAAAATATCATCATGGGGTTGAAAAATTACGGTTTTGCGGTGGCGCCTGAAGCCGCGCTGTGCGCGCATCCTTATGAAGTAGCCGAGTATTACGCCCGCATGAGCCTGGTGAGAGAGAAGCTTGCCTTTGATATTGACGGCGTGGTGGCCAAACTGGACAGTCTTGAACGCCAGGAAGCTCTGGGCTTTACCGCGCACGCGCCGCGTTTCGCGATTGCCCTGAAATTCAAGGCGCAGCAGGCCAGAACCAGACTGCTGGATATAGCCATACAGGTGGGACGCACCGGGGTGTTGACGCCCCTGGCCGTTCTTGAGCCGGTCAATGTGGGCGGGGTGGTAGTTTCCAGAGCCACCTTGCATAATGAGGACGAAATAAAAGCCAAGGATTTGCGTGTCGGCGACATGGTGATTGTACAGCGGGCCGGGGAAGTTATCCCGGAAGTGGTCGCCGCCGTCGCCGAGGAACGCAAGGGGACGGAGCGCATATTTGTTTTTCCGGAAAACTGCCCGGAATGTGCCGGCTCTGTGCACCGGGAACCGGGCGAAGCCGCGGCGCGCTGTTTGAACAAACTTTGCCCGGCGGTGCGCAGGCAGACCATTATTCATTTTGTTTCCAAAGCCGGTCTGGATATTCGCGGCATTGGCGAAAAATGGATCATTATGCTCATGGATAAAGGAATGGTGCATACGCCGGCGGATTTATTCCGGCTGGGCAAGACCGAACTTATGCGTCTTGAGCGTATGGGCGAAAAACAGGCGGACAATTTTGTAAACGCTTTGGCCGAAGCCAGGCAAAATTCCAGCCTGCGCCGCTTGCTCTGCGCTTTGGGCATACGGCATGTGGGCGAACAAACCGCAGGCACGCTTGCGCAAAAATATCGGAACCTGGATGAGCTTGCCGCCGCGGATGCGGATTCTTTGCAGGAGCTTGAGGATATCGGCCGGGAGGTGGCGCTGTCCATAACAGAATTTTTCAGGGAACCGGGTAACCGGACGCTGCTTGAGGATTTGCGCGCTCTTGGTTTATGGCCGCAAAACGCGCGCAAGGACGAAAACATCCCGCAAAGCGCAAAGCTGCCCAATCCCCCCAATCCCCTGGAAGGCAAACATATTTTGTTTACCGGCGTTCTTTCCGTCAGCCGGAGTGAAGCCAAAAAACTTGCTGAAAGCGCCGGAGCCAAAGTGGTTGCGAGCATTTCCGGCTCCGTGGACTTTCTGGTGGCCGGAGAAAACGCCGGAAGCAAGTTGGGCAAGGCCCGAAACCTCGGGATTGCGATACTTGCCGAAAATGAATTCAGGCAGCTTGCCGGGCGCGCTTCGGAACAAGAGCGTAATGTTCAAGGCCTGCTTTTTGATGTATAACCCATTGCCGAAGGGAGAAAAATTATGGGCATCAATGTTGTAATCACCGGAGCGGAAGGACGGATGGGTAAAACCCTGCAAACTGTGCTGAAACAATATAATGAACTGCAACTTGCCGCTCTGGTGGAGCGTGAAGATAAGTATGTGGAATGTTTAAAAACATCCGCCGTGCCTGTGCATGTCGACTTAAAAGAGGCGCTGGAGGCGGCTCCCGGAGCGGTGGTGCTGGATTTTACGGCTCCGGCGGCCACTTTGCAGTTTGCGCGTATTGTGGCGCAAAACGGCGCTAAAATGATTACCGGCACTACCGGCTTGACCGTCGAGCAAAAAAGGGAATTGAGCGCTCTGGCGCAAAAGGCCGCTATATTCTGGTCGCCGAACATGAGCATAGGCGTTAACGTGCTGCTGCAATTTTTACCCGGACTGGCCAGGGCGCTGGGGGGGGATTATGACGTGGAAGTGATGGAAATGCACCATAAGCTTAAAAAAGATTCTCCCAGCGGCACGGCCGTGCGTTTGGGCGAAGCGCTGGCGGAGGCGAAAAACTGGAATTATAAGGACGTGGCCTGTTGCTGCCGCGAAGGTATTATCGGCGAGCGGCCGGACGAGCAAATCGGCATGCAGACCATACGGGGGGGCGATGTCGTGGGAGTGCATACGGTTTATTTCATGGGGCCGGGAGAGCGTATTGAAGTAATCCATCAGGCGCATTCCAGGGAGAATTTTGCGAATGGCGCCATGCGGGCGGCAAAATGGATTTATGGGCAAAAACCCGGCAAATTGTATTCCATGCTGGATCTTTTGCAGGAATAATGCCGTTTCCGGATCAACTTTGTTCCGGAAACGGGGAGATGCGGTTTTGGTTTTACATTTGAATAAAATCGTGTGGAGGCCTTCGTAATACAATACTGTACTGGAGGTTCGGATGAAAGTCGGCTTGCTGCAATGCAATTTTATCAGCAATGATGTCGCGCGCAATATTGAAATTCTTTATTCGGCCATTGAGCGGGCTGCCGGAGCGGGAGCCGGATTGTGCGTCAGCTCTGAACTGGCTTTGTGCGGATGTCCGGCCAACCGCCAGTTTATCCGGAAATCCTTTATTGAAATGTGCCGGATAAAATTGCAGGCCTTTGCCGCTCTTTTGTCGGAAAAAAAGCTTCCGCCGCTGCTTTTGGGGGCGCCGGTCATAAACCTGGAACCGCAGGGCAAACCTTTGCACAACAGCGCGGTGTTTTTGCGTGACGGAAAGGTTATGGTCATTGCGCGCAAAGTTTTGCCCAACCGTGAAGACAACTATTATTTTGAACCCGGAGCGGCTTTGGGCGTTTTGCAGTATAACGGCTGGCGTTTTGCCGTGGCTGTGGGCGAAGATATCTGGAATGACCGGGGTTTTTGGCATGGGCACAGGCAGTTCCGCTTTGATCCGGTGGAAGAATTTATGGCCGGCGGCGCGGACACCCTGCTTAATCTGACCGGCCTTCCTTTTTCCATAGGCATCCATGACGCGCATAAAAAAGTGCTCGCCTGGTTTTCATCCAAATACCGGACTCCGGTAGTTTCCGTCAATCAGGCCGGCGGCATGGATAATCATATTTATCATGGCGGCAGTATGGTTTTTGACGCTTGCGGTTCTTTGCGCGCCCAGTCTCCGCTATTTAAAGAAGATGTTCTGGTGGTGGATTTGAATGGTCTGTCCGGCGACAGCGCGGAAGGGCGTCTTGTGGAAAATGAGGCGGACGCCATGGAAGAAATATGGCAGGCTCTGGCGCTTGGACTGCACGATTTTGTCGTAAAATGCGGTTTTACCTCGGTTGTGCTCGGGCTTTCCGGCGGAGTGGATTCCGCGTTGGTTGCGGCCATTGCCGCCGAGGCTCTGGGGAAAGAAAATGTTCTGGGCATGCTTATGCCTTCGCCCGATTCCCTGCCGGGCAGTCTGGATGATGCGGCCAGGTTTGCCGGGAACCTCGGCATAGACACAATGGTTATACCCATTGACAAGGCCATGGAAACTTTTGCGGATGTCTTGCGGCCGGGCTTTACGGATCTGTCGCTTGGCGCTGCCGGAGAAAATATTCAAGCGCGTATACGCAGCACAATTTTAATGGCCTGTGCAAATAAATTCAAACGCTTGCTTCTGAACACAGGGAATAAATCCGAAGCCGCTCTGGGGCATTGCACGTTGTATGGCGATTCCGCCGGAGCAGTGGGGGTAATTGCCGACCTGTATAAAACCCAGGTTTGCGAACTGGCCGGGTGGCTTAATCAAACCAGGGGATTTGAACTTATTCCGCCGGAAATTCCCGGCAAACCGCCTTCAGCGGAATTGCACAACGGACAGGAAGACATGGCGGCGTTTCCGGAATATAAAGTTCTGGACGCCTTGCTCAGCGCTTATCTGGAGGATGGAAATGACGAAGCCGAACTTGTGGAGCGCGGTTTTGAAGCGCAAACGGTCAAACAGGTGTTGCGCGCGTTGCGGCTGTCCGAGTTCAAACGCCGGCAGGCGCCGCCGGTTTTGCGTATAAATACGCACAGTTTCGGGCAAAGCGGCCATATACCCATTGCGACGTCGTTTTAGCGCGCTGTAACACTCCGGCCGCCGGGCGGACAAGCCCGGCCGATATATAACCCGCTCTGGTATAAAGCATTTTTATATTTGCGTTGCGTATTTTTCGCTTGAGATTGTCTAAAAGCAGGCATATGCTGTTTAGCCTCGCGGCAGTATATTGCCCCGTGAAAACAAGGTGGAACTTCAGGCTTCCGCCGCAGCCGCCGGATATGCAAATTGCAGGACGCAATTTGCATCCGGAATTCGAATGAGGACTGAAAACACGCAAAAAGGAGCGTTTTTATGAACCTTCGTTTGAAAATACAGTTGCCGATCATCGCGCTCATCATACTGATAATGGGCGTCAGCGGTTATCTGTCTTATCAGCGATCCGCAACGGCGCTCAAAGAAGCCCTTGTGGACACCATGCGCGGCGAGGCCAATGCTCTGGTCAGGTCGTTCAATGTCCTGACGACTACAGTTCTTGAAGCGGCCTACCGCATTTCCATCGAAGAGGAGGTGGATGCTTTTTACAGAACATCCCGCAACATTCCGGGGGAAAAAGAAAGCTTCAGCGAGAGGTTGAAGACCATTGAGCAGACATACGGGAATTTCGATCGCATCGCCCTGCTTGACGACAAGGGCATTATCCTGGCCTCGACAGCTCCGGAGAGCATCGGGCAGAATTTCGGCGACCGGGACTATTTCAAGGCCGCCATACAGGGAAAGACGTTTATTTCCCAGCCGATGTTGAGCAGGGTTTCCGGCAAGGGCGTCATTATAGCGGCCGCGCCCATAAAACTGGACGGCAGGATCTCCGGCATCGTGTATTGCTCCATCCCCTGCGACAAGATTTTTGACGTCTCGATCAGGGAAATTTCCGTGGGTAAAAAAGGATATGCCTTTGTGCTGGGGCAAAACGGACAGATTGTGATGCACCGGAACCCGGATTATATGTTCAAGGATTTGCCGACCACGCCTTATTACAAGGAAATGATCGCCGGTGCGGATGAGTCCGGCGTAAGGGAATACACGGGGCTCAACGGGGCTCTTGTGTACAACTATTTCTGGAAGAACAAGGAGTCCGGCCTGATTGTGATCGTCCAGGCCGAAAGCGACGATGTTTTTTCGTCTCTTGGCCTCATCCGCAATACGACGCTCATAGTAAGCGCGGTGTCGGTGCTTGTGGGCGCAATTCTGCTCTTTTTCCTGCTCAGCCCGCTGTTGAACACCCTGAAGGCGAGTATCGCATTTGCCGGGCGCATTGCCGCGGGCGATCTTTCCGGAACGCTTTCCGTCAAGCGCAAAGACGAGCTTGGCCGGCTGGCCGACGCCCTCCGGGCCATTCCGTCCCTGCTCCGGCAGATTATTCAGGAATACCAGACTCTGGAAAAAGAAATTATCCACGGCGCGTTGCATTCCGAGGCTGACGCGGGGAAATTCCCGGGAGAATTCGCCGTATTGGTTGAGAAAACCAATGCCGTTCTGGGGCGTTTCCGCCGGATTGTGGATTCCATTCCTTCTCCCGTCGTCATGATGGATCAGAATGTCCGGGTCACCTTCGCCAACGCGGCGGCCCGCGAACTTGTGGGTACCGACTACAAAGGCAAAACCTGCAAAGAACTGATGAACCGCGAGGACTCGGACTCTCCGGCGGACGCCCTGAAGCGGGCGGCGGAAGAACAGCGCAGCGTTTCGGCCGAAACCCGCGCGCATCCGCGGGGCAAGGTCATAGATGTGGCATACTCGGTCATTCCTATGCCGGATGCTGAGGGCAAGGTGGCGTCTTTTCTGGATCTGTACACCGATCTTACCGATATAAAAAACGCTCAGCGCATGTTGCGCAATGCGGCCGATCAGGCTTTGGCGGTGTCGGAGCGCGTGACCAGGGCTTCTGAAGGGTTGGCCGCGCAGGTGGAGCAGGTGGCCAAAGGAGCCGGGGTACAGCGCACCCGTGTGGAAAGCACGGCATCGGCCATGACGGAAATGAGTTCCGCCGCGCTGGAAGTGGCGCGAAGCGCCGGTCAGGCTTCGGAGCAGAGCGAGACGACGAAGGGCAAGGCAAAAGACGGGGAGGAACTGGTGAACAGGGTGGTGGCCGCCATTCATTCGGTGAACAAAATGGCGGACGCTCTGCAAACCAACATGCAGGAGCTCGGCGACCGGGCTGAAAACATAGGCGGAGTAATGAACGTCATTTCCGACATTGCCGATCAGACGAACCTGCTGGCGCTTAACGCGGCCATTGAAGCGGCCCGCGCCGGAGAAGCCGGACGGGGCTTCGCGGTTGTGGCGGACGAGGTGCGCAAGCTCGCGGAAAAAACCATGCACGCCACGCAGGAAGTCGGCGGGAACATTACGGCCATTCAGCGCTCCGCCAAAACGAACCAGCAGGAAGTGGGCGAAGCGGTTGCGGCGGTTGCGGAAGCCACCGCGCTGGCCAACAATTCCGGTCTGGCTCTGACCGAAATCGTGAACCTTGCGGCATCCAATTCCGCGCTTGTCGCTTCCATCGCGTCGGCGGCGGAAGAGCAACGGGCCACATCGGAGGAGATCAACTCCGCTATTGAAGAGGTCAACCGAATTGTCGGGGAAACTTCGGAAGGCATGGTGCAGGCGTCTTCCTCCGTTCAGGATCTGTCGCGCATGGCGCATGAATTGAACCGCATTATGGAAGAATTGAAATAGGCCGGGAACCCTGTCTTCTCCCTTTGGCGGGACGGGCTTTGTCGCCCGCCCCGCCAAGCATTTTGCGGAGGATCGTCAACCGAAAAACGTGGTTTCCGGTTGACTCTCGCCGCGAAGCGGCGACATCAGCCGGACGGCTGATGTTCAGATTTCCATGCGGAAATCTGAATCTTGTTTTTCAAAAAAACCGCACAGGGTATTGACAAGTTTTTGAGTTTATGCAAAGTTGCGCTAAATTGATATTGATAATTAAATTCATTTGTTTAACCCTGTAAACTTCATCAAGGAAGAAGACTATGAAAAAACTTGCTGCGTTGCTGCTTGCCGCGGGCATGACTATGAGCGTCGCCGTCCAGGCTTCGGCCATAGAAGTGCAGGTAGGCGGTGAAATGGATTATGTTTTGGGATGGAATAAAAATACCAATTTCACGGATACCGAATCTGAAGACAGCATCGTGGCCCAACAGCGCGCGCGCCTGTCGGTGGAATTTATTGCCAGTGAAAACCTGCGCGGGGTCATCCAGTTCCAGTTCGGCACTCTGGAATGGGGCGGCGAGGGAGCGGGCCTGGATACCACCAGTTCCAGCGGTTTGACCCGCCGCGCCTACCTGGATTGGAGCATACCGGACAGCACCATCAACCTGAAAATAGGCTTGCAGGAGCTTGCCCTGCCCAGCGCCGTGGCCGGCAACCCGGCTTTCGCTTCCAACGTGGCCGGCATAGTCGCTTCGGTGCAGCCCACCGACCCCTTTACTCTGACCGGTTTTTGGGCACGTCCCTTTAACCGCGCCACCTCTGACTTGCACACCAAGACTAAAACCGATCTGTTCGGCGTGGTTGCCGATGTGAACCTGGAAAGCGTCCGCATTTCTCCCTGGGGCCTGGTGGCTTTTATCGGTGGAAATTCCATTCCCGATGATGACAGCGGCGCCGGTTGGAACTATAGCGACACTTTCACTTCAAATATAAACGACAGTTCCGTCATGTATAATGTGGGTATTGCCGTAAGCGCGCAGGTTACTCCTGAACTTACGATCAATTTTGACGGCATGTACGGCAAGCTGACCTCCGACAAAGGTGTGAACAACGGCGGACAGGAAGAAGGCGACGGCTGGTTTGTATCTTTGGGCGTGGATTATAAGCTTGACTTCGGCACCCCCGGCATAATCCTGTGGTACGGCTCGGGCAACGAAGACAATGACAAAGATTTCGGCCAGATGCCGATTCTGGGCGTGGACGGCGGATTCAACCCCCTGCGTCTGGCTTTCATGGGCGCTTATTCCTGCGGCGTGGATACCCTGATCGGCGCTAACGGCAACGGTACCGCCGGCATCGTGCTGCAGATCGCGGACATGTCCTTTGTGGAAGACCTCAGCCACACGCTGCGCTTTGGCTACATAGTCGGCACCAACGAAAAACGCAGCGACGCCCACCCCAACTTCAACCAGATAATCGCTTTAAATGAAAAAGATTACGCTTTTGAAGTGGATTTTGACAGCATTTACGAAGTGAACAAAAACCTGGATCTGGTGCTTGAGCTTGGCTGGCTCTATCTGAAGGCGGACAAGGACTACTATAACTACACCGACGAGAACTTGAATGACGAAAACGCGTTCAACGCTTCAATAACCGCCAGTTTCCATTTCTGATTGCCTTTATATTTCCGGACTTGAACAAATTAAAACCGCTCCGTGCAGGGGCGGTTTTAATTTTATTTTTGGAGGCTTGACACTCAAAATTGGAATTGCCGATATTAGAGCATTTTAACATTGAAAATGTTGAAATGCTCTGGCGGCGGGTACCGCCGCCCGCCCCGCAGGCGTAGACGAAACTTGCTTCAGCCGTTGCGACGAAGGAAGCTACGGATGAAGACAGCAGCGATGTTTCGCCGTAAAGCGCCGGAGGGAGCGTCTCAAAGTTAAATTGCCTTAGTCAATATTAATTGTAGTTAAATAAGAAGTTGTGTATAGGAGAGGTGAAACGGCTTGTTATCTTGTTATTTGGGGAACAGAAGGCCGTATGCCTGTTAATCACAGTCTGGGGGCTGTCGGACAAAAAGACGCTAAAATACATAACATACTGCAATAATTTATATAGACCTATTCTGCTTGAAAATTTATAATTAAATATTTCGATATGTTATCTTTGAGGCATTGATTTGCCCTACAGGTTCGCAGCGGAAAAATTTCTATATTCTGGAAAGGAGCATTCTCTATGACCACAAAATGGAAAATTATCACAGGATTCGTCGTCATGATCCTGTTGATGAGCACTGTATCCGCCATCGGCTACATCAGCCTCGCCAATATATCAAGTTCCTTGACGGAATATCGCCGTCTGGCCCGACTCAACGTGCGCTATTCCGATCTGCTCGCCAATCAGTTCGCCTCATCGGCCAGCATACGTTTGTTCCGCATTACCGCAAATCCCCAACTGATGGAAGACGCCCGCGGCTTTATCAAAAGCAATCTGGACATCGCCAAGGAAGCCGAAGCCTATGCCGAGCGCCAGGATGTCAAGGATGTGCTGGCCAATGTGGAGAAAAGCGCCAACGAACAGATGCGGGCGGCCACCGAACTGGAAAAAAATGTTTTGCTGACCTTTGCCTTGTATAAAGACCGTCTGCAACCAGCCGTGGGGAATTTCGGCGCGGCCATGACCGCGCTGGCTGAAGCCTTCGACGCTGTCGGCAACCACAGGGCTTCTCTTGAACTCATCCCGTTTATGAATGATTTTTCCGCCGCCACCGCCGCTTTCAGCACGGCCACTTACTCCCGCACATCACAGAATGCGATACAGGCGATGGAAGACCTGAACGTCCTGAACAAACACATGGAAAAATTACGCGGAATGCTGATTTCCGACCAGGGACGCGCAGCCTTCGCCATACTTGAAAAAAACTACGCCGATATGGTGAATATAGTCAAGGAGATGAACACGGCTGTCACTGCGGCGGTGAAACAGAATGATCTTCTTCTGATCATGTACTCCGACCTTGGAAAAGCCATTCAAGCCGCCAGCAAGAGCGTTGACGGACAGATGAACCAGGCGGGCGCGTACTCGGGACAGGTGAACGACAACGCCCGGACTTCAATGCTCGCCGTCACCACCGCCGGCCTGATCATCGGCATTTTGCTGGCCGTGTTCATCATTTTCGGTCTTGTCCGGATGCTGCACGCCATGAGTTCCTTTGTCGATTCCGTAGCCGGGGGCGACTTCAATGCCAAGATGTCCCGCCACGAAAAAGGGGAAATCGGCCATACCCTTGAAAGCATGCGGCAGATTCCCGTGGTTCTGCAAGCCATTCTCGGCGAATACCATGCGCTGGGAAAGCGCATCGAGAACGGAGAACTGGACGCCAAGGGCAACCCGGCCGCGTACAAAGGGGGCTTCGCCACGCTGCTTGAGGGCACCAACGCTATTTTGAACCACTTCCTCCTGCTTGTGGAAAACATTCCCTCTTCCGTGGTGATGCTGGGCGGCAAAGACCTCAAGGCTTCTTACGTGAACGCCGCCTGCCGCGAAGTCGCCGGTACGGAGTGCAAGGGCAAGACCTGCAAGCAGCTCATGGAACGCGAAGACTATGGCAGTCCCGCCGATGCCCTGATAAAAGCCGTGGAAACCATGAAGTCCTCCACCGCCGAAACCCGTGCCCACCCGCAGGGCAAAAACCTGGACGTCCGTTATACCGCCATTCCCATGCTGAACGGTGAAGGCAAGCTCGCCGCCGTACTCCAGTTTATCACGGATTTGACCGCAATCAAGCAGACCCAGCGCACCATCCGCACTGTGGCCGACAAGGCGGCAGGCATTTCCAGCCGGGTAGCCGCAGCCTCCGAAGAACTTTCAGCCCAGGTGGAACAGGTCACGCGTGGGGCGGAAATGCAACGTTCCCGCATAGACAGCACGGCCTCGGCCATGTCGGAAATGAATTCCACCGTGCTGGAGGTGGCCCGTAACGCCGGGCAGGCATCGGAACAATCCAAACTGACCAAGGACAAGGCCAATGACGGCTCTGCCCTGGTGGGCAAGGTGGTGCAGGCGATCAATCAGGTGAACAAGGTGGCGGCCGCGCTCCAGACCAACATGCGGGAATTGGGAACCCAGGCGGAAAGCATCGGCGGAGTGATGAACGTCATCTCCGACATCGCGGATCAGACCAATCTGCTGGCGCTGAACGCCGCCATTGAAGCGGCCCGCGCCGGAGAAGCCGGGCGCGGTTTCGCCGTGGTGGCCGACGAGGTGAGGAAGCTGGCGGAAAAGACCATGACCGCCACGCATGAAGTGGG
>JAISBT010000071.1 GCA_031266055.1 Deltaproteobacteria bacterium
AAATCCTTGCTTCAGCCGTTGCTGCACAGCAGCTTACGGATGAAGACAGCAATTGGTTACACAAAGCGCGAAGCGGAGAACCGCTGTCGCTATCCGTAAGCCGGAAAGAACGGCTAACGGCTACCGCGCCGCGGGATTGTCGCGAGGCGAACTTGCTTCAGCCGTTGCTGCGCAGCAGCTTACGGATGAAGACAGCAGCGATGCTTCGCCGTTAAGCGACAAGCTCAAGCGTAAAATGCTCTACATCTAGCTGACCAGGCGGGCGCCGAGGGCATAGGCCAGTTCCAGTTCCTTGGGGAAAACCTCTTCATGGCGTTTCAGTTTGGCGGGCACGTCGAAAAAATCGAATTCGTACCTGGAGTAATCTTTTACCTGTTTGGTGTCACAGCAGAGCAAGACTTCGCAGGGGGCGAAAAAACGCTCCATAAGCCCCTTGCTGCGGGCAACGACCACGTCTTTGCCGTAAGCGGCCATGTCTTCTTCCCGCACATTCATGGTATAGACGAGAGCCGCGGCTTTTTTCCGGGGAGAAAGAGGCGGCTTTTTCGTTGTGTACAGAAGGTACTGAAAGCAGAGACGCTCCATACAGGCGCGCATAGAGGCCGTCTCCATGCTGAAGTAAAAAGGGGAGCCCAGAACCAGCACATCCGCCTCATGCGCCTTGCGCAAGAGCGGGGTGAGTTCGTCCCGGACGGCGCAGCGCCCGTAGCTTCTGCCCAGGGGATCCTTACAGCGGAAACAGCTGATACAGCCTTTGAAAGTCAGATCGGCCAGATGCGCCAATTCTCCCTCCGCCCCTTTGGACATGGCGCCTTTGACGATTTTTTCCAGCAGGGAACCGGTATTCATCTTTTTACGCGGGCTGCCGTTGATGGCAAGAAGTTTCACGGGGCCTCCTTTTGTGGATTTATTTCAATAATGAGGGGGTTCGGGGGAAATCATTTCCCCCGGCGGGGTTTGGGGCGGAGCCCCAATTAAATCAGCGCTTCCCTAAATACAGTCCTGCCACTTGGTCATTTTATGGCGGAGGTCGCGGACTTCCCCATCAATAATAAAAGTGCCGTCGCCCACGGCATGAAAGGAACGCTTATCCGCGGGCGCGGGATCGCGCCAGGCCCTGATGCCCTGCAGGACGAAAAAATTATACGCTTTTACCAGGGAGCGGTTGACCACGCGGCATTCAAGATTATACAGACATTCGGCCACCAGTTGGGCCTGGACGTCCAAAGCCGGCTGCGGGGTCAGGCCGAACTCCGCAAATTTGTCGCAACTGTCGCCGGAGCAATTTCCTATATCCACCACCCGGGTGAGCAAGCTTGCGGGAGGAATGGCCACAACGCATTCGCCGGTCTCCGTCAGGGCGGCGTAGCTGAAATTCCAGGGGCCGAGGCAGATGCCCAGGGTTGGTTCAAACCCCATGGAGGCATGGCAACTGACGGTCATCAGGTTATTTTTGTCCTGGTGGCGTGTGGAAATAAGCAGAACCGGGCCGGATTCGGCAAAGGTGAAAGCCCGTTGCAGCGGGAATTCCACCTGTACCGGGGGTGGGGCTTCATTGCGCATAATGTTCTCCCATCGTTGACAGGTTGTTTTGCCACGCCCGGTCGATGCCATCGACTGGGTCAGTCGGCCGACGAATCACCCGCGCCTGCCGCCAAGCAGCGCTTTGCGCAGGAGATCGGCCGGAACAATGATCAGGGCTGACCCCAATACGAAAAGCCATTCGCGCCAGGTAAGTCCGTAACAGCGCAGAATGGTTCCCCCCCAGTAGGTCATCAGAACCTGGATGGCGGCAATTGTGCATATTATATATATAAACCCTTTATTTTTTAAGATGTTGTCAAAAATATTTTTTTGCTCCGTCCGGGTGTTGAAGGCATTGAACACGGCGGCAAAGATGAAAAAAGCGAAGTAGCCGGTCAATAGGTATCTGTTCTGCGCATCCGGACGGAAAACCGCCTGCGCGCAGCCTGAAAGCAGAAAAAACAGGCTGATCCCGAAAGTAAGCGCGCTGCCCGTTCCTATGGACGTCCACATGCGTTTGCTCACAATATTTTCGTTGCGGTTTTTGGGCTTTTCCAGCATGAAGCGCTGCAGAGCCGGTTCACCGCCAAAAGCGAGGGCGGCCAAGGTATCCATGACAAGGTTCACCCACAGGATTTGCGTTATGGACAAAGGGTTCGCCATGCCCAGCAGAGGAGAGACAAAGGAGATAAGCACCGCGGAGACGTTGATGGTCAGCTGGAATATGATAAATTTGCGAATGCTGTTGAAGATGGTTCTTCCGTAAAGGATGGCCTTGTCAATGGAACCGAAATTGTCGTCCAGGATGATAATGTCGCTGGCTTCCTTGGCGACTTCCGTGCCGCTGCCCATGGCAAAACCCACGTCAGCGGCCTTCAGGGCCGGGGAATCATTCACGCCGTCCCCCGTCATGCCCACTACCAGGTTCAATTCCTGCGCCGCCCGCACCAGGCGGCTTTTATCGCCGGGCAATGCCCTGGCAATCACGCGAATATCCGGGAGAAGTTTTTTCAAAGCGGCGTCCGGCAGCTTGGCGAGTTCGTCCGAGGCCAGGATGACGGAGGCGGCGTCGTTCAACAGGCCGGCTTCCCTGGCTATGGCCACGGCGGTATCTTTTCTGTCGCCCGTGATCATGACTACCTGCACGCCGGCGTTTTGCACCTCGCGGATGGCGGAAACCGATTCCGGCCTGATTTCATCCCGGATGCCGATAACGCCCACCAGAGTCCATTCGCCGCCGGGAAGCGCGCCATCGCTGATTTTTTCCGCGCTCGTCGCCAGAGCCAAAATCCGGATCGCCCGCGCGGCCAGCGCGTCTATCCTGGCGGCAAGAAGGCCGCCGTCAGGCAGCGCGCTGCGCTCCCCCTGGCCGTCATAGTAAAATTTGCAGCGGCTCAGTATTTTTTCCGGGGCGCCTTTGATCAGGGTAAGGTTATATTCGCCTTCGACCCGGCTGGCCGAATATTTGTTTTCGCTGTTGAAGGGAATGCTTTCAAGCGTTGCGACCGCCGCGGCCCCGGCATTATGGCGGGAAAAATTCAGGATCGCGCGTTCCGTGGCGTTGCCGCCGATGACTTTCATCCGCCCGTTTTCACCGCTGAAAACCGCGTTCGTATTATGCCTGATGCTGAGCGCGAGAAGCCTGCCCAACCCGTCCGCTATTTCTTCACACGAGCGGTATTCCCGCCCGCTTCCATCGACGAAAAGCACGGCCTCCAACTGCCCTCTGGTGATGGTTCCGGTTTTGTCGCTGAAGAGTATATTCAGGCTCCCTGCGGTTTCAATGCCGGCGATTTTTCTGACCAGCACATTATCCTTGAGCATTTTACCCATGTTCAAAGCGGATACAATGGCAATCATCAGCGGAAGCCCTTCCGGCACGGCCATAACGATAATGATCACGGCAAGCATGAGCGCCTGCGTGGCATCGTTCGCCACCGTCATCCAGTTCGCGCAATAGTTGCCGATTTGCACCGGATCGAAGGAATTGTGTATGACGATGCGCTGAAAAAGCAGAGCCACCGCTATAAGAATGCCGCCTATGTACCCGAATTTGCTGATTCCGTGCGCAAGATCGCGCAGTTTGATTTTTAAGGGAGTATCGCGATCCTCTTCCGCCTGCAATTCTCCGGCGATTTTTCCGTATACGGACTTGTCGCCTATGGTATCCGCCCGCATGACGGCGTTGCCCGTATAGACCACAGAACCGCGGAATACTTTATATTCGTTCAAAAAATCCATAAACGTTTCCTGCTCCGGGCGGTTTTCCGGGAGGGCGCTTTTTTTGGCCTCTGCGGTCTCTCCGTTGAGGGCGGACTGATCGACGCTGATATTGCCTTCAATAATCACTCCATCCGCGGGAATTTTGTCCCCCGGCTGGAGCAGTATACAGTCTCCGAAGACAATATCGTTGATCGAAATTTCAGATATTTCATTATCGCGGTACACTTTGCAGGTAATGCGCGACGCTTCTTCCTGCAATTTCTGAAAAGCGTTTTCGTTTCTGTATTCTGAAAAAGTTGAGACAAAGGTGGCCAAAAGCACGGCCATGGCAATGCCGACGGATTCATACCACTCGGTTTGCCCTAAAAAAACAAAAACAACATTGATGATCAGCGCTACGCAAAGAATTTTTATCATGGGATCGCCCAAGTTATCCTTGAACTTGCTCCAAAACCCCACGGTTTTTTGCTCTGTAATCCGGTTATCGCCATATTGCGCTTTTGATTCCAGAGCCTGGGAAGCGCTTAATCCATGCTTTTGCATCCGCTGTCTCCTTCGGTTTCCTTTGCGCGGCGATGCGCGGGAAGCCTGCCGTCCGGGTTTTCCGCCGCGCCGGGCGTGAGGCCGTAGACATCAGCGCGGCGATCCAGCAAAATATTGTTCAAAGGGCTCCACTGCCGGGAAAGGCGCGTTCCCCGGAGATTGATCGGGGCATAAATAATCTCTTCCCGGTCTATGGAGGCCGGCCCGGCCAGAGGCCAACCCCTGTGCCCGACAATAATGCTGTTCCCGACAAAGGAAATCCCTCTTTCCACCCCGCAGCGGGCCGAGCAGATGATGTTCAGGCCGTTGCAGTGGGCGTTGCCCATGGCGAGAATATTGCCCATGGTCAAAAAATTTTCCGGCTGGCTCTTCATGGGCAGCCAGTTGGCGCAGGCGCAAATAATGTCCGCTCCCCGCATGGCCGCCAGGCGGTACAGTTCCGGAAACCAGACGTCAAAACAGATGAGCAGGCCGATTCTGCCGATGGGCGTATGAAACACGGGCATACCCAGGTTACCGGCCTCAAAATAAAGTTTTTCCTCGTCCCAGAGATGCAGCTTGCGGAAAGTCCCGATATACCCTTCAGGCCCGATCAGCACTGCGGAGTTATACAAATCCGCGCCTTCCCTTTCGGCAATCCCGGCGGCAATATGCACCCCGAGGCGCCGCGCCGCTTCGGCCCAGGCCCGGACAGCCTCTCCGCCGGGCACGCTTTCCGCCAGGGCAAAGGCTTCTTCCCGGCTGGAAAACGCGTATCCGGTATTGCACAACTCAGGCAGAACAATCAGCGCGGCCCCCTGCGCCGCGGCTTCCTCCACGCGCTGCAACGATGCGCACAAATTCAGGGTTTTTTCGCCGAATACCGGATTTGTCTGTACAGCCGCCACCTTGTACGAAGGGAAAGGCGACGTGGCTTTTGTTTCATTCATACACTGCTCCTGGATGTTTCAATTTAACATTGAAATGTTGAGGCGCTCTGGCGGCTGGCGACAGCAGCGCTGTGCAAAGCATTTCGGAGGCAAGGCGGAACCCGGGCTTCCGCCGCGGCCGATACATCAAAATTGCATGGATGCAGCTATGATGTAGAAATGGAATACAGATTTCCGCAGGGAAAAGTTTACTTTTCAATGCGGATATCAGTAATTTGACAAACCGCGGCGGAAGAGGTATTGTCGCGAACGAGTCGGGCGGCGGTTACGCCGCCAACCCCGCCAGATCCGAGAGGAAGCAACGGTAACGGTTGTGCCGGGTGCCCGGCTCTTTGCAATAATTCGGATTCCAGATAAAAAATGCTGCAAGTCCCGCCTTGCCTCCGAAATGCTTCGCATTCCCTGCGTGGAACAAGTTGCACAGTCAGGGGCAACCCGCCATCAGACCGCGCAGCCAGGGTTCTATCCTGGCAAATACTTCCTCCCGGCTGCCTGTCGCGTCAACAAGCTTAATCCGTCCGGGGTGCCTTTCCGTCCAGGCGCGGTAACCGGCGCGGATTTTGGCGTGAAAATCCAGCGCTTCCGCCTCGAAACGGCCTTCTTTCTCCGTAAGCCCCTGCGCCCGGTTACGTTTAATGGCCCGCTGGAGGCCGGTTTCAACTTCCAGATCCAGCACCAGGGTCAAATCGGGCCACAGCCCCTGTACAGCCAGGTCATTCAGTTGGAAAAGATTTTCTATATCCAGGCCGCGCCCGTAGCCCTGGTAGACAACGGTGGAATCGGCGTAACGATCCGAAAGCACATCCAGGCCGGTTTCCAGAGCCGGACGGATTACCTCCCGCACATGCTGGGCGCGGTCGGCCAGATACAAAAAGAGTTCCGCCTCCGGAATAATCCGGCTGTTTTCGACATTAAGCAGCAGTTCCCGCAAACGGACGCCCAGGGGAGAACCGCCCGGCTCGCGGGTTTGCAGCGTCCGCCTGCCCAGGGAGGCGAGGAGGGCGCGGCAAAGCTCAAGCATGGCGCTTTTGCCCGAGCCTTCTATTCCTTCAAAAGTAATAAACATTGGCCTGCCTGCATATTTTTTTCCGGGCGCGCTCTGCGTCCGGCCGGTTCGGGGTCGTCGCCGGCTGCCCCGTCCGGCGGCGCCGGGTCGGCTTCCGCGCTGCCGGGAGACGGCAGCGCGCGGTACAAGAGTCTGTCCAGACCGGGAACATAGCCTGACCAGGCGTCTTCACCCGGAGCTATACCCTCCAGCGCGCTCTGTATCTGATTGAGTTTGGCGTCGATATTGTCGGCATAGTGCAGAGCCATGGCTTCAGCCGTTGCCGGCGGCACGGGAGAGCCGAATTCGCGGGTTCCGTGGTGGCTTAAAATAAGGTGCTTCAGGTGGAGGATAAGTTCTTCCTCCAGGCCGCTTTTGCGCATAAGCGGTTCCAGTTTTTCCACTCCCAGGCTGATATGCCCCAGCAGGCGGCCGGGACTGGTATATTCCGCCAGGAGTCCTGAACTCAGTTCCCGGATTTTGCCCAGATCATGGCAAAGCGCCCCGGCCAGCAGCATCTGTTTATCCAGGTGCGGGTACAGGGAGCTTAAAGCCAGGCACAGCCCGCACACACCCAGAGTGTGCTCCAGAAGCCCCCCGGCATAGGCGTGGTGCATGACTTTTGCCGCCGGCGCGAGACGCAGCCTGCGCATAAGTTCGCCATCGCCGAAGAGAGCCTGGTAAAACTTGATCCAGGGCGGGTGGACAAAGTGCTTGCGGCAGAGCTTTTCCAGTTTTTGCAGCATCGCTTCGGCGTCGCAGCCGCCGGAAGCGACAAAATCAGCCAAATTGAGGCCGGCCTGTTCTTCTTCCGTGAGCAGGCGCAGGTCATCCACCGCAATTTCATTGCGCTCGCGGTACACCACCACGCGGCCCTGCACGCAGGCCAGGCATCCGGGTTTTAATTCAGGAAATTTCTGGCTTGCCGGACTCCATATTTTACCTTCCATTTTTCCGGAAGTATCGCGGAATTCAACGCGCCAGTAGGGGCCGTTCCTGGCCTGGTTCATCTGGGCGGAAGCCAGCAGAAAAACGCCCTCCACCAGTGCGCCCGGGCCAAGTTCGCTGATAAATTGTTTTTTTTCCATTGGCTCTATTACCATGTACACTTAAAACTTCGCTTCGCTACGTTTGAAGGGTGAAAATCGCTTCGCCGATTTGCGGAATGACGCCGCCTTTCGCTTCGCTCAAGATCGGCTGAGCGGTTTCCGGCTCGCTCCGCCGCCTTAAGGCGGCGCGCCGGGCTTGTTCGCCCGGCGTCAGTACGCTGTTCTATACGAACTTTTAAGTGTTACAGCGTGCTAGCTCCGGCGCTTGAACATTTTTTCCAGTTCTTCCACGCCGAAAATCAACACCGCCGGTCTGCCGTGCGGGCAATACTCCCGCTCAGGCACGGCCAGCCACTCCTGCAAAAGCCGCAGAGCTTCGTCCGGGCTGAATTTTTGCCCCGCCTTGACGGCGCCCTTGCAGGACATCATAACCAGCAGATCTTGCAGGGAATTGCCCTGCGCGGCCAGAATATCCCGTAAAAAGTCCCTGGCCTCCGCCCGGTTGAGCAGCGGAGGGATGCCCTGCACAAGCAGCGTAGCGCCGCCGGAACTGCGCAGGGAAAACCCCAGGCGCTGCAGGTCGCCCCAAAGCTGCTGCAGCGTCTCCGCTTCGGCGGGATGCAATTGTAATTCCAGCGGCAAAGCCAGCAGTTGCGTCTGCCCAGCGCTGGCTTCATCGGAAAACCTTCGCATCAGCACCCGTTCATGCGCGGCGTGTTGATCCAGCAAAAACAGCTTGTCGCCTTTTATTGCAATAAGGTAGGTATCCGCAAGCTGCCCCAGGTACACAAAGCCGCCGGGCAGCCCGGGGCCGTTTTCCGCAAAGGTCTGCTCCGCGGCTCCCGTGCCGGGCTGAATCACCCGGATCGGTTCCGGCGGCAACCCGGCCGCCGGCTCCGCCGGTCTTGCAAAATACGGAGCAACACTTTCGTTGAGCCTTGCGCCCGCTATAAATTTTTTATCCGCATCGCCCCAGAAACCAGGGGATCTGTCTTCCGTCTCCTTGAAACTCCCTTGCTCCTGAAGCTGTTCTTGCGGTTGCGTCTGGCCCGGCTTTGGCCCGCCCGCCCGCGTCTGTTCCAGATCCGGCCCGAAATACAGGTGAGCTTCAGGCGCCGGCCCGCCGGCAAGCGCGTCCGCTTCCGCTGAAAATTCGGCGGAACCGGCCAGGGCGGAAAGCGCGTATTCAACGGCCCGCAGCACCACGCCGAAAACATTGCGTTCATCGCGAAAGCGCACTTCGCTTTTGGCCGGATGCACATTGACGTCCACCTCTTCAGGGTTGACGTCAACAAACAGCACGACTTGCGGGTATTCCCTGGCCAGCAGCCTGCCCTTGTAAGCCTGTCTGACCGCCTGCTGCAAAAGACGGTTGTTTATGGCCCGCTTGTTCACATAAAAGAGCATCCGGTCGCCTTTGAGCTGGGCTGCTCCCGGATGCCCGGCCAGACCCCTGACCCGGATGCCCGGCCTGGAAAGATCCACTTCTCCCAGAGCGGAAGCGACCTGCGGCGGCCAGATTTTGGCCAGACGGGAGCGCAAGCTTTCGCCCGGCATAAAACGGCAAAGCTCACGCGTGCCGGAATACAAAACAAAGGCAACATCCTCACGCGCCAGGGCCGCGCGCGTGACCACATCCTGGCAGCGCTTGAGTTCCGTGGCGTTGTTTTTAAGAAATTTAAGGCGGGCGGGCACATTGGAGAACAAATCCCGCACTTCCACCAGACTGCCGTAAGGGAGTACCGCCTGGCCCCGCTCCACGGTTCTGCCGTAGTTTACCTCGATAAAAGCGGCTTCTCCTGAATTATCGCCTCCATCGGCAGCCTGCGCCAGACTGCTGATGCGCACTTTGGCCACTGACGCGATGCTGGGCAAGGCTTCGCCTCTGAAGCCATAGCTGGAGACATGCAGCAGATCGTTGAAAGAGCCTATTTTGCTGGTGGCATGGCTGCTCACCGCCAGGGCGAGATCCTCCGGATCCATGCCGTAACCGTTATCGCGCACGGAAAGATAACTCTGTCCCCCATCTTCGGTTTTTATGATGATTTCCGTGGCCCCCGCGTCCAGGCTGTTTTCGAGCAATTCCTTGAGCACGCTGGCCGGGCGCTCGACAACTTCGCCGGCGGCGATTTGGTCGCGCAGTTCAGGGGGTAAAAGCTTGATTCTGTGTTGCATATTATTCATCAATTACTTTATGGTTCGAAACCTCTCCCTTCAGGGAGATTCCCGCTTGACGCCCGGCGCAGACGGGCATACCGTCCGGATAAACCCTTCCTTCAGGGATGGATCCGGCTGTGGATTGAAACACGCGCAAGAGATACTAGCATGGGAGAGCGGCTTGTCAAGAGCGGGATGGCCGGACGCATGTTACGCCTCACCTGCCGCTCCGGGAGAAAAAATGCATTCATCCTCTGTCATGTATCCGGGGCGCAGGCAGCATAGCTGCCCGCTTCTGATTTTGCTCACGCTTCCGTTGCTTTGTTTTGCGCCTGCGGCTTTGGCCATGTCCCCCGGAGAAGAAGCCCGCATTGAAGCTTTGCTTCTGGCCGTAAGCCGGGAAACGGACATCGTTTTCATCCGGAACGGAGAAGAGTATTCGGCAAAGCAGGCCGCCGCCCATCTGCGCCTGAAACTGAATCGCGCGCGCAGCCGCATCTCCACGGCGGAACAATTCATTGATTCTGTCGGATCTTTTTCCTCAATTTCAGGTTCCCCTTATCTGATTCGTAAATCCGGAGAAAAGCCGCGCCCGGCGAGGGATTTTCTGTATGAGTTGCTCCGGAGGACGGAGCTGCGGGATATCTGACGCATCTTTCCTGCAGGGCGTGGGTCTCCGAATTTCCGTGCAAATCCTTGCCGCGAAATTATCGCAAGGCGAACTTGCTTCGCCATCAAGCGATAATTTCAAGCGCAAAATGCTCCAGTGTTATACCGTTCCAAGGTTCTTAGGCCTTATCTTCCGTCTGATGCCGCAGTTCGTTCAAACTGCGGCCGTAGGGCGGTTTGAAAATGCCCCGCTCGGTTATGAAGGCGGAGATCAGCGCGGCCGGGGTTACGTCGAAGGCGAAATTATAGGCATCCACCCCGGCCGGGCTGATTTGCGTTCCGTTAAAGCGCAGAACTTCATCCGCCGGACGTTCTTCCAGAGGGATTTTATCCCCGGTGGCGCGGAAGTCAAAGGTGGAGCATGGCGCGGCAATATAAAAGGGTATTCCGAAGTGCCTGGCCATAATCGCCACGCCATGCGTACCAATCTTGTTGGCGGTGTCGCCGTCGGCCGCTATGCGGTCAGCTCCGGTGACGACTTTTTGCACCAGCCCCTTTTGCATAAGCAGGGCGCAGGCATTATCGCAGGCCACGGTGACCTCCACGCCGGATTTTTGCAGTTCATAGGCGCTCAGGCGGGCGCCTTGCAGCAGCGGTCTGGTTTCATTGGCAATGACCCGGATTTTTTTTCCGCTTTCCACCGCGGCGTAGACAACTCCCAGGGCCGTGCCATAACCCGCTGTGGCCAGGGAGCCGGCGTTGCAGTGCGTCATCACCGTATCGCCGTCCGTCAAAAGTTCCGCCCCCACGGCGCCGAGTTTTATGTTCAACTCTATATCGTCAGCGTGGATATTTTCGGCTTCATTCCTCCAGATATCCGCCAGTGCATGGAGTTGCAGGGGCGTGTTTTTCTGCCAGACCTTGCGCATGCGCTCCACGGCCCAGGCCAGATTTACGGCTGTGGGCCGGGCTTGGGCTATTTTTTGCAGGGCCTCGTCCAAAAGCTGTTCCCAAAACCGGCTTTCCCCCAGTCCTTCAGCTTCCAGGTGCGCTGCCTCCAGCCAGCATCCCCAGGCCGCAGTCACTCCTATGGCCGGGGCGCCGCGCACGACCATGTTTTGAACAGCCTGCGTCACATCGTCCGCATTGCGGCAGATAAAATATTGCTCCTGCCCCGGCAAAAGCCGCTGATCCAGCAAAAGCAGGCGTTTTTGTCCAGGTTCCGGACGGATATGATAGTTAAGCATCAGGTGATCCTCACAGGGCGAATTTGCGTTGGGCTTCGTTCAGCAAAGTGCGCAGCTTGCCTGCGGCGAATCTGCGGTTCCAGATCCGGCAGGCCAGAACGCACCTTGCGCGCAGTTCTTCTTCCGAAGTTTGCGCGAAGAAATTTTTCAGGATGCTTCCGGTATTCAAAATTTCCTCCTCAGGTATGCGCAGACAGAAGGAGTCATAATCAATCATATTTTCCTCGGGGCGCCCTTCCAGCGGATAAGCCGCGTGCGCCCCGAAAATTACCGGAATGCGGCCGAGGGCCATTGTCTCGTACAGGCGTATGGACTGCGGTCCGACGCCGGGAGGGCAGAGCACGCTGAAGGATTCCGCGATGCTTTTCAGAAAGATTGCCTGCTCCGCCTGTGCTTCTTCCGGATTTTTCGAGGGCTTGAAAAAGTAGCCGCCGGCAACTTTCAACTCGTCGCGCAGATTGAAAAAAACCTTCAGTTCCGGCGCCTGCTTGCGGATGGACGCGAGCATGATCCGGCGGACAATATGGCTGTTCGCCCCCACGAAGGAAACCGCATAGCGTATGGCTGACCAGTCAAAGGAAGCGCCGGCTTTGAGAGTATGCCGGGGCAGGCTGTACCAGAGCGGCACAGCCAGATGCCGTTGCGTTTTAAGCAGGCTGACTTTGAACAGGCAGACCGGGGGAGTTATGCAGAAGGTTTTATCGCCGTAATCGCAGACGATATGGCGCTTTTCCCGGCCTTCCAGATACGGCAGTCCGGCGATGAGGTTTTCGCAGAGTTGCAGATGGTTCGAGTCAATATATTGACCGAGGTCATAGGGAAAAAGAAAAAAAAAGGCGGCGTCCGGGTTGGCGGTTTCATAAAAAACTTCCGGGCTGGGCGCAAGCGTTCCATCAGGCGCGCGGAGGACAAATTCGCTCATACGCGGAGCAAGATAAGCAATTTCCGGCGGCAGCGTAAAATGAAGCCCTTCGCGGTAGAGGAAGCAGGATATTTTTTCAGTGCCCTTGCTGTTCATGACGGCATAACCTTGGTTGTAATCCGGTTTGGTAAAAATAGCTTTATCCCGCTTGATTGTCCAGGCCATCGGCAAGGCGGACAGGGCAGACGCGTCCTGTTCGTATTCCAGGTCGACGCGGCCTCCTGCCGCGTATCCCGTCAAACGAAGCGAAGTTTTAAGCGTGACATGGTACTGGAATGGCCATTGTCAGAGTTTTGTCGGCTCCTCCAAAAAAGCGGGCGCGCGGCGTTTTCCCGCGCTGGCCCGGCCGGTTGAATCCCATTGGCAGGAAGATTGCATATGCCTTTTTATATAAAGTAGTCGCTCTACAATAGTCGATGCTGAAAAAGTCGTTTTCGACTTTTTCAGAAGGAGGAAAGGGTATGCTTTTTTTACTCGGCGCAGGCAGTAAGCAGCAAAAACCGGCCAGAAAGGTGGAAAATCTGGATCGGGTCAGGGAACTTTTCAATTCCGGGCGTTTTCCGGTGGTGACCACGCAAAAGCTGGATGACGACAGAAAAATCGGAAAAGTTCTCGGGCTGGTGGCTTGCAGAGGCTTTGATTCGGAAGACGCTTTTTACGGCATGGCCGCGCGGGCGGTAAAACAGGGGGCGCAGGCGATTATCGGGTATCAGGAAAATATAGCCTTTCATCCTGACGGCAGCAAATATTTTACCTGTTACGGAACCGCCGTTCAGTTTGAGGGGAGCCAGACAAGCGGCGCGCCGGTTTCAGGCGGCAGGCAGAATGCGCATCAGGCGCTTTCCGCCCGCGCCTGACCCGCATATTTTGGGCTCCAGTACCATGTCACACCATTTCTACATCAAAACTGCATCCATGCAGTTTTGATGTACGGCGTACTGACGCCGGGCGAACAAGCCCGGCGCGCCGCCTTAAGGCGGCGGAGCAAAGCAAAAACCACGTTTTTTGCTTTGCGATCTTCACACTTCAAACGTAGCGAAGCGAAGTTT
>JAISBT010000072.1 GCA_031266055.1 Deltaproteobacteria bacterium
AGCGGGCGGCGGTGCCCGCCGCCAGAGCATTTCAACATTTTCAATGTTAAAATGCTCTAATCTCCGCCCTGGGTAAACCGTAACCGGATGGTTTCCGGCTGCACTGACGAAAGTATCACATGGCCGGAGTCCATAACCACTATGCACCGGGTTTTGCGTCCCTGAGTGGCGTCAACCAGCAAATTACTCTGCTTGGCATCCTCGCGCAGCCGGCGCATGGGCGAAGAAGCGGGGTTCAATAAAGCCACCACTCTCCCGGCGATAACCAGGTTGCCGAAACCGATATTCAAAAGTTTATAGGGATCTTTAACCGCTGTCTCAGACATCATGCTTCCGCTTCACTTTTGTCCGCTGAGGGTTCATATTTTTCAAAGTGAGTCCCCGGGCAGAGCCTGGGGCTTACCATTTTTTGTTAAGCCGCGCTGACGCTTATTCGATATTTTGCACCTGCTCACGGCATTTTTCCAGCTCATTTTTAAAATCCACAATAACCCGTGAAAGTTGCGCATCCTGAATTTTGTTGCCGCAGGTGTTTATTTCTCTGAAACACTCCTGAATGGTGAAATCCAGCCTGCGCCCGGCGTCATTCCCCTGGGCCAAAAGCTCATGCAGGCGCTCCAACTGCGCTTTCAACCGGGTAAGTTCTTCGCTGACATCCAATTTATCCGCCAGAATGGTGATTTCCTGCAAAAACCGCCCTTCATCCAGCCGGGAGTCCATATTTTCCAAAAGC
Organism: Deltaproteobacteria bacterium; assembly: GCA_031266055.1. GTDB lineage: Bacteria > Desulfobacterota > Desulfovibrionia > Desulfovibrionales > Desulfovibrionaceae > WRHT01. The sequence goes on from JAISBT010000072.1 coordinate 734, forward strand.
TCAGTCAACCTTGAATTCAATGCGCTGAACCGCTCTTCCTTGATCAGCGGCGCGCGCGCCTCGATCAGGCTTGTCCATTCCCGCATGAGCAGAAGCCTGGCCGCAATATCTCTTTCCAGAGCCCGCGCCTCGCTGACCCGCGCTTCATTCCAGTCTTCCAGAGCCAGCGTCAGCCCCCGGATCAGCGACTCGCCGAGTTCGCCTTCCAGATCCAGCGTCCCCTCTTCCCACAAAGAGGGAATTCCCAGCAGAGCATTGTAATTAATCACAAAATCATCCCGCTGGTGCCGGGAAAATTCCTTTAAAGCCCCCAGCATGGCCTCGGCTTCTTCAGCTTTAAACGTAACGGCGCCGGCATTTGGGCCGATAAAACGCAAATTTAAGCTTATTTCCACCCTGCCCCGCGCGGCGTGTTTCCGCACGACTTTCTCCAAAAGCGTTTCCAGGCTGCGCGCAAAAGAAGGCAACCGCCATTTCAAGTCCAAAAAACGGCTATTTACGCTCCGGACTTCCCAAGTTTGCGAAAAATTGCCGTCATCCAGAAAATACCGCCCAAAGCCGGTCATGCTGCGCAACATAAAAGAATTTCCTTCTTTAGAGCAGTTTAATGTTGAGACGCTCCCTCCGGCGCTTTACGGCAAAACATCGCTGCTGTCTTCATTCGTAAGCTGCTGCGCAGCAACGGCTGAAGCAAGTTTCGCCCACGCCTGCGTGACGGGCGGCGGTACCCGCCGCCAGGGCATTCAACCGGGTTTGAACCGGCATCAATCCATGCCCAACAGGGCCGAAGCGAACGCCTCACCGTCAAAGGGGCGCAGGTCGTCCATTTTTTCACCCAACCCGATAAAGGTTATGGGTAACGCATAGCGCATGGCTATGGCAAGCGCCACCCCTCCCTTGGCCGTACCGTCCAGTTTGGTCAGAATAATTTCATTCACTTTACCGCTGTCTTTAAAAAGCGCGGCCTGTGAAAGGGCATTTTGCCCGGTATTGGCGTCCAAAACCAAAATGCAGCGTTGCGGAGCGCCGGGATGAAGTCTGTTTATCACCCGGTGTATTTTTTCCAGCTCTTCCATAAGGTTGGTTTTGGTCTGCAAGCGCCCGGCAGTATCTATAAGCAGAAAATCATAGCTTTCCTTGAGGGCTTTTTCCGTGGCTTCGTAAGCCACAGCGGCAGGGTCGGCGTTTTGCCCTTTGGCGTGAAAATCCGCCCCCACGCGCTTTGCCCATATTTCAAGCTGTTCCACGGCAGCCGCTCTGAAAGTGTCGCCAGCGGCGATAAGGGTTTTTTTGCCCCGGGCAATGGCGCGATGGGCCAATTTCGCTATGGTGGTGGTTTTCCCGGATCCGTTCACGCCTACCATGAGCAATATTTCAGGCGGATCAATGACGCCGATGCGCCTGGGAGTCTGAAAAACCCGCGCCAGTTCCCGGCGCAAAAGCTCACGCAGGCCGGCTCCGCCCGGGTTTTTGCCCGCCCCGCCGGACTGGGCGAGTTTTTGCCTGAGGCGGCGGGTCAGTTCCGTGGCCGCCTCAAACCCGACATCGCCCAAAAGCAGCGTCTCTTCAAGTTCATCCCAAAAACTTTGATCCAGCGCGCGTCCTGGGCGGAACAAAGCGTTCAAACCCTGTCCGAAGTTCGCCCTGGTTTTGGCAAGCCCTTCGCCGAGTTTTATCAGGAGCCTGCTGCGCTCATCCTCTTCATCTTCCAAATCCAGCGCAAGAGCCAGACGGTATTGCAACTCCGAGCGAAAATCGCCCAGAGAACTGTAGCCCATGTTCTCCAGCCAGCGCTTGAACCCGCCGATAAAATTTTCCGCTTCATCCGGCGGAGCTTCCAGAGCGGTAAAAAGCAGAGCAAGACGCTGCCAGAGCAAAGGGGAAACTCCTTCCACCCCCGCAAGCAAAATATCCAGCCAGGCGGAAAGCTTTGGCGGCGCCTCCCGCAAGGCGGCCGGCAAGGCGGCCTCTCTATTGTCCAGGGCCTGCTCCGCGGCCTCGCCCGGCTTTACGTCAAGGGCGGGGGAATCACGCCCGCCGAAAAGGTTTTTGAAAGATGAAAAAAAACCCATGCCAATCCTCCGGCAAAAAACGCCGCATAAGCCCTTATCGCAGTATTCTGAAAATATCAAAAACGGTCGCCATGAGCATAAAGGTAATAAGCAAACCGAATCCGGCATAGACAAACATGCTCTGAAGTTTTGGCGGCACAGGGCGGCGAAAAAGCGCTTCCAGCAGGCAGAACAGCACATGCCCGCCATCCAGAGCCGGAATGGGCAGAAGGTTGAGCAAGCCCAAATTGATGCTCAAAAAAGCGCTCAAAAACAGCACTTCACTGACGCCCCGGTCTGCCTGCTGCTTCACCATCTGCGCCACCAGCACCGGGCCGCCTATATCCCTGACCGTTCCTTCCCCGTTGAATAAACGGCCTACAAACCGGCCGATAAGTTTGGCCATGCGCCAAGTTTTCTCAAGCCCCAGCGCCGCGGCCTGCGCCACGGTAAATTGCGGCGCGCGCCCGGTGGCGGCAATGCCTATGCGCCAGGCGGTAAACGTTGCGCCATCCTCACTCTTTTCCTCAAAATACTGCGGAACGACCGTAAGGTTAATAATGCGCCCGCCGCGCTCTACCTCAAGATACAGCGGTTGACCCTCCCCCTCCTGGATGCTGGCGTTCATTTTGTCCCAGGTGGGGGTTTCTTCGCCGTTGATGCTTTTGATAATATCCCCATAGGCAAGCCCGGCTTCCTGCGCGGGAGAATCCGGCAAAACCCGGTCTATTTCGGGCAGGGGAAAAAGGCCGAAGAGGAACAAGCCGGTAAAAATCAACCAGGCCAGAACAAGATTGAAAAACGGCCCGCTTGCCACAACCAGCAAGCGATGCCAGGCCTTATGCCCGGCAAAGCTGTCCTCCGGCGTAAACGGCGGCGGAATATCCGCGGCATCGGATTCTCCCACCATGGAGACATAACCGCCCAAAGGGATAACGCTGACCTGGTATTTGGTTTTCTTCCCTTTCCAGGAAAAAACAGCCGGACCAAAACCGATGGAAAACGTTTTAACGCCAATGCCAAGGCTGCGCGCAACAAGAAAATGCCCCAACTCGTGGAAAAAAATCAACCCGCCCAAAACCAGAACTATCGCTATCGCGCCTTGCATATAATTATATAACTCCTTTACCGATCAATTTTCATACGCCCCGCCGGCTTCCAAAGCCATGCGCCGGGCTTGCGCATCTAAAGCGAGGATCTGTTCCACTGTCCGCGGCGCGGCGTTTTCGCGCCATGCGTCCAGAACTTTGCCCGCCAGTTCGCTGATGCCCGTAAACGAAAGCTTGTCTTCCATAAAAAGATTAACCGCGACTTCATTGGCCGCGTTAAGAGCGATGGTAAGCCCCCGCCCTCCGGAAAAAGCCTCCCGGCACAAATTTAAAGCCGGAAAAAGCTCTTCGTCAGGAGCTTCAAAGCTTAAGGGCGGAACTTGCAGCAAATTCAACTGCCCTCCCCCGCTTTGTATCCTGTTGGGCCAGCCCAGGCAAACAGAAATCGGTATACGCATATCCGGACGGCCGAGCTGCGCAAGTTGTGAATTATCCTGATATTCGACCAGGGAGTGGACTATGCTCTGCGGGTGAACCAGCACCTCCACCTGCCCCGCGGACAGCCCATACAGGTGGCAGGCTTCAATAATTTCAAACCCTTTGTTCATCATGCTTGCTGAATCGACGGTTATTTTGGCCCCCATATTCCAGGTGGGGTGCGCAAGCGCGGCCTGCCTGGTCGCTTGGGCGATAAATTCGCGGCTTTTCCCCCGGAAAGGCCCCCCCGAGGCGGTCAGAATAATCCGCTTCAGGGCCTGTCCGTTTTGGCCGGGCCAGTCTCCGGAAGATTCGGCTATTCCGGCAAGACACTGAAAAATAGCGTTATGTTCAGAATCAACAGGCAAAATGCAAGCCCGGCTTTTCCGGCATTCTTCACGCACAAGATCTCCGGCCAGCACCAGCGATTCTTTATTGGCCAGAGCCACCACCTTCCCCGCCCTTATTGCCGCCAAAGTTCCTCTGAGGCCGGCCGCCCCTACCTGGGCGGAAAGCACCAGATCCGCCTCCGGCAAGGAGGCCAGCGCGACATAGCCCTCCTGCCCGATGAGTACTTCCGCCTTGTAACTTAAAAGGCCTGCAAGAGCCTTTCCGGCTTGCTCATCCTGTACCGCAAGAAACGCCGGACGCCATTTTTCCGCCTGTTCAGCCAAAAGGCGCACATTTTTGCCCCCGGCCAAAGCCAGAATGCGGAACAAACCCTCCTGCGCCGCCACCACCTCCAAAGCGCTGCGCCCGATGGAACCGGTGGCGCCCAGCACCACCAGACGCCTGGGCCGGCGCAGGGCATAAGCAAGGTCGGGCAAACTGGAAATATAATTCAGCATAACCAAGCGGAGTTTTAAGTGTTACCCAGTACGCTGTCCCACTTAAAAATGCAGACCAACCCGCGTACTGGACGCCGGGCGGACAAGCCCGGCGCGCCGCCTTAAGGCGGCGGAGCAAAG
>JAISBT010000077.1 GCA_031266055.1 Deltaproteobacteria bacterium
CCGGTAGGCGGCTCGGGCTCCGGTTCGCCTAGGTCATTCCGCCTCGCTCCATTCCCACGGCAAACCACCGCCACATTTTGTCGGCCCTGCAAATGCTACGCATTTGCTTATTCGGGCCGACAAAACATTGTAAACAGCCGAGCCGTTATGCGCACTTGGGGCTAAATAATGTTTTATGAAATTTTTGGAGGCATGAAATATATGGATTATATTCAAAAGATAAAATTGTTATATAATTTATCCAAAGATAATAATTACGGCATTGCTGAAAATGAAATAGTATTGATGGAAAATAATCTCAAAATAAAATTACCTAAAATATTACGTGAATACTATTTGACACTTGGAAACAATGAAAATATAAACAATTCATTTAACAGATTGTTTGAACCAAAAGAAATATCTTTTACGGAAGATAAAAATTATTTGGTATTTTATGAAGAAAATCAAGGTGTTGTATATTGGGGCATCAATAAAAATGACATGGAAAGCGAGAATCAAAAAGTATATGGAAATTATGATCCGGACGATTTAACACAGGACTGGTTTGTAGATTCAGAAACAACAGACAATTTTCTATTATCAATGGCATATTGGAACGGTGTTTTAGAAGGATTGGATTTTTCGGCAAATTATTCAAATGATAATGGAATTGAAAGTAATATAATAAAAAACATAGAAGATAATTTTAATGAAATTAAAGGAATAACAAAACAACAATCACGTTTTTTTACAGACAATGATATAGAAATTATAGCGTTAACATTTGATATAAACAATAATTATAATGGAATATATATTGGAACAAACAATGAAAAATCGTATAAAAATATACTGGAAAAAATAAATATAGAATGGGATTATAGATCGGATAAAGATAATGAATAAAAAATAATAGAGTACGGATCAACTGCACATAACAGGGCTGTTTACGCTTCGCCGCTTGATCTTGACGCCATTCGTTGAAAATTGCCAACCGACTGATATCGGCTGTACAAATATATAACTTTGCCAATGTACTAATCAAAATCAGCCAAAAGCGCTCCGACGTGCACGTCGCCTATGGAAAGCTTGGCGTTTTCACTGCGGATGCGCCAGATGGCCTGATGCAGATGGTCTGAGCTTATGCCGTTGCGCATGGCGGTATAGGCCTCAATAAAGGCGGCCAGGTTGTCGCATATCTTGATGAGCTTGCCGTCTTTGGCGTCAAAGGCATTATCGTTATATGCGGTTTGCAGGTCTTCAAAGCTGACTCTGGTCGGTTTTCCGTTCACCATGGCGCATTCGTGAAATTCCGAGCCGACTTCCAGGCCAAGGTAGTACCCCAGCCTGTCCGCCAGCGTGTTATGGCCTTCGGCGCGCAACGGTTTGAACACCCGGCGTTCAAGTTCTTCGTTTTCGTAATTGCGGATCAGCCCGCCCAGAGTGTCCACGGATTTTTTTACGGGCGAGATAATGTCGCGGGTGAGCAGTTCCGGCAGGTCGTGGAACAGGGCGCAGAAAAAATTGTTTACCTGGCGGGCGGGGCAGGCGTCCACTGCCAGACTGAAAAAATAGGAGTAACAGGCAACCATGAACATGTGCCCCATGACCGAAGTTTCCGGGATGCGCGGGGTTTGCGACCAGCGTTTTTGAAAACGGAGCTGCCCGCAAAGCCTGGCGAAACCGCCCAAAGCCGAGGCGGCGGAATCGCCGTTGTCGCGCTCCAGCAGCTTGTCCATGCCGGTCAGATTCCGGCGCCGGGCAAGTTTGTCCTGAAAAGATTTTTCTATTTCCGGCACTTCAGGATCAAAGCTGTTCATGCCCTTCAAAATGCCGAATTCCCAGCTGCTGGCGTAATTATGGGCGGCATCCAGAATTTGGGCGGCCAAATCGGTTTTGTCCGGGCTTTGCACGAATTCTTCCAGACGTTTCCAAAAACCTGTTGCGCCGGAATCAAAAGGACGCAGCCAGGGTTCAAGCTCCGCCAGCACCCAGGCGGACAGCTTGGCGTAGTCGTTGGGGTCAGCTTTGATGCGGTAGTAAACCGGAGGCTTGATGTCCGTGATGACCAGGCGGAAAAAATAGTCAAACATGGCCCTTTCTATAACTTCCAGCTCCAGCGTGAGGTTTTGGGCGGGTGTGCCGCCTCCGTTCAACCTGCACAAAAGCCAGGCGACAATCATTTTATGGGCTTGTTTATCCGCTTCTATAAATTCCAGCGGCCGCAGCTTGTCGTTCCAGCGCTTCATGTACGAACCGGAAAAAATGAATTGCAGCAGCCCTTTTCGGATGTTTACCATATGTACCGCCCAAAAGATGTTTGGAATAAACCGCTCATATAGCGATTTATGCAATAGGTTGTAATATATTCCCGGAAAGCGCAAATGGAAAGGCTCAGAGCGGTACAACTTTGAAAAGTTGTACCGCTCTGCAAGGATTTGTTCACAAATCCTTGCCGCGAAATGCTTGCAGGCGAGCGAACGCTCGCCGTTAAGCAAGCATTTCAAGCGTAAAATGCGCAAGCCGGGAGGCTTTTTTTTGCTTGACAAGCGGCGTATAAACTTTTATCAAGATTTTTTGCCGGGCGGCAGGCTCAAGTGAAAAATGCCGTATTAAACTGCTCTTCTTAAGGAGTTACTTTACATGAAAACATTCAGCCCTACCCCCGCTGATATAAACCGCGAATGGTACGTGGTGGATGCCGAAAATAAAATCCTGGGCCGTCTGGCCGCTCAAATCGCGCACCGTTTGCGGGGCAAGCATAAGCCTGAGTTCGCGCCGCATATGGATAACGGTGATTTTATAGTGGTTATAAACTGTGAAAAAGTGCTTGTAACCGGAAAAAAACTTGACGACAAGGTTTATCGCCGTCATACCGGATATCCCGGTGGTTTGAAAGAGACCCGTCTCGGCAAAATGCTTGCCGCCAAACCGGAGTTTGTGCTTATGCATGCTGTGCGCGGCATGTTGCCGAAAAATCGTTTGGGCCGCGCCATACTTACAAAATTGAAAGTATATCGCGGCGTTGAGCATCCGCATATTGCCCAGAAGCCTAAAGCTCTGGTTTTCCCGTATTAATCCGGCAAGATGGAGAAAAATATGTCCAATGAATTCCATTATGGCACCGGGCGCCGCAAAAATGCCACCGCCCGCACTCGTCTGTACAGCGGCAGCGGAGACATCCAGATAAACGGACGCTCCGTGGATGCCTATTTTCCGCGCAAGACGCTGCAAATGATTGTGCGCCAGCCTCTTGTTCTTACCAAGCTTGCGGATCAATTCGACATCCGGGTCAATGTCCAGGGCGGCGGCGTCAGCGGGCAGGCGGAAGCTGTGCGCCACGGCATTGCCCGCGCTTTGCTGGGTATTGATATAAACCTGCGCGGGCAGTTGAAAAAAGCCGGCTTTCTTACCCGCGACGCGCGTAAAAAAGAACGCAAAAAATATGGTCTGCGTGGAGCCCGCGCCAGATACCAGTACTCCAAGCGTTAATGCTGTAGTGTCGCGTAAAGCGACAATGTCAAAAAAGGATCTTGCTGCGCATGGAGCGCGAGAGAAAATAGCCTATGCCCTTTGTTGACAAAATTTTCGAATTTTGGAAGGCGCTGGGGCCTGTGGGGCCGTGCGCGGTGCTGTTTCTGGGTGGTTGCTTCTTACTGCTTGGCTTTGTGCGTAACTGGAAGTGGTTGTACCCCAGCCGCCATACCGTAAGGAATTTTTCCCCCGGAATACGAAGAACGCTCGTTCTGGTAGCAGGGATTATTTGTATACTGTGCAGTGTGCTTTTTTATGTGTTCAGGGCCAATATGTACTGGTACTAAGGCAATTTAACTTTGAGACGCTCCCTCCGGCGCTTTACGGCGAAACAAGTTTCGCCTACGCCTGCGGGGCGGGCGGCGGTATCCGCCGCCAGAGAATTTAAACATTTTCAATGTTAAAATGCTCTAATCTCAGGAGGAACTAAAATGGGCTTGTTCGACAAACTGGCCAGCACTGTCGGCGGCGCCATCGGCAACGCGATGGGCGGATCAACCGGCGGGCAATCCGGCGGCGACTCCGCGGGAAAAAGGGAAGAAATCCGGAATATCTTCGATTCCAGGGTGAAGGACGGCACAACCTACACGGTGTTAGCCGGAATGAACATGGTGACGACCAAAAAATTAACGAAAGAGATTCGGACGTATTTCAATTATCTTGTCGGCTATAAAGACGGAGATGATCCGGAAATTGTACTCATCTCCACAGTAAACGACCTGTCGTCAGTTGATGAACCGGTGATATGCAAAAAAAGCGAATGCACAAAAGCCGTATATGTGCAAAATACCGGCAGCTTCAGCATTGCACATCCACAGCTTGGCAATGCTCCGGTAGACTTCAGCATTATCTCATCAGCCGCGTGGGGCGCGCCCGGAAGCGGCGCATTGATTATTCCGGTATCCTATCTTGATGAATATACGCCATTTACAGAATTTTTTCAAAATCGGTTTGCCAAATAGCACATACCGTCCGGCAACAGGTTTCGGTTGGCGCTCACGCGGAGGGAGCTTCTAAAAATTAAACTGCTCTAGTGGTGGTAGCCGGTTCCCCGCAAAATGGAATCCGCCCGGTAGAGCTGTTCCCACAAAATGACCCGGGCGAGTTCGTGGGTAAAAGTCATTGAACTCAAACGCAGGGTTTTACCGGCGCTTTTCAGGAGTTCCGGAGTCAGGCCGTAAGCCCCGCCGATTATAAAGCAGGGCTGGAGCGCCTGCTCGGCGCAACTGAGGATGAGTTCGGCCAGATTTTTTGAAGTAAGGGTTTCTCCGCGTTCATCCAGGCAGACGGAGCGGATGCCGGGCAAGCTGTCCAGCACGGATGAAATGCGCGCTGACTCGTCGTTTCTACGCTGCTCCACGCTCAGACCGCCATCCGCGTCTTTAAGCTGTATTTCCTTAAATTTCCAGGTGTGCCGGAGTTTTCGGCGGTAGTAATCCGCGCCGTCGCGCCAAAAAGGTATTTTAAGGCGCCCTACGGAAATAATCGTGCCTTTGCGCATCTTGCCCCCTGTGCAGTGTACCGCCCTTGCTTGAGTATTACGATTACGCCAGATTGCTGGTTTTTTCAAGACCGCCCAGCCCTCCGGAGGCATAAACCTTTATGCAGTGCGCCGCCCGCATTCAGCGGATGAACGATCCGGAACTCTCCCTGCCTGAAGCCTGCCGGCTCATAACCGGCGGTGGGCTGCTCATTTATCCCACAGAAACTTTTTATGCTTTGGGGTGCGACGCTTTTAACGCGGAGGCCGTGCGCGGGGTTTATGCGGTGAAACGGCGCGGACACGGACAGCCTTTGCCGGTAATTATCGGCGGCCCGGAGCAGCTCGGCGCGCTGGCTGCGGAAGTAAACAGCCTGGAGAGAGAGCTTATGCGGGTTTTCTGGCCTGGCCCCTTGTCCATACTTTTTTCCGGCGCGGCAGGCGTACCGGAAGTTTTGACCGCCGGTACAGGCAGAGTGGCGGTGCGCTGTTCTTCCCATCCGGCGGCTTTGGAACTGTGCAGGCGAAGTTCCAGGCCGCTGGTATCCTCCAGCGCGAATCTCAGCGGGCGCAGACCGGCCGGGCTGGCGGCCGGCTTGGATAGAGAGCTTCTGGAGCGGGTAAGGGAATTCAACCGTGGCACAGCCTGTCTCTATGCGGCGGAACAGGATGTTCCGCAAGGCGGCTTGCCCTCCACCATAGTGGAAGCGCGGGAGGCACCGGGTGGCGGGGTTTTGCGGGTACTGCGCCAAGGTGCGGTGAGCCTGGAGGAGTTGCGGGCCGCAATTCCGGCGCAAGTGGGAATTACGAATTAATTCGATTGACTTATGGGCGTATTTTTGCGATTGAAGGACAACATTGAGATGTTTGGAAAATAAGGAGAAATTTATGAGCAATTTTCTGGAGTTGTGTCTGCGCAGGCAAAGTTGCAGGAGTTTTTCGGATCAACCGGTGGAGCATGATAAACTGGCGCAGTGCGTGGAGGCGGGGCGTCTGGCCCCTTCCGGCTGCAACGCCCAGCCCTGGAGCTTCGTTGTGGCTGAAACTCCCGCTGTGGTCGCCGAGGTCGCGAAATGCGGCCAGCAGATGAACATGAACCCTTTTCTTTCCAAAGCGCAGGCTTTCATCATTGTACTTGAAGAACACGCGGTTTTGGCTCCGGCCATACGTAAACTGCTGGACAGCCAGTATTTTGCGAAAGGCGATCTGGGGGCCGCCACAGTGCAAATATGCCTTGAAGCCGCCGAACAGGGGCTTGGAACATGCATTATCGGCGTCTATGATCGCGAAAAAATTTGCGAATTGCTGGATATCCCGGTTACAAAACAATTCGGCGCCCTGATCGCCGTGGGCTACCCCGCTGACGGCAAAATCCGCCCGAAAATCCGCAAGAGCACGGATGAAGTGCTTCGCTTCGTATAACCGCGTTCAAGCATTCCGGAAGCGCAGGGCGCTTGCTGTTATTATCGGAGCAGCGCGGGCGGCGGGTACCGCCGCCCGCCCCGCAGGCGTAGGCGAAACTTGCTTCAGCCGTTGCGACGAAGGAAGCTACGGATGAAGACAGCAATTGGTTACACAGAGCGCGAAGCGGAGAACCGCTGTCGCTATCCGTAAAACGGCAAGCCGCTTAACGGATACCGCGCTTCAGCCGTTGCTGCGCAGCAGCTTACGGATGAAGACAGCAGCGATGTTTCGCCGTCAAGCGCCGGAGGGGGCGTCTCAAAATTAAATTGCTTTAGTTACCAGCGCAGTATACAGGGCCGCGCTGAACTGTTTTTCATAGCGGGCGTCTTCCATCAGTTCTTTAGCCGCGCTCAGGGCGTCTTTAGCCGGAGCATAAGGACGTTTTTGCAGCATGGCGGAAAAAGAATCCGCCACCGCGCAAAGAGCGCCCGCGCGTCTTATTTTTGCAGCGTTGAGTTTTCGCGGATAGCCGGAACCGTCAAGACGCTCGTGGTGTTCCGCGATGGCGCTGCTTATTTCGTCCAGGTTCAAGTCCATTTTTTGGGCAATCTGGATGCCGCCCGGCACATGCGCATGGATTTTTTCCTTTTCCTCATTGGTAAGCGCGTTGCCCTTATTCAAAATAAAAGCCGGCACCCTGCACATGCCCGCATCGTGCAGCAAAAGAGCCAGGCACATGTTATCCAGCTCCTTTCTGCTCAACTCCCAGTTCTTGCTGTTCAAAAACAGCCACAGCCCGACAATGAGCGTATTGACCGTATGCGCGGCCAGGCTGTATTCTTCCTTGTTCAGGCGATGCAGGAAACTTTTGATGCTATACTTGTCATTCCGGATATATTCCGTAAAAACCATAACGTCTTTATACAACTCGTCGAATATGGGCCTGACGGGCTGCTCAAAAAAATTATTCAGGCGGGTAGTCAGAGCCTGCAGAAAAATATCCGTAATTTCATTTGGTTTGAGGTTTTGATCCAACAAAACCAAGTCCAACTGTTTTACTATATGCTTGGAATAAATAGGGTGATCCGTCCGCGAAACAAAAAGCAGGTCATCCTGGCAATACGTACGAATGGCGTCCACTTGCTCGTTGGTAAGGCGGGTGTCTTTTTTATAATACAGCACGAGCTGAACCACGTCTTCTTCGAGCAGAAACAAATCCAGAGGCATCCTGTATTTGGGAAAACTCAACAGAACAGGTTCGCTTATCTGATAGTAGTCTTCCTGTATACTGGCAATATCATTTTCCACCTTACTTATTTCCTGTAAATTTTTACCAGGTTAGTCCCCTTCGGGGGATCGCCCTTGCGCGGTTGCCCGGCGGTAATTACCAGGCTGTCCCCAAGTTTGAAATCTTCAAAGTTTACAATGAAATTTTCAGAGCGCTCCAGGTGCCCCAGGGCATCCTCCCGGATAAGATAAGGCCGTACTCCCCAGGAGAAATTCAAAGCCCTGAAAACCACACTGTCCGGCGTAAGAATAAAAATAGTCTGCCGCGGACGGCGGGCGGATAAATTGCGGGCGGCGGCGCCGGACATGCTGTGCGCCACCAGAGCCACCGCGCCGACTTTTTCGGCCAAAAGACAGGCGGAATATGATAAAAAATCCGAAGCCACATCATTTTCGGGCAGTTCAAGCCTGTTCGCCCGCTCCAAAAGCAAAGCTTCCGCCTCGTGCGTTATCCGGCGCATAAAGTTTACGGTTTCCACCGGGTAACTGCCCATGGCCGTTTCTTCCGAAAGCATCACGCAATCCGCTCCATCCAGCACGGCATTGGCCACATCCGTGGTTTCAGCTCTGGTCGGCGAAGGGTTATTGACCATGGAAAGCAACATTTGCGTGGCCACAATGACCGGGATGGAGCGGTCGTTGCACGCCTTGATAATGCGTTTTTGCATGGACGGCAGCGTGGGCAGGGGGCACTCCACCCCCAGGTCGCCGCGGGCCACCATGACTATATCCACCACCTTGAGAATGTCCGGCAGGCGATCCACCGCGTTTTTCCGCTCCAGCTTGGCAATCACCGGAATATTTCTGGCGGATTCCTTGATTATGGCCTTGGCTTCAAGAATATCTTCCGGGGTCTGCACAAAAGAAAGAGCAACCGCATCCACGCCCAGAACCATGCCTTCGCGCAAATCTTTTTTATCTTTTTCGGTGAGCGCGGGCAAATTGATATCTTTGCCGGGTAAAGCCAACCCCTTACGCGAAGTGACAATGCCGTTGTTCTTGGATTCCAGCAAAAAGTTTTTATCCGAAAGTTTTTCCAGCACCAGCAGTTGCAAAGCCCCGTCCGCAAGAGCCAGCACATCGCCCGTTTCTAGGGAATCCAGAACCTCATGCTTGTCAAAAGGAATATATGCGCGGCCTTTATCCGCGCAAGGAGCGGGCCCGAGAATAATTTTATCGCCGTAGGCTATGGTCAGCGGGCCGGGCAAGTCGCCGATGCGAATTTTGGGGCCGGATAAATCCTGCAAAACCGTCAGCGGCCTGCCCAGTTCCTGTTCCAGGCTACGTATGGTCTTTACAATAGGAGCAAAACTGGCCGCGTCGCTATGCGAAAAATTCAGCCGGAAAATACTTACTCCGGCCTGCGCCAGTTCTTTAAGCTTTTCAGGAGAATTACAGGCCGGGCCAACCGTCGCTATTATTTTGGTTTTCATAATCATGCCTTATAAAAGGGTTGATTTGACGGTTCAGGCGAAAGCGCTGTTTCACCCTGCCGATTTTTCAGATAAAAATTACCGTTTTGAAAAAGTCGTTTCCGGCTTTTTCAGCATCGACTATGGAGTGTTTTATGGATAATATCTCCTGTAACCGCATGTGGTCAAGATTATTATTGGAAGCTGCCGCAATTCCTCATTTCCCAGCCCGGAGGATACGGCAAAAAAATATTTCAATTTGTGTTGCAAAGCGGAAGGGCTTGCTGATAATCCATGTACATAAAGCCAAGGAAACCAAGATGAATCTTAAGGAAATTTCCGCATTTACGACCGGGCTGCTGGACGCTCCGCAAAACCGCGTGGCGCGGGAAGCCGCCCTTTCCGACGACCTTGTCGGACTGAAAATGTTCGACTTTGTTGAAATCGGCGCTGTACGCGCTGATGACGGATATTTTGCGCGCTGCAGAGCGCCTGAAATTGTCGGGCCGCAGTTCATGCTGCCCGGTGACTGGCTGGCGGAAGCAAAAAGCGTGCTTTCGATTTTTTTCAAATTCACGGAAAGAGTGATGAAAAGTTCAGCCGCGCTTCCCGCCTGGCCTTCCAACGAATGGCTGCACGCGAGAATTGAAGGGCAGATGTTCATCAACTGGGCCATGGACGCCCTTGCCGGGAAGCTTACTCAGGGCGGATACCCTTCCCTGGCGCCTTCTTCAGACCGGCGCTTTTTAAGCGCGCAGAAAAAGCCCGGCGTGAAGGCCTTTTCCAATTCCTCCTTTACCAGTAACTGGTCTGAGCGGCATGTGGCGTTTATCTGCGGCCTGGGCACCTTTGGCCTTTCCAAAGGTCTGATCACAAAAGCCGGCATGAGCGGAAGGTTCGGCAGCCTGGTTTCCGCCCTGGACTTGCCCCCGACCGGGCGGGAATATTCGGAAGTATACGAATACTGCATAATGTGCGGAAAATGCGCCAAAAATTGCCCTCCGCAGGCCATCAGCCTGGAGAAGGGGAAAAACCATTCCCTGTGCGCCGAATTTCTTGACCGAACCGCGGCAAAGCATGCCCCGCGCTATGGATGCGGCAAATGCCAGGTGAATGTTCCGTGTCAGAACGGCATCCCGGGAAGAAAAAAAATTCCGCTTGCCGCCGATCAACATACCTGATATCAAGTCGCTTCCGCCGCAAATCCTTGCCGAGAAATGCTTGCAGGCGGGCGAAAGCCCGCCGCCATGGAATAAAATGTCCGACCATGCAGCGCTGGGTACCCTGCGCCAAAAACTTTTCCGCTTTGCCGCCGCCCGGCCTCGACTGTCCGGTTATCTCGGCGCTGTTTCGGCCACTTTCATCTGGTCCGGGAATTTTATCGCCGGCCGTGTGTTGAAAGAAACGACAACTCCAGGTATTCTGACCTTCTGGCGTTGCATGCTGGCTGCGTTGATTCTGCTGCCCTTCGCCTTGCCCCGCCTGAAAAAAGAATGGCCTGTCATACGCGCCAATATCAAATTTTTCATCCCGCTTTCAATTTTGGGCATCTCTGTCCCGAATATTTTCATCTATTCCGCGGCGCGCTACTCCCAAACCCTCAATCTTTCCATTCTGGCTCTTTCCGTACCTCTTTTCGTGATTATTCTGGCCCGTATTTTTTTTAACGAACCTTTGGGCCTCCTGCGCGTATTCGGCCTTGCCGTTACTATTGCAGGCATTTTAATGCTCCTTTCCCGGGGCGATATCAGCCTGCTGGTGAACCTGCGCTTTGAACGGGGCGATTTGCTCATCTTCGGCAACACCATACCCTTTGCCGTATATACTCTTATGGTGCGCAAAATGCCCAAGGGCATACACGGAACAACTTTTATGCTGATCTTCCTGTTTTTGGGCGCCGTCTTCGTCATCCCTCCGCTGCTTTGGGAACTTTGCACCGACGGCTATATGATTTTTTCGCCCGCGCTTGCCGGATGGCTTATTTATGTCAGCCTTGGCGCGAGCATTCTGGGCTACGCCTTCTGGAACCTGGGCGTGGCCAATATAGGCCCGGCCAAAACGTCGATTATTTATTATCTTATACCGGTATTTTGTGGTATTGAAGGTCTGTTTCTGCTGGATGAACCGGTTCTTCCCGTCCATGCGGTAAGCATGTCCCTGATTATTGCGGGAACTTTTCTGGCCATTAACGCGAAAAAATGATTGCGGACAAAAACTGTATTAAACTGTTCTGAATGGAGTTTTTTAAAGTGCTGAAAAAAATACTGCTTGTTGTTTTGGCGTTGTTCCTCTGCTCCGGGTTTAAAATCGGCTCCCTGAACATGGACGGCATCATAGACGCGGGGAGTGACGCTGTCACCGCCGCCACGCTCACCCAGGCGCAAATGGCCGAAATGGGCAAGCAATCCGCCGCCCAGTTGGACAAGAAGAATAAAGTAGCTCCCGCTTCCAGCGCATACGTCACGCGCCTGAACAAAATCATGGGCAATCTGACCGCGGTGGACGGCCTGAAGCTGAACTACAAGGTGTACATTACCAAAGATATCAACGCCTTTGCCCTGCCTGACGGTTCAATCCGCATTTATTCCGGCCTGATGGATCTTATGACGGACGATGAAATTTTCTTTGTGCTCGGCCACGAAATCGGGCATGTCAAAAACGGCGACAGCGCCGACAAATACCGCATGGCCTATGCCGCTTCGGCGGCGCGCAAAGCCGCTGCGGCCGCTGGCGGAAAAATGGCCTCCTTATCCGACTCCGAGTTGGGCAGCTTGGGCGAAGCTGTGCTGAACGCCCAATTTTCCCAGACTCAGGAAAGCGATGCCGACCTGTACGGCATGAAACTTATGGAAAGGTACAAAAGAAACACCAGAGCCGCGGTATCCGCCCTGCGCAAACTGGCCGGCCCGGGGAGCGGAGGCGGCCTGACGGAAAAGCTTTTGTCTTCTCACCCTGACCCCAACGCCAGAGCGAACAGGATCGAAGCTTTGATCAAAAAATAGAACGTGCCCGAGGCCGCCTGCTTATGCCGTTTTTACAACCAGCGCAAACTCTGCGGACAATTTCCTTCAAAGATATCTGGATGCTGACCTGGCCCCAACTGTTGATGATGCTGTTCCAGTTTATGGTCGGCTTTACCGACGTGTGGGTCGCCGGGCGCATTAATCCGCAGGTGCAGGCGGCTCTGGGCGTGGTCACCCAGTGCCTGTTCTTTTTTATGGTCATCGGCATTGCCATAGCCAACGCGGCTGTTTCCACCATGAGCCAGTCGCTGGGCGCCAACAGGCCGCAACGCGCGAAACGTTTTCTCGGACTGGTGATTAACCTGGGGATCTGTTTTTGCGTCATCACCATGCTCGCCGGCTTTTTTTTCCGCGTGCAAATCATGGGCCTGCTCCGCGTACCGGAAGAAATGATGGAGGAATGCCTGCGCCTCTGGATGTTTTTTTTATGCTCCATACCCTTTCAATATGCCATGTCCTTCGGCGGTTCCGCCTTCAGAGCGTATAAAAAAGTGCATATTCCCCTGTATACCGGCATGGTCGTCTGCGTTATAAATTTTATTCTGGATATGGGCCTGGGTCTGGGCTACGGGGGGCTGCCCAATCTGGGCGTGAACGGTTTGGCTCTGGCAACGCTCATATCCACTGCCGGCGGGGCTGTTTTCAGCTTTTACATGTTGATGCGCAATAAATATCTCACGCGGGATTCTTTCGCGCCTACGGGCTGGCAGCGTAAAGCCGCGGTGTATCTGGCCCGGGTTGCCCTCCCCGCCGGCGGCAACCAGTTCAGTTGGCAGCTTGGCTACCTTGTGCTTATCGGCCTGACCGCCTCCCTGCCCACGGACAGCGTCAACGCCCTGGCCGGCCTGGCCACCGGCATGCGCATTGAATCCATACTTTTTTTGCCCGCCATCGCTTTCGGCATGACGGGCACAGTGCTGGTCGGACACTGTCTGGGCAACAACAACAAGCTTGAGGCCAAGAAAGCGGGTATCAAAGTGCTGCTGGCGGCCTGCGCCGGCATGAGCCTCATGGCGCTGCTGCTCTGGCCTTTCACGGAGCGGGTATCCGCCTTCATGTCTCCGTCCGCGGCCGTTTTGCCGCATACAATAAGTTATATCAGCATAAATTTGCTCTCCACTCCCTTCACCGTCGGAAGCATGACTCTGGCCGGAATTTTCACCGGAGCGGGAGCGAGCATTTATCCCTTTATTGTTTACAGTTCCGCTACCTGGATGGTAAGGTTGCCCTTGGCCTGGCTGTTGGGACATGTTATCTGGCAAAGCTCCTCCGGAGTTTTTCTTGCCATGCTTATTTCGCAAATTGTGCAGTGCAGCATTATCACATACATATTTCTGCGTTGCGGCTGGGAACGTTTTTCCATGTATCACCGTAATTAGTCGGCCCTTAAAAAGTATATAATATATTTATATCATTAACTATAAATGTTAAATCTCTGTATTTTTCGACCGGAAATATACCAAAGGGCCGACTAATCCGGTCGATGCAATCGACCGGGCGCGGCGGAAAGCGAGCCGCAATTTACTTGCGGCGCCCGCGTAGCGGCGCTTGGAGCCGGCGTGCCTTTCTGAAAAAGTCGGGAAACGACTTTTTCAGCATCGACTTTAGCATCATGTCACGTCTGTACTGTCGTAACAGGCGCGACATGACGCTATCCATCCCGAATCGCATATTGCGCGGGTGTTCATGCCTTAATAAGGATCATATCTGAATGACACCGGACTACTCTCCCATTTCCATTGATTATATGGATGAATATCGTAAACTTTTGTGCAAATCGGAAAGCCGGGCTTCTGACTACTCTTTCGGCAATGTCTGGGGCTGGGCTGAACACTATGGGCTGGAATGGCGCAGTTGCGGCAAACTTTGCTGGATAAAGCAGACGGCGCCCTCTCCTGTCTACTGGGCGCCCGTGGGAGCATGGGACGACTTTGACTGGGCGGCCGCGTTCACCCGTGGAACCTGTACGCCGGAATGCGCTGAAGGCATGACTTTTATCCGGGTGCCGGAAAAACTCCTGCAGCTCTGGCAGAAAATTATCCCGCCCGCGCGGCTGCAAGTTACCGAAACCAGAGGGCACTGGGATTATCTGTACAGTACGGCCGAACTTGCCGCTCTGCCCGGCAACCGTTTCCACAAGAAAAAAAACCTGCTCAACCAGTTCAATAAAAATTACGCTTTCGTATATGCCGAAATGAACGCCGACTGCGTGGAAGCCGTACTGGAAATGCAGGAAGAATGGAACAAATTCCGCGAACTTGGCGAAGCGCCCATATTGCTGGCGGAAAACAAGGCGGTTTTTCGCGTGCTTTCCATGTGGGATCAGCTTTCCGGTTTCGTCGGCGGCGCTATCCACCTGAACGGCGAGGTGGTGGCCTATACCATAGGTGAAAGAATCTGCGCCGATACCCTGGTGGTGCATTTTGAAAAGGGAATTCCCGTATACAAAGGCGTATATCAGGCCATCAACAAATTTTTCGCCGGAAGCGTGGCTGAAAACGAACAAATCCTGTACCTGAACCGGGAACAGGATCTGGATGATCCGGGCTTGCGCAAAGCCAAAGAAAGCTATAACCCCGTAGATTACGTTAAAAAATATTCCGTGCGGGTTCTGCCCGCATGAACGTGGAGCAACCCGCCCGCGGAACGGATCTTTTTTCCGGACAGGAGTCAACGTTGAACATAGTAACCAGGTTTGCGCCCAGTCCGACCGGGCATCTGCATATAGGCGGAGCCAGAACGGCAATTTTTTGCTGGCTGCTGGCCAGGCACTTCGGCGGTAAATTTTTGCTGCGCATTGAAGATACGGACATGGAGCGATCCAAACCGGAATATACCGAGTCCATCCTGGATTCCATGCGCTGGCTCAAGCTCGACCCGGACGGAGAAATCGCCTTTCAGAGCCGGCGTCTGGCTTTGTATAATGAACAGGTGGACAAGCTCCTGTCCTCCGGACACGCTTACTGGTGCGGCTGTTCCCCGGAAGCGGTGGAAAGCATGCGCGAGGAGGCGCGGGCGAAAGGCGAAAAACCCCGCTACAATCAGGCTTGCCGGGAAAAAAACCTGGGGCCGGGGCCGGGCCGGGTAGTGCGGTTGAAAACTCCGGCCGCCGGGCGGATTGTGTTTGACGATCTGTTCAAAGGAACTATCGCCGTTGATATAAACGAATTGGACGATATGGTTTTGCGCCGCTCCGACGGCGCGCCCACTTATAACATGGCGGTGGTGGTTGACGATGCGCTCATGCGGGTGACGCATGTGGTGCGCGGGGACGACCATGTGAACAACACGCCCAAGCAGATTCTGATTTATCAGGCCCTTGGCCTGCCGGTGCCTGTATTCGGCCATGTGCCCATGATTCTGGGGGCGGACAGACAAAAACTCTCCAAACGGCATGGAGCCAAGGCGGTTATCGAGTACCGGGAGGACGGGCTGCTGCCGGAGGCTTTGATCAATTACCTGGTACGCCTGGGCTGGTCGCACGGGGATAAGGAAATTTTTTCACTGTCCGAATTGATTGACCTTTTCGACGGCAAAAACCTGCATAGCGCCGCAGCGGCTTTTGACCCGGAAAAACTGCTCTGGGTGAACGCGCGGCATCTGCATGGGAAAAACGCGCAAGAACTGGCCGCGCTGGTTTTGCCCTTTGTGCGCGCGCTGCCTCTGGCGCCGGAAGGGCCGGATGCGGAAATTTTATCCGAGCTTGAACGGTTCATCCCCCTGTTTCAAAGCCGGTCTTCCACGCTCAGGGAATTGGCCCGGCATCTGTCCTGTCTGCTGGTTCCGGCGGACAAAGTGGAGTATAATCAGGAAGAGCTGAAAAAAGTCCTTACTCCTGAAGGCGGGGAGCATCTTGAACGCCTGCGGGGAGTTTTTGCCGCGCTTCCCCGGTTTGACCGGGAAACGCTGCATACGGCTTTAAACCAATATGTCGCGGACAGCGGCGCCAAATTCAAGGCGGTCGCCCCGGCGCTGCGGGTCAGTTTGCTCGGTTTTATGGGCGGGCCGGATTTGGCTGAAATCATGCAGGCTCTCGGGAGCGCGGAAACCCTGGCCCGGATGGCGCGGACGGCGCGGACGGCAACCCTGCAATAAAACGCCGGCCCGGCGCGCCGCCGCAGGCGTAATAGAGCGTTTTAACATTGAAAATGTATAAAGCGCTCTGCAAGGATTTGCCCGCAAATCCTTGCTTCAGCCGTTGCGACGAAGGAAGCTACGGATGAAGACAGCAAATAGTTGCTAGGCATTCCATCTTGGCCAATCGCTGTCGCTGTCCGTAAAGCGGCAAGCCGCTTAACGGCTACCGCGCCGCGAGATTATCGCAAGGCGAACTTGCTTCGCCGTTAAGCGATAATCTCAAGCGCAAAATGCTCTAGTTCCGGTCATTTTTCCCGCGTTGTGTTGTCAAAAACAAAAGGAAACCGTCATGGACTACACCCTTTTATCCGATTTGGGCCCCACCGCCGCAGTGCTGTTTCTGGTTCTGCTTGCGCTCGTGCTGATGCGCCAGGGACTGAAATCCGTGCCTCAGGGCTATCAATGGACCGTGGAACGCTTCGGCCGCTTTACCCGCCTTTTGACCCCGGGACTGAATATCATCATTCCTTTCTTTGATTCGGTAGGGCACAGGATCAACATGATGGAGCAGGTTCTGGACATTCCCAAGCAGGAAGTCATCTCCAAGGATAACGCCAACGTCACCATCGACGCCGTCTGTTTTTTCCAGATCGTGCAGCCCGCGCAGGCCGCCTATGAGGTAAGCGATCTCATCATGGCCATCCTCAATCTGACCATGACCAACATCCGAACCGTGCTCGGCGAAATGGAACTGGATGAAATGCTCTCCAAGCGCGAAGTGATCAACGCCAAACTCCTGGAAGTCATCGACCTTGCCACCAACCCCTGGGGCGTCAAGGTCACCCGCATCGAGATCCGCGACGTGCGTCCGCCCGAAGAGCTGGTTGCGGCCATGAACGCCCAGATGAAGGCCGAACGCACCAAAAGAGCCACCGTGCTGGAGGCCGAAGGCGAGAAAGCCGCCGCCATCCTGGTGGCGGAAGGGAAAAAGGAAGCGGAAATCCGCGAGGCCGAAGGCAGAAAACAGGCGGAGATCCTCCGCGCCGAAGCTCGGGAACGCTCGGCCGAAGCCGAAGCCAGAGCCACCAACGTGGTTTCCCAAGCCATCGCCGAAGGCGATATCGCGGCGGTGCAGTATTTTGTGGCTCTCAAATACACCGAGGCCCTGCAGGAAATCGGCGTATCCAAAAGCAGCAAGGTGCTCATGGTGCCTCTGGACGCCGCCGGACTCATGGGCTCCGTTGCCGGCGTGGCCGAAATGCTCGCCCACAAGGGCAAAGTAATTCCATAGCGGTCTTCACCCCGGAAGATTACAGGAGAACCTATGGAGACATGGCTGCAAAACATCGCTCCCTTCTGGATCTGGTTGACGGTGGCCTGTATTTTTCTGATCATGGAAGCGCTGGTCATGCCCGCCGGCTATTTGCTCTGCCTCGGCACCGCCGCCGGGGCCGTGGCCGCGCTGGTCTTTTTCTTTCCGGATCTTTCCCGGCTCTGGTCCCTGACCCTGTTCGCCCTGTTTACGGTCGTCGCGGGCCTGGTCTGGTGGAAAACGCTGCGGAAAAAACGCGGACGGAACATCGTGGAGGAGGACGAAGGGCTGCTCAACGTCAAAACCCGGCAGCTTGTCGGCTACCGGGCCGTGTTGGGCGAAGACATCAGAGGCGGCCGGGGGCGCATCCGGGTCAATGATTCTCCCTGGCCCGTGAAGGCCGATTCCGACTACCCCGCCGGCACTCTGGTGGAAGTGACCGAAGTACACGGCATCACCCTCAAGGTGAAAAAAGCGGAGGGCTCCCCGCCTCCGGCATAAAGCGGTTGCACTTTGACATGCCCTCTCGGGCGGATATCCTAAGGCAATTTAACTTTGAGACGCTCCCTCCGGCGCTTTACGGCGAAACAAGTTTCGCCTGCGCCTGCGGGGCGGGCGGCAGTACCCGCCGCCAGAGCATTCCAACATTTTCAATGTTAAAACGCTCTAAAAACCGCGGCGGATGGCGGACGCGAGCGTTTTACGTTCGAGATTGCCGCAAGGCGGAACAAGATTCGTCTTGCGGCAATCTCACGGCAAGGATTTGAGAGCAAATCTTCGCCGAATTGCTGTGCCGGCAAGTGGCACTATTTTCAAAATTAAAATGCTCTATTTGCGGGCTTTCAGAATGATGCCCATGGCATATTCGTCCGCCGCGGCCGCGGTGCTGATTTTTTTATCCTTGGCCAATTTGATGATGTTCAGGGTTGTATCGTAAATCAGATCAACCTTTTTGTTCACCGCGTCCGCGCTGTACACCGGATCAACTATCTCCGCCTCGCAGTTGATGATGCCGCCGGCATTCACAATGTAATCCGGGCAGTAGAGGATGCCGAGTTTGGTCAGGGCATCGCCCGTGGCCGCATCCACCAGCACGTTGTTGGCGCAGCCGCAGATCATCATGCACTTCAGATTCTTGACGTTGTTCACGTTAAGAACGGCGCCCAGAGCGCAGGGCGAAAAAATGTCGCACTGCGTGGTCAGTATTTCATCCGCGCCCACGGCGACAGCCCCGAACTCCGTTACGGCCCTGTTCATGGCGTCTTTGTTGATGTCGAATACTTTCAGCCTGGCGCCTTCCTTATGCACATATTCGGCAATAAAGTGGCCGACGCTCCCCAGGCCCATGACGGCTACGGTTTTTCCGGCCAGATTGTCCGAGCCGTAAAGAGCTTTGGCGCCGGCCTTCATGGCCTTGTACACGCCGCGCGCGGTGAAGGGCGAGGGGTTTCCGCTGATTTCCGGAGTGCCCATAACATACTGGGTGGTTTCGTGCATGTGGTTGATGTCCGTGGTGTTGGTGTTGACATCTTCAGCGGTATAGTATTTTCCGCCCAGCGACTGCACGATCCTGCCGTAGGCGTGGAAAAATTCACGGCTTTTGAGCTTTTTGGGGTCTCCGATGATGACCGCCTTGCCGCCGCCCAGTTTGAGACGCGCGCCGGCATTCTTCAGGCTCATGCCTCTGGACAGACGCAGCACATCGTACAGAGCCTCCTCTTCAGTCGCGTAATTCCAGAAACGCGTGCCGCCGCCCGCCGGCCCCAAAGTGGTGTCGTGCACGGCGATAATCGTTTTCAAGCCGACTTTTTCATCCCTGGCAAAGACAATCATTTCATGCCCGTAAGAATCCATTTCTTCAAAAACTTTCATGGTAATCCTCCAATGATGTTACATGTTTTATATTTTACAGCAGTTGACGCTTGAACCGCTCCTTGCGGCAGGTTTGCGCCCGCCTGCCCGCATCTTGCGGCAAGGATTCGTACGCAAGCCCTTGTGGAGCGTTTCAAGGATGAAATGCCGGGAATTATCCGTATATTGCCGCTTCCTCCTTGCCCCTGAGCACGCGCAGCACGCTCAGAGCCAGGGAAGCCATTTCATGCTCTCCGGGATACGTTTTTACCGGGGCTATATGATCGACCATTTGTTTGATGGAACCGGTAAAACGCGTGGAACAGGCCAGCCCGCCGGTCAGGATGACGGCGTTGATCCTCCCTTCCAGCACCACGGCCATGGCGCCTATTTCCTTGGCGGTCTGATAGGCCATGGAGTCCATAACCAGAGCCGCGTGTTCGTCGCCGTGTTTGATCATTTTTTCCACTTCCCGCAGGTCATTGGTGCCGAGATAGGCGGTCATGCCGCCGCGGTTATGGCAGAGTTCCAGAATTTCAGTTTCCGTGTACCGTCCCGAAAAGCACAATTCCACAAGCGGTTCCAAGGGCACAGCGCCGCAACGCTCCGGAGAGAACGGCCCTTCTCCGGCCAGGGGGTCGTTTACGTCAATGATCCTCCCGTACCGGTGCGCGCCTACGGTTATACCGCCGCCAAGGTGGGCCACCACAAAACGTCCGTCCTCATACGTTATGCCCAGGCTCTCCGCGCACAGTCTCGCAATGGCTTTGGAATGCAGAGCATGAAAGAGATTTCTTCTCTCAATGCCGGGAATGCCGGTGAGTCTGGTGCGGGGTTCCATTTCATCCATCACCAGCGGATCAACCACATAAGCCGGAATACCGTAGGATTGCCCGAATTCGGCGGCCATCAGGCCTCCCAGGGACGAACTGTGCGTGACCGCCCCGTCTATGGACAAATCCCGGATGATGGTGTCGTTGACCAGGAATGCGCCTGCATCCAGGAGAGTCACAAAGCCGCTGCGGCCTGCCACAGCGCTCAGTTTTTCAGGTTTTATCTGATGGGCCGCCAAGGTTTCCATGATAAAGCGCATGCGGATATCCATCTGCTCCAGCAGATTCGCGCAGCCTTCAAATTCGCCCGCCGCATGGTAAACGGCGCGCTCGAAAAGCTGAGTCTCGTTTTTATACACCGCGCACTTGGTGGAGATTGATCCGGGATTGACAATCAGTATTATGTGTGCGCTGTCCATCACTTTTCTCCTTTGCCCAGGGAAAGGCCCAAAACACCGCCCCGGGCGCACGCGACATTGTTTTCGCGCAGCTTCTCAAATATGGCGTCAATGACGGGCGGTTCAGCCATATATTCGACAAAGGTCATCCCGCCTTCTTCGCTGATTACGCGCATGCCGTCTTCCATCAGGTGCTTCTGGCGCTCATTGAATCTGGCCAGCAGCAGCTCGCGGATGATATGCGTCTCCGGAACGCACTTTTCCCAGCCGCGCACGCAGGACATTTCGCTGAGGCGGCTGCCGAGAACGTCCAGACGGACGTGTCCGTCAAAAACCATGGTTATTTGCGATATTCCTTCCGCGACGCTGCCGGAGGCTATGGCCTGAATATTCACGCTGTTGCGGCGGATGATGCCGGTGATTTGATCCAGCACGCCAGGCCGGTCAAAAACGTGTACACACATGATCTTGTGCATAATTCACCTCGCTTGCGGGTTAATGGATTCAGATTTTCCGGAGCGGTTTGACATTTTCAATGCCGAACCGCTTCAGGCGCCTGTGACTGTATGGATGCGTGGAGCGGTTTTGAAAAACATGCCGACAATGCCGCAAACTATTGCCGGGATAATCCAGCCCAAGCTCTGCGCCTGGAACGGAAGCAGTTGGATGAAGCTGAACGTGTCCGGGAAATACCAGCCCATGACTTCGCAAAAACTGACCGTGAGCGCTCCTGCGGTGGCGAACCTGAAAATATTGTCATTGGCGATCCGGGCGTCAAACAGGGAAAGCAACACCACGACCAGAGCGCCGGGATAAATGAAGGTCAGAATCGGCGCGGCCAGGGCGATGATGTTGGACAGCCCGAAATTGGCGACCACCGCGCTGAAGATGCAGACCACAGTGACCACGGTTCGGTAGGGCAATCTGTCCCTGGTCACTGTGCTGAAAAAAGTGCCGGCGGCGCCCACCAGGGCGACGGCGGTGGTCAGGCAGGCCATGGCGACCACAACGCTCAGGATGACGGAGCCGGTGTTGCCGAAAATATGCCTGGATATGTCCACCACCAGTCCACCCTTGTCTATATCTTCCGGATAGAGGGAGGATACCGTCGCGCCAAGGAAGCAGAGGCCGCCGTAAATAACCAGCAGGAGCGCTCCTGCCACTATGCTGGCCATTCCGACGGACAGGAACTTGTGTTTCGTGCTGGTGTAACCTTTGGCTTTGAGGGAATTGACGACAATGAGGCCAAACACCAGAGCCGCCAGCACATCCATGGTCTGGTATCCTGAACTGATGCCGACCAGAGCGACGTTGTCAATCTTGGGCGCGGTGTCGGTGGAGCCGATGGGGAAGACGGCCCCGACGATGATCATCAGAAAGAGCCCGGTTACAAGAACAGGAGTAAGATAGCGCCCCACAATATCCACCAGCTTGGATTCATTGATGGAAAAAATCAACGTCGCCGTGAAGAAGGCCACGGTAAAGAGTATTTGCAGCCACATGGCGTCGGTTCCGGCCAGAGGAACAACCGACATGGAAAAGGTTGTGGCGCAGGTTCTGGGTACGGCCAGAAGGGGGCCCAGGCATAAAATCGCCGCGCCCATCATAAATTTTGAGGGGATATTGCCCAGACGGAACATGATGCCTTCGGGCCTGTCAATGCAGTCGGCCCGCAGCATGGCGAAAATCGCCAGCAAAGCCAGGCCGACGTCCGCTATATAATAGCACAGGTAGCCGCTAATCCAGTCAGAACCAGCCGCCAGGCCCACATAAGGCGGAAAAATGATGTTGCCCGCGCCAAAAAACATGGAGAACAAAGCAAACCCGACTATTACCGAGTTAATGTGCAGACTTTTCATAAGGGCTCCTTTGTTTCGAACATAGATGAAAAAAATAAAACCTGTTAATAAAATCCAGGCTGATTTGTGGTAATTTTCACTCTGCGAGTGAGTTATCCGCGGCGAGTGAATATTATTGGAGGGAAAATAACGGGTGGGGGCCAGAGCGTTTTAACATTGAAAATGTTGAAATGCTCTGGCGGCGGGCACCGGCATAGGCAAGCTTCATATCATTTGCTCGCGACAGGGCTGTAAAAATACTTGCGTTTTTCGCGGGAGCAGGTATATTGAGTGTCAGGCGGGCCGGGAAGCGCATGAACGCTCTCGGCCCTGGCAAGTCCCTCGGATTTTACAATCTTCAGAACATGCCCCTGACTGGATGACAGTTCCTTCAGGGGCAAACCTTTTTAGACGTTAAAGAAACGAATAATAAGGGCCACGAGAACGCCGGCCACAACAGCGGCCAGCACGTTCACAAGGAACTTCGCCATTGGCGTATCCTCCTTTCGGGGGACTTGCCTATGGCCTTCTTACCCTGTCCGCCTCAAACCCGCAAGTTTTTCACCGGCAAGTCCAATTCCGAATGAAAATGCGCTCATTTTCCGGGCGGATCACCCTTTCGCTACATTGCCGTTGAGCGTCTCAAGTTCCGCTGGATAAAAAATTATCTTTACTGTATGGTTCCACCTTGAAAATTAATTCAACCTAACGGGAGATCAGTATGAAAAGCATTCTTGTCATCGGCGCAGGCACAATGGGTTCAGGCATTGCCCAGGTCGTGGCCCAAGGAGGGTTCAAGGTCTTTTTGCGGGACGTCAAGCAGGAATTTGTTTCCAGAGGCGTTGATTCCATCGGCAAAAATCTTGCCCGCATGGTGGAAAAAAATAAACTTCAGGCTGCGGAAAAAGAGGCCATAACCGGGCGCATCACCGGCATCGTCGATCTGAGCGCCGCCAAGGACGTGGACTTTGTGATTGAAGCCGCCTTTGAAGACATGGCCGTCAAAAAAAGCATTTACCAGGAACTTGATTCCACCCTGAAGGCGGATGCCGTTCTCGCCACCAATACCTCCAGTCTGAGCATCACCGAAGTGGCCGCCATAACCAAACGCCCGGATAAAATTATCGGTATGCATTTCTTCAACCCGGCCCCGGTCATGGCCCTGGTTGAAGTCATCCGCGGCGTCGCCACCTCGGAAGAAACCTACAAGGCTACAATGGAACTGGCCCGCGCTCTGGGCAAAACCCCGGTCACGGTGACCGAAGCCCCGGGTTTTGTGGTCAACCGCATTCTGGTGCCGCTGGTCAACGAAGGCGCGGTAGTGCTTTCCGAAGGCACAGCCACAGCCGAAGACATTGACATCGCCATGAAACTGGGCGCGAATCATCCCATGGGGCCGCTGGCTCTGGGCGACCTCATCGGCCTGGATGTCTGCAAGGCCATTATGGATGTATTATACAAGGAAACCGGCGACCCCAAATACCGCGTAGCCCCGATCATCAACAAAATGGTACGCGCGGGCAAACTCGGCCGCAAGACTAAAGAAGGATTTTTCAAATATTAGAGCATGTTAACGTTGAAAATGTTAAAATGCTCTAGCGAAAATACCCGGAGTCACGTCATTTTTTGCACCATGACGTGACTCCGGACGGGTTATTTCATGCAAGCGGCCAGTGCGGCGAGCAGCCTGTCCACGTTGGCGGGACGCGCCGTATGCCCCATAAGGCCGATACGCCATATTTTTCCAGCCAGAGGGCCAAGGCCGGAGCCTATTTCAATGCCGTATTCTTTAAGCAGGCGCGAGCGCACCCCGGCATCGTCAACAGATTCGGGAATGGTCACGGCGTTGAGCATGGGCAGGCGGCATTCTTCTCGTACATACATGCTGAGCCCCAGTTCGCCCAGTCCCTGCGCCAGCTTCCGGTGCATCGCCCGGTGCCGGGCGAATGCGGCCTCCAGACCCTCCGCCATAATGCAGCGCAGGGACGCGTACAGCGCGTAAACCATATTGATGGGAGCGGTATGGTGATAGGCGCGGCTGTTTCCTTCCCAGTAATTCATGATCATGCTGAGATCCAGATACCAGTTGGGCACCTTGCTCTTGCGGTTTTTCAGCTTTTCCAGGGCCTGCCCGGAAGCGGAAACCGGCGCAAGGCCGGGAGGGCAGGAGAGGCATTTCTGCGTCCCGCTGTACAAAAGATCCGCGCCCCAGGCGTCCATGGTCACAGGGATTCCGCCCAGGCTGGTCACGCAGTCCACAAGATACAGCGCCCCTGTGGGTTTGACCAGATCGCCGATGGCCTGCACCGGGTTCTCAACCCCGGTGGAAGTTTCCGCATGCACCACCGCCACAATGGAATACGGGCCTTGTTCAAGCTGTTTCTCCACTGCTTCCGGCACCACCGGCGTACCCCATTCAAATTCCAGGGCGTCCACCCGCGCGCCGAGGCGTCCGGCGACATCCTGCATCCGTTTGCCGAAAACGCCGTTAGTGAGGATCAGCACCCGGTCGCCCGGTTCCGTGAAGTTGACAAACGCCGTTTCCATGCCGGCGGAGCCGGTTCCGGACATGGGTATGGTCAGACGGTTTTTTGTACCGATAATGGTTTGTAAATCCGCTTTTACCGCATCCATGATTTTGATGAAATACGGATCAAGATGCCCGATGGTCGGTTTGGCCAGCGCGGCGTATGTCTCGTCAAACACGCAGGAAGGGCCGGGGCCCATAAGCAAAGTAGGTTTGAGTCCATCAAGCAGGTCAGCCATGTTGCTCTCCTTGTTACACAGTCCTGAACCTGCGCCGGGGCGGAATTCTCTTCATTCCCCGGCGCAGTTCAATTTTGCGACGCTCCCTTGGAGCATTTCGCGGCAAGGCCGCTTTACTCCAGTTCATCCTCATAAGTTACCATTGGGCCTTCTTCCTGGTCTTCCAGGTATTTATCCGCTTTTTCGCGTTGTTCCGGCACCACAATGTCGGAGTTGACGTATTCGCGGTAGCCGGTGCCGGCCGGAATGAGGCGCCCGACAATAACATTTTCTTTCAGACCGCGCAGGTAATCGGATTTGCCTTTGAGCGAGGCTTCGGTCAGAACCTTGGTCGTTTCCTGGAAGGCGGCGGCGGATACAAAAGACGAAGTTGTGAGCGAGGCCTGGGTTATGCCCAGAACCAGCGGTTCGGCTGTGGCCGGCTGCATATCCTGAGCTCTGATTCGAGCGTTTTCGTCTTTAAATTCCTGTTTGTCCACCTGCTCGCCCACCAGAAAAGTGGTCTGGCCTGGGTCAAGCACGGAAACCTTTCTCAGCATTTGGCGCACAATAACTTCTATGTGCTTGTCATCTATGGCGACGCCCTGGAAGCGGTAAACATCCTGAATTTCATCCACCAGATAGCCGGCCAGGAATTTTTCGCCCTTGGTGCGTAAAATATCGTGCAGCTCCGGGCTTCCTTCGGTAAGCAACTCGCCGGCTTCCACAAAGTCGCCGTCAGTCACGGTAATGTGGCGGCCCTTGGGCACCAGGTATTCTTTTAATTCGCCCACTTCCGGGGTAACGGTGATTTTGCGTTTACCTTTGGTTTCTCCGGCAAAACTGACGGTTCCGTCAATTTCGGAAACCAGGGCCATGTCTTTGGGCTTGCGTACTTCAAAGAGTTCGGCGACGCGAGGCAAGCCGCCGACGATATCTTTGGTTTTTGAGGATTCACGCGGCTTTCTGGCAATAATGTCTCCGGCGGCCACTTCCTGCCCGTCCTTGACCATGAGCAGGGCGCCCACCGGCAAGGTATACACGGCCGGAGTATTCGAAGCGGGGCGAATCATGGCGGCGCCTTTATCATCGCAAATACTTACCGACGGGCGGAAGTTGGTGGTGCGGTATTCAATAATGGATTGCGAAGAAATCTGGGTGGTTTCATCCACTTTTTCCTGCACGGTTTTGCCTTCGATAATGTCGGTAAATTTGGCCGTGCCCCGGACTTCCGACACAAAGGGTTCGTTAAAGGGATCCCATTCGGCCAGAATCTGGCCTTTCCGCACATCCTGCCCATCGGCCACAAACAGCTTGGAGCCGTTGGGCAGCATGTATTTTTCGCGTTCCCTTCCCTGATCGTCCACAACGCTGACTTGTCCGCTTTTGCTGAGCACCATCAGTGAACCGTCCAGAGTTTTCACAAACTTGACGCGTGAAAGGATGACGCGGCCCGCGAACATGGCTTCCACTTTGGAACGTTCTATTTCGCGCGAGGCCGTGCCGCCGATGTGGAAGGTGCGCATGGTAAGCTGGGTGCCCGGTTCGCCGATGGACTGGGCGGCAATGATGCCGACGGTTTCGCCGATATTGACCAGGTGCCCGCGGGCAAGGTCGCGGCCGTAGCACAAGGCGCAGATGCCGCGTTCAGCCTGGCAGGTCAGTGGAGAGCGTATGGTAACGCTGTTTACCCCGGCTTTGTCCAGCGTTTCAGCCACGTTTTCGGTGACCAGGGTGTTTGCGGCATAGAGCATTTCGCGGGTTTCCGGATGGTATACCGGGTAGAGCAGTACGCGGCCCACAATGCGTTCGGCGAGGCGCAGCTTGATTTCTCCGGCCTTGACCAGGTGGGTCATTTCGATGCCGTCCACAGTGCCGCAGTCATGCTGGCCGATGATTACGTCCTGCACCACATCCACCAGACGCCGGGTAAGGTAGCCCGAGTTGGCCGTCTTGAGAGCGGTATCGGCCAGGCCTTTGCGCGCGCCGTGGGTAGAGTTGAAATATTGGCTGACGTCCAGACCTTCACGGAAGGAAGAGGTAATGGGCGTTTCAATAATTTCGCCCGAAGGCTTGGCCATGAGGCCGCGTAGACCGGCCAACTGGCGCATTTGATCCTGGTTGCCCCGGGCGCCGGAGGTGGACATCATATAAATGGGGTTGAACGACTGGTTTATTTTGACCTCGCCGGTACGGGGGTTCTTTACTTCCTCATAGGCTATGCGCTTGATCATGGCCGTGGAAACATCCTGCGTGGCCTTGGTCCACACATCCACCACCTTGTTGTATTTTTCCGTGCGGGTGATGATGCCGTCGCGATACTGGCGCTCGATATCGTCCACTTCGTTCTGGGATTTATCAAGTATATCCTTTTTCTGCGGAGGAATTTCCAGGTCTTTGACGCCAATGGTCACGCCGGCTCTGGTGGCGTATTCGTACCCGATGTCCTTGAGATGATCGCAGAGGATGACGGTGGATTTGCTGCCGGCTTCGCGGTATACGGAACTTACCAGCTTGGCGATATTCTTTTTGTTCAGTACGCAGTTGACCAGTTCAAAATTTACCTTGGGCGGGAGTATTTCACCCACCAGCACCCGTCCGGGAGTGGTGTCGATGATTTTGCCCTGATGGCGCATTTTTATTTTGGCGTGCAGCGAGACCTGTTTGTTGTCAAAAGCCGTGATAACTTCCCAGGGCGCGCAGAAAATCCGCCCTTCGCCCTGTTCAAAGTCGCGGTCCACGGTCATATAATACAGGCCCAGCACTATATCCTGGCTCGGCACAATAACCGGGGAACCGTTGGCCGGCGAAAGGATATTGTTCGTACTCATCATAAGTACGCGGCATTCAACTTGCGCCTCCACGGAAAGCGGCAGATGCACGGCCATCTGGTCGCCGTCAAAGTCGGCGTTATAGGCGGTACAGACCAGAGGGTGCAACTGGATGGCCTTGCCTTCCACCAGGAGAGGCTCAAAGGATTGTATGCCGAGGCGGTGCAGGGTAGGGGCGCGGTTGAGCATAATGGGGTATTCGCGCACCACGTCTTCCAGAATGTCCCACACCACCAGGTCTTCGCGCTCAACCATTTTTTTGGCGCTTTTGATGGTGGAGGCCAGGCCGCGTTCCTCCAGCTTGGAGTAGATGAAAGGCTTGAAAAGTTCCAGAGCCATCTTTTTCGGCAGGCCGCACTGGTGCAATTTGAGTTTGGGGCCGACCACAATAACGGAACGGCCTGAATAGTCCACGCGTTTACCCAGAAGGTTCTGGCGGAAACGCCCCTGTTTGCCCTTGATCATGTCGGACAGGGATTTCAGCGTGCGTCCGTTGGTTCCGGTAATGGCCCTGCCCCTGCGGCCATTGTCAAACAGGGCGTCCACAGCTTCCTGCAGCATGCGCTTCTCGTTGCGGATAATAATGTCCGGCGCGCCAAGTTCCATAAGCCGTTTCAGGCGGTTGTTCCTGTTGATGACGCGGCGGTAGAGATCGTTCAGGTCGGAAGTGGCAAAACGCCCGCCGTCCAGAGGAACCAGAGGGCGCAGTTCCGGCGGGATAATCGGGATTACTTCCAGGATCATCCATTCCGGCCTGTTGCCGGACTCCACAAAGGCTTCCACAATTTTCAGGCGCTTGGTGAGTTTTTTCTTTTTGGTCTGCGAACGGGTGGTTTGCGATTCTTCACGCAGTTCCACGCGCAATTTTTCCAAATTCAGCTCTTCCAGCAGCTTGCGTACAGCCTCGGCCCCCATGCCGACCTTGACCGCGTCTTCGCCGTAGTGATCAATAATCTGTAAATATTGATCTTCCGAAATGACCTGCTGTCTGGACAAATTGGTTTTGCCCGGATCCGTAACCATAAAAGAGTCGAAATACAGCACTTTTTCCAGATCCGCCATGGTCATATCCAGCAAGGTGCCGATTTTGGAGGGCAAAGTCTTGAGGAACCAGATGTGCGCCACCGGCGCCGCCAGTTCAATATGCCCCATGCGCTCCCGCCGGACTTTGGAGGCAATGACCTCAACCCCGCATTTTTCGCAGACAATGCCGCGGTGCTTCATGCGTTTATATTTTCCGCAGTTGCACTCGTAATCTTTCACCGGGCCGAAAATTTTGGCGCAGAACAGGCCGTCCCGTTCCGGTTTGAAGGTGCGGTAGTTGATGGTTTCGGGCTTTTTGACCTCTCCGAAAGACCATTCACGAATGGCTTCAGGGGAGGCTATGCTGACCTGAATAGCTTTCAGGTTTTTAATATTGGCCACTGCGGTTGCGGAACCCCTGGCTGTAAAAAGATCGTCCAAGGTCATATGAATACCTGCCACTTAGATTATTTAGTTGAGGCTGAAAGGGCCGAAGAACAATTTTAAACCCGTCGCTTGAAGCTATTCCTCATCCAGGGTGGTGCTGCTGAAACTTCCGGGACGCCGCGTGCGTTTTTTTATTTCTTCCTGATGCAGGGTAACGTTCAAACCCAGAGACATGAGCTCTTTGACCAGGACGTTAAAAGATTCGGGCATGCCGGCTTCCAGGAAATTGTCGCCCTTGACGATTTTCTCGTACATTTTTACCCGCCCGGCCACATCATCGGACTTGACGGTAAGGAATTCCTGCAAGAGATAGGAAGCGCCGTAAGTTTCCAGCGCCCAGACCTCCATTTCACCCAGCCGCTGTCCGCCGAACTGCGCTTTTCCGCCCAGAGGCTGCTGAGTGACCAGCGAATACGGGCCGGTTGAGCGGGCATGAATTTTTTCGTCAACCAGGTGGTGCAGTTTAAGCATGTACATAATGCCGGTAGTTACACGGTTGGCAAAGGGTTCGCCCGTACGCCCGTCGTAGAGGACGGTTTTTCCGTCGTTGGGGAGACGGGCTTTTTCCAGCCAGTTCCAGATTTCATTTTCCGTGGCGCCGTCAAAAACCGGAGTTTTGGTGATAATGCCGGGACGCAGTTCTTTGACCGCTTTTTTGAACTCTTCGTCATTAAGGGAGTCAATAAGCTCCGTGGTACGTTGATCGTCAAAAATCTGTTTTACTTCGGCGCGCACCTGGTCAAGGGCGGCTCCGCTGTCCAGAAGCGCACCGAGTTGCAGGCCGAGTTCCCCGGCGGCCCAGCCCAGGTGTGTTTCCATAATTTGCCCGATGTTCATCCGCGAAGGCACGCCAAGGGGGTTAAGCACTATATCCACCGGGCGGCCGTCGGCGAAGAAGGGCATGTCCTCCACCGGCAGGATACAGGAGACAACCCCCTTGTTCCCGTGGCGGCCGGCCATCTTGTCGCCCACATTCAGTTTGCGTTTTACCGCAACGTAGACCTTGACCATTTTTATGACTCCGGGTGGCAGGTCGTCGCCTTCGGTAACTTTTTCCCGCTTGGAGTCGTACATGGCTTTGATGAACCGCAGTTGCCGGTCGTAGCCGTCAAGAGCCTCGGCCACTTTCTCGTTGGTTTCCTTGCTTTTGAAAATGCCGGCTAGTTTTTTCACCGGGATTTCGTCAAGGGTTTCCAGGGTCATGGGATGTCCGGCCTCAAGCAGTATTTCACCCTTTTTTTTGCCGGCAACATTGGCATTCACCTGTTTCCCGCTGACAAAACCGAACAGGCTGTTTCTGGCCGCGCGGCCCAAGGCTTCTATATGGTCGTTTTCCTTGCGATCCAGAGCCGACAGTTCAAATTCTTCTATATTGAGCGTGCGCTCGTCTTTTTCGCCGGAGCGGCGGTTGAAAACCTTGACGTCAATAATGGTGCCTTCAATTCCCGGCGGAACCTTGAGGGAGGTATTTTTTACGTCTCTTGCCTTGTCGCCGAAGATGGCCCGGAGCAGTTTTTCTTCCGGGGTGAGCTGGCTTTCGCCCTTGGGCGTTATTTTGCCCACCATAATGTCGTCCGGCTTGACGGCCGCGCCGATGCGGATGATGCCGCTGGCGTCAAGGTCGTGCAGCATCTCTTCACCGACATTCGGAATATCGCGGGTTATTTCTTCCGGGCCAAGTTTGGTGTCGCGGGCAACAACCTCGAACTCCTCAATATGTATGGATGTAAAGGTATCATCTTTAACGCAATTTTCAGAAATAAGAATGGAATCTTCATAGTTGTAGCCGCACCAGGGCATGAAGGCCACGGTCAGGTTCTTGCCCAGAGCCAGCTCCCCGTTATGGATGCCCGGGCCGTCCGCCAGCACGTCGCCTTTTTTTACTTTTTGGCCGGGATAACAACTGGGCTTTTGGCCAAAACAGGTGCTTTGGTTGGACTTATGGAATTTTTGCAGGTTATAGGCGCGGGAGCCGCCGCTTTCCGGATACACCCCGCCGGCATAATTGATAATAACGCGGTCAGCGTCAGCGTAGCTGACCATGCCGTCATATTCGGCCAGAATACAGGCGCCGGAGTCGCGGGCCACGTCGCCTTCCATGCCTGTGCCCACAAGAGGCACATCGCTGCGTAAAAGCGGAACCGCCTGCCGCTGCATGTTTGAACCCATGAGAGCGCGGTTGGCATCGTCATGCTCCAGAAAAGGAATGAGCGCGGCGGAAATGGAGACCATCTGGCTTGGCGAAACGTCAATAAGAGTGACTTCTTCACGGCGGCTCATCACCACATCGCCATGCACCCTGGTGGTAACCGCCTCGTCCGCCAGATTTCCTTCAGCGTCGCGGCGGGCGTGGGCCTGCGCGATAACGTGGGCATCTTCGCGGGAGGCGTCCAGAAAGACGACTTCATCGGTGACTTTTCCGTCTTTGACGGCGAAAAACGGCGTTTCGATAAAGCCGAAATCATTAACTTTGGCGTAAGTCGTCAAAGAAACAATCAGTCCGATGTTCGGGCCTTCCGGGGTTTCAATGGGGCAAATCCGTCCGTAGTGCGAAGTATGCACGTCGCGTACCTCAAACCCGGCGCGTTCGCGGGTGAGTCCGCCGGGGCCGAGAGCGGAAAGACGGCGTTTGTGCGTAACTTCGGAAAGCGAGTTGGTCTGATCCATAAACTGGGAAAGCTGGGAAGTGCCGAAAAATTCTTTCAGCACCGCGGCCACAGGTTTCGGGTTAATCAGGTCATGCGGCATGAGCGTGGAAACTTCCTGCAGGCTCATGCGCTCTTTGATGGCCCGCTCCATACGCACAAGGCCGATGCGATACTGGTTTTCCACCAGTTCGCCCACCGGGCGCACCCGGCGGTTTCCCAGGTGGTCGATATCATCGGCCGGGCCGTGCGTATCTTTGAGGTAGGCCAGAATTTTTATAGCTTTAAGGATGTTTTCATCCGTAAGGGTGCGCAGAGCCGGATCATCGTCAAGCTCCAAACGCTGGTTGAGTTTGTAGCGGCCCACCGGAGAAAGGTCGTAGTAATCCGGGTTACGGAACAGGTTGTTGAAAAAACCGGACGCTATTTCAGGCGTTGGCGGGGAACTGGGGCGCAACCTGCGGTAAATTTCAACCTGGGCTTCTTCCTTGTTTTTAGTTTTATCGGAAACCAGAGTATCGCGAATGGAGGCGGAAGTGTCGGTGCCCCTGGTGTGCAAAGCGGCAATGCGCGTTATGCCGGCTTCAAGAATATTGCCCAGCAGCGCTTCCGTGATTTCATCCGCGGCTTTGGCTATATAGGTGTCGTCACTGCCCGGCAGAAGAATATCTTCAGCCAGATACTGGCCCAAAACGGATTCCGGGGCAACTTCGACGGTGGGCGCGATCCCGTCGCTTTTTTCGCAAAGCTGGCGCCAGATGCGCTTGGTGATGGGCTTGCCGGCTTTGAGCAGCACTTTGCCGTCTTTATCCAGAATATCCCGGTAAGCGTTTTCCTTGCGGTAAAGCTCCCTGGAAACCTCCAGGCTGACGCCGCCGTCTTGATCCAACCGGTAATGCTCTTTTTCATAGAAATATTCCAAAATCTGGGCGCTGGTCATGCCCATGGCCTTGAAAAGAATGGTCACAGGCATTTTGCGGCGGCGGTCTATGCGCACATGCAGAATATCCTTGTGGTCATAGTCGAAATCCAGCCAGCTTCCGCGCATGGGTATGATGCGGCATGAATACAGCACTTTGCGGCTGGAATGGGTTTTGCCGGAATCATGCTCGAAGATGATGCCGGGCGAACGCTGCAACTGGTTTACAATAACGCGCTCCGTTCCGTTGACGATAAAAGTGCCTTTTTCCGTCATGAGCGGAAGCGTGCCGAAGTAAATGTCCTGCTCCTTAATATCGCGAATGTTCCGGTTTCCGGTGTCCTCGTCCACGTCATAGACGACCAGGCGGACTTTTATGCGCACAGGCGCTTCATAGGTAAGCCCCTTGCTGATACATTCCACCTGATCATATTTGGGCTCGCTGATATCATAGCTCACGTACTCAAGGCTGGAGGTCTTGTTAAAATCGGTTATGGGGAAAACAGACCGGAACACGCCTTCAAGCCCGTCATCCGCGGTGCGGGCGGAACTGTCCGTTTGCAGAAACTTTTTGTATGAATCCACCTGCAGATTAAGCAGGTGGGGAGTGGGAAGAGTAACTGCAATTTTCCCGAATTTTTTGGTAATCTGGCCCATGTTTTACCTCAAGGCTTGTTTTTCAATATACCGCCGTTAAGCGCAATAAACGCCGGGCGCAAAGCTTTTGTCCCATACAGCAAAGACGAATACTTGGAAAAAGTTTTTATGCAACGGGTACGGGTTGGACTATAAATATGACACCAATAGAACAAAGACGGCGCAACTTCAGAGCGCCTGACAGCGGAGCTATCGACCAGGATTTATATGATTTGCGGGATATAAACAAACTGGAACCTGTTGCTTGTATAGATTGCGCAATACACAGCGCGCTGCCGCCTTTGAATGAAGCCGCAACGTGCCGG
Source organism: Deltaproteobacteria bacterium (assembly GCA_031266055.1). Classification (GTDB taxonomy): domain Bacteria; phylum Desulfobacterota; class Desulfovibrionia; order Desulfovibrionales; family Desulfovibrionaceae; genus WRHT01. Next base: position 34,004 of record JAISBT010000077.1, read on the forward strand.
AGCATTTTACGCTTGAGATTGCCGCCTGGAGCTTTTCGCCGCTCCACCCGGTATATTTCCAAATAGAAATAAATATTGAGTATACACAATAAAAAAAAATGTTCAAGCAAAAAATATGGATAAAATAAAAAAGAACAACCCCACCCTGAGCGAATTCAGCGTGGGGTCGCGCTCTTTTTATTTTTCAGAACCGGTTATTTTACTTCAACTTCAGCGCCCGCGTCAGCCAGTTGTTTTCTGGCATCCTCGGCTTTATCTTTGGCCACGGCTTCCAGCAGAGTGGAAGGAGCGCCGTCGACTTTGTCTTTGGCTTCTTTAAGGCCAAGGCTGGTAAGCGCGCGTACGACCTTGATGACCGCTATTTTATTGGCCCCCGCGGCTTTGAGGACTACGTCAAATTCGGTCTTTTCCTCTTCAGCCGGGGCGGCGGGCCCGGCGGCGGGCCCGGCGGCCATAGCCACAGCCGGGGCCGCGGCGGAAACGCCGAATTTGGCTTCCAGTTCTTTAATGAATTCCGAAAGCTCAAGCACAGTCATATTGGAAATAAATTCAACAACTTGTTCTTTAGTTACAGACATTTTATTCTCCTTAAAAAGGTCTTTAGAGCCGTTTAATTTCAAGACGCTCCCTCAAGGCTCCAGACGGCGAAACATCGCTTCAAGCGGCTTTTTTCTGCTCTTCAATGGCCTTGAGGGCATAGAGCATGCCGCGCAACATGTTGGCAAACAAAGAAACAAAATTGGTCGGCACGGCATTCATCGTGCCCAGAACTCTGGCCAGGAGTTCCTGTTTGCCGGGCAGTCTGGCCAAATCCTCAATTTGCGCGGCGGTAAGCAATTTACCTTCAAGGCTGCCATGCTTCAGAGCCAGCTTTTTGCTGGTTCGGGCGAAATCCGTGACCGCTTTGGCCAGAGCCACCGGGTCTTCTCTACCCACGGCCACAGCGCAGTTTTCACGGAACAGATCCTTGAGCGCATCGTGTTTACCATTGGTAAAGGCGATGCGCGCGAGAGTGTTTTTCACGATGACGAGCTCGCCGCCCACAGCGCGAAGTTTGACTCTCAAGCGGGTCATTTCTTCCACCTGCATGCCCTTGAAGTCCGCGACAACCGCTATAGGCGCGTCCTGAGACTTGCTTATGAGCTGTTCGATTACCGCAGCTTTTTCAGTTCTATTCACAGTGCTCTCCTGAATTTTACAGAGCTTGCGTTGCCGGTGAAATTAACTGAGCCAGAGACTATTTTGGTCTCGGCAGGAAATTGAGGGCAGGGTCAGGAACGGCCTGACCAATGCCCGCCTGCTTTCTACGACTCGGAAAATTCCATGTCCTTTGCCGATTGCGGGTTAGAGCAGATTAACTTTGAAAAAGTATGTCTGCTCTGCAAGGATTTGCCTGTAAATCCTTGCCGCGAAATGCTTGCTTAACGGTGGGCTTTGCCCACCGTTAAGCAAGCATTTCAAGCGTAAAATGCTCCAGGCACCCGCATATAAAACCGGTTTGCACCGGGTTAAATTACAGATTTCCGCATGGAAATCTGAACATCAGCCGTCCGGCTGATGTCGCCGCGAAGCGGCGAGAGGCAACCGAAAACCACGTTTTTCGGTTGACGATCCTCCGCAGGGAAAAGTTTGCTTTTCAATGCGGATATCAGTAAAAACCGTCCGTCAGGCCGCCGCGCCTTCAATAAACTTGCGGATAAGCGCGGGATCGACTTTAAAGCCCGGCCCCATGGTCGTGGAAATTGCCATGGAAACCATATAAGCGCCTTTGGCGCTGGAAGGCTTCAGACGGTTGATATGGTCGAGCAGAACCCTGAGATTGTCCAGAATTTTGTCCGGCCCGAATGAAACTTTGCCGACCGGCGCGTGGACGATTCCGGCTTTGTCCACCCTGAATTCAACCCGCCCGCCTTTAACTTCTTTAACGGCTTTGCCCACATCAAAGGTAACCGTGCCGGTTTTGGCGTTGGGCATAAGCCCGCGCGGGCCGAGCACGCGGCCGACTTGCCCGACCAGAGCCATCATATCGGGGGTGGCAATGGCCGAGTCGAAGTCCAGAAACCCTTCCTTGACCCTGGCGACCAGATCTTCTCCGCCGACAAAATCGGCGCCGGCCTCTTTTGCCTCCGTTTCTTTTTCGCCTTTGCAAAAAACCGCCACCCGCACGGTTTTACCCAGGCCGTGCGGCAAAGCGCATGCGCCGCGCACCATTTGATCCGAATATTTGGGATCAACGCCAAGGCGCAAAGCCACATCGACCGTTTCGTCAAATTTGGCGTAAGAAGCGGAAAGCGCTTGGCTGACAGCTTCACCGACCGGGCGTCTGGTTTGAAGATCCGTGTTTTCTATTGATTTACGGTAGTTTTTTCCATGTCTGGGCATTCTTACCCACCTTCCTTGAAAGTCGTTCGAATCTCCTGCGGTTCCGGATAAGCTATGGTCTGGCAGCTACCAGAGGGAACGCAGTACAATTGATTAAACGCTATTTTACATCAATACCCATGCTACGGGCGGTACCCATAATGGAATGTTTGGCCGCTTCCAAATCTCCGGCCGTAAGATCCGGCAATTTCAAGCGGGCGATTTCCTCAATCTGCTGCATTGAAACAGCGGCTACTTTGGTGCGGTTGGGCACGCCGGAACCTTTTTCAATTTTGGCAGCCTTGAGTAAAAGCACCGAGGCCGGCGGAGTTTTGGTTATAAAGCTGAAAGAGCGGTCGCTGTACACAGTAATGACTACAGGTATGATCGTGCCTTTTTGGTCAGCGGTTTTGGCGTTGAAAGCCTTGCAAAATTCCATGATGTTCAGCCCATGCTGACCAAGGGCCGGGCCTACCGGGGGCGACGGGTTGGCTACGCCTCCGGGTATTTGCAATTTCACTTTCGCCACTTCTTTTTTAGCCATAATAGTTTTTCCTTACAATTAAGCCTGGTTCAACCTTTGGAAACCTGGACAAAATCCAGCTCAACCGGAGTTTGCCGGCCAAAAATGGAAACCGAAACCCGAAGTTTACCTTTATCAAAATTGACGTCTTCAACCACACCATTGAATCCGGCAAAAGGGCCGTCAATGACCCGAACCTCGTCACTGCGCTCAAAATTGAATTTGGGCCGCGGCTGCTCATGGCGTGTTTCCATTATGGAAAGAATACGCGCGGCTTCACTGTCCAGCATGGGCGCCGGGCGGGTTTTTCCGCCGACAAAGCCTGTAACCTTCGGAATGGATTGAACAAGGTGCCAGGATTCATCGGTCATAACCATGCGCAGCATCACATAGCCGGGATAAAATTTGCGGGTGAAGGTCTTTTTTTCGCCGCGCACCAGTTCAATGATGCGCTCCGTGGGAATAATAACCTGCTCAATCGCGCCGCCGTCCTGGCCGGTGCGCATCATCTCACGTATGGTCTGCTCCACCCGGTTTTCAAAACCGGAGTAGGTATGCACAATATACCAGCGCGCTCTGGCTTGCGCAGTTTCAACTTCGCTCATGCCTATCTTCCTAAACTTGTTATAACTTCCACCGCCTTAACCAGGCCAAAATCCATAATGCCCAGGAAAATCGCCATTACGGTCACCAGAATAAGCACCGCGACGGTCGTAATTCTGATTTCCTTTTTGTTCGGCCAGGTGACTTTTTTCAATTCCGCTTTGGAATCCTCAAAGAAAGTTCTGGCTTGCTCAAGCTTGCCCGGTTCGGAAGCGGCTTTCCCGGGATTTTTTTTCTCGGCGGCTTTTTTTTCCGGGCCGGCGGCAGCGCTTGAAGCGCGTACAGGGGTATTTTTCGTGGCCATGTTTGCCTCGGTTTATATCTGCTGGAACATTTTCCGCTTGAGATTGTGAAAAGGCGGCGCGGTAAAAAAAAGCCCGGCGCCCGGCTGGGCGTCTCAAAATTAAACCGCATTACTGCCTTACTGATATCCGCATTGAAAAGTAAACTTTTCCCTGCGGAGGATCGTTAACCGAAAAACGTGGTTTTCGGTTGACTCTCGCCGCTTCGCGGCGACATCAGCCGTCCGGCTGACGTTCAGATTTCCATGCGGAAATCTGTAATGGCAGGGCAGGCAGGATTCGAACCTGCAACCTGCGGTTTTGGAGACCGCTGCTCTAGCCGTTGAGCCACTGCCCTTTATAATCGCTTCGCTATCCTATAATAATCGCTTCGCTCCATGTCTTGCTTCGGCGGGAATGAATCCCGCCTCGCGCCGCCGCCTGGCGGCGGAGCAAGCCGGACTCACGTCCGTAGCAGCGATATATGGTTCAAAATGATCTTATCTGGTTTCGCGGTGAAGCGTCATTTTTCTGTCCCAGGGGCAGAATTTTTTCAATTCCAGCCTCCCGGAAGTGTTTTTTTTGTTTTTTGACGTAGCGTAATTACGCCGCTTGCATTCCGTGCAAGCCAGCAGAAGGTTGGTTTGCATGTGCTACTCCAGAATCTGCGTCACCACGCCTGCGCCCACCGTACGGCCGCCTTCGCGAATCGCGAAACGCAGGCCCTGTTCCATGGCAATGGCGTGAATGAGTTCCACCGTAAAAGTGGAGTTATCGCCGGGCATGACCATTTCAACGCCTTCGGGCAGGTTGATGGAGCCGGTGATGTCAGTGGTGCGGAAATAGAACTGGGGACGGTACCCGGTGAAAAAGGGCGTATGGCGTCCGCCTTCGTCCTTGGACAGAACGTAGACCTCGCCCTTGAACTTTTTGTGCGGGGTAATGGATTTGGGCGCGGCAAGAACCTGGCCGCGTTCCACGTCTTCACGCTTGGTGCCGCGCAAAAGCACGCCCACATTGTCGCCGGCCTGGCCCTGATCCAGGATGCGGCGGAACATTTCAACGCCGGTGCAGGTGGTTTTGATCGTGGGACGAATACCCACGATTTCAACTTCATCGCCGGTTTTGACAATGCCGCGTTCCACGCGTCCGGTCACCACGGTGCCGCGGCCGGAGATGGAGAAAACGTCTTCAATGGGCATGAGGTAAGGTTTGTCAATTTCGCGCTGGGGCTCAGGGATGTAGGTATCGCAAGCGTTCAGCAGCTCAATGATGCCTTTGGCGTCTTCCGTGTCCGCTTTGTCGGTTTCCAGCGCTTTAAGCGCGGAACCGCGAATAACCGGAATATCGTCGCCCGGATAGCCGTACTTGCTCAAAAGTTCGCGGACTTCAAGCTCAACCAGCTCAAGCAGTTCCTCGTCATCCACCATGTCGCACTTGTTCAGGAAAACCACCAGGTAGGGCACGCCGACCTGACGGGCAAGCAGAATATGCTCGCGCGTCTGGGGCATGGGGCCGTCGGTGGCGGCAACGACAATGATGGCGCCGTCCATCTGGGCCGCGCCGGTAATCATGTTTTTAATGTAATCGGCGTGGCCCGGGCAGTCAACATGCGCATAGTGGCGCTTGTCGGTTTCGTATTCCACATGCGCGGTGGAAATGGTGATGCCGCGTTCTCTTTCTTCCGGCGCCTTGTCAATTTCGTCAAAAGAAACGAATTTGCCGTGCCCCAAAAAACCGGCGATTTTGGTAATAGCCGCGGTTAAAGTGGTTTTGCCGTGGTCAATGTGACCAATGGTGCCTATGTTGACGTGAGGTTTGTTACGCTGAAATTTTTCCTTACCCATGATTAATCTCCCTGCTTGTTACTTTATTGCGGCCTGCGGGCGGCAACTTTTCAAATTTCAAAATAATTGTACAAAATGGAGCCCAAGAGCAGGATTGAACTGCTGACCTCGTCCTTACCAAGGACGCGCTCTACCGACTGAGCTACTTGGGCTTTGATGCGCGTGAGGGGAGAACTGCAAGCTTGGGATAATGGAGCGGGAAACGAGATTCGAACTCGCAACCCTCAGCTTGGAAGGCTGATGCTCTAGCCGTTGAGCTATTCCCGCGCATTTACCGTAGTTCTCCGACAGGCGCACTGTCTCCTACAGCCAGAACCGCTGAAAGGCGGCCAGCGGAACCGGCTCCGGCGCAGTTTCGCGCGGAACCGGTAAAAGGCAATTGCCATAGTCCGCGATTAAAAGCAAGAACTATTGCGGCTGCCTGAAAAATAGTGGTGGTGGGGGGTGGATTCGAACCACCGAAGTCGTACGACGACAGATTTACAGTCTGTTCCCTTTAGCCACTCGGGAACCCCACCAGGAGCAAGCATGTTCAGAATTACCAGAAAAATTAAAAAAAAGCTACCGCGGAAACCGGAATGCGGCTGATTTTATCGGAGCTGGCGATGGGACTTGAACCCGCAACCTGCTGATTACAAATCAGCTGCTCTGCCAGTTGAGCTACGCCAGCAGCGAAAAAAAGCTATTATCCACACTTGCGCCAAAAAGCAAGCACATTTTTTCTTTTTACCGGAAAAATTCCGGGAAGGTATTAATACTGATATCCGCATTGAAAAGTAAACTTTTCCCTGCGGAGGATCGTCAACCGAAAAACGCGGTTTTCGGTTGACTCCCGCCGCTTCGCGGCGACATCAGCCGGACGGCTGATGTGCAGATTTCCATGCGGAAATCTGTAATTCACTTTTGTTTGCGTTCAGGATACATTTCCTTGACGGGCCATTTGTGAATGAGTCAAATCAATCAATGCGGAGGCAACTTATGAAGCTGGCAATTGTTGGCGCGGCGGGTTCAATCGGTGCTCCGACCGCTTTTTATATCGCGCAGCGCAACATTGTGGATAAAATTGTTCTGATTGATCCCAACCAGAAGCTCCTTAAAAACCATGCCATGGATATGACGCAGGCCGTTCTGGAAGTTTCCGACAGTGAAATCAGCACCGGCGACTATAAAGACCTCGCCGGCGTTGACATAATCATTTTGTCCGCGGCCCAGCCCGCTGCCGCCGTTACCTCCCGCAACGCCTGGCTTAAAGGCAACCTTGAGCTGTTGAGGGATGTTACCGGAGAAATAAAAAAGCACGTCCGGGACAAGGTGATCATTGTAGTCACCAACCCGGTGGATATCTGCACATATTACGTTTACAAACAGCTCGGCTGGAGCAGGAATAAAATCGTCGGGTTCAATGTCAATGATTCAGTGCGCGTGCGCTGGGCTTTGCACAAAACTACGGGTCTGGATTATAAAAAGCTGGACGGCCTGTGCATCGGCGAGCACGGAATGTATCAGGTTCCCCTGTTCAGCCAGGTTACTTACGAGGGGAAGCCCCTCGCCATTACGGATGAAGTCAGGGCCGCCACCAACAAAGCCATTCATGACTGGACCACCGAATTTCTGGAACTTGCGGATGCGCGCACAACCGGCTGGCTTTGCTGCATCACCCTTTCCGATTTGGTTGCGGATCTGGTTAAAGGCAGCAGCAAGCCGATAGTTTCCACTACCCCGCTTGAAGGCGAATACCGCGAGCGGGACATTTGCCTTGGCGTGCCGGTAATGCTTGGCCCGACAGGCATTCAGGAAATTGTCAGTTTGCCTATCAGCGCTGAGGAGCGCATGCAATTTCATGAAGCCGCGGAAAACGTCCGCAGGGTGATCAGGGACGCCGGTCTGCAATAGAAAAACTCAAGGCGCCGTCTTTCAGAATCACCTGTACGGATTGTCCGTCGCTTATCTCGCCGCTGATTATTTTTTGGGCCAGCGGGGTTTCCACCCGCTGCTGCAAATAGCGGCGCAACGGGCGCGCTCCGTAAGCCGGAGCATAAGCGTTTTGCGCGATAAAACCGGCGGCTTCCCCGCTTATGTCAAGACTTATTTTGCGGTCGGCCAGCCGTTCGCGTAAACTCGCAAGCAAAAGCCGGACAATTTGCTGAATTTGTCCCAAAGAAAGCGGCGTGAAGGTGACAATCTCATCCACCCGGTTGAGAAATTCAGGTCTGAAGTGCCTGCGCAGTTCCGCAAGAACGCTGTCGCGCAAATCTTCGCCCATTTCCCCGTCTTTATGTATGCCTTCCAGCAGCAGGTGGGAGCCGATATTGGAAGTCATGATGATGATGGCGTTTTTGAAATCCACCGTGCGCCCGTGGCTGTCCGTAAGCCGGCCGTCATCAAGAATTTGCAGCAGGGCGTTAAAAACGTCCGGATGGGCTTTTTCTATTTCATCAAACAGAACAACGCTGTACGGGCGGCGGCGCACGGCCTCGGTAAGCTGTCCGCCTTCTTCATAGCCCACATAGCCCGGAGGCGAGCCCACAAGACGCGCTACGGCGCTTTTTTCCATGTACTCGCTCATGTCCAGGCGCACCATGTTTTCTTCCGTGTCAAACAACGCTTTCGCCAGGGTTTTGCAAAGCTCGGTTTTGCCGACTCCGGTGGGGCCGAGAAAAATAAATGAACCAATGGGGCGCGAGGGGTCGGAAAGCCCGGCGCGGGAACGCAACACCGCTTCGGCGACGGCGTTTACAGCTTCGTCCTGCCCGATCACGCGTTTATGCAATTCATCCGGCAGGCGCAGCAGTTTTTCTTTTTCCGGGGCCAGAAGCCTGGTGACAGGTATACCGGTCCAGCGGGCCACGATTTCCGCAATGTTTTCAGGAAGAACCTCTTCCTTGAGCAGGCGGGAACCGTCCTGATCCGTCGTTTTCGTGTCTTCCAGCTGTTTTTCCAGCTTCAGCAGGGTGGAATAGCGCAGTTCCGCCGCCTTGTTCAAATCGTAAGCCCGTTCAGCCTCTTCTATTTTACGGCGGGTTTTTTCTATTTCTTCTTTCAGGGCGCGTACTTTGTTGATGGAATTTTTTTCTTTTTCCCAGCGGCCCAGGAAAGAGGCCTGCTTTTCACGCAGGGAGGCCAGTTCGTTTTCCAATTTGGCCAGGCGTTCCGAGGAAGACCTGTCGGTTTCTTTACGCAGGGCTTCGCGCTCGATTTCCAACTGCATGATCCGGCGTTTTATTTCGTCCAGTTCAGCCGGCATGGAGTCTATTTCCGTGCGGATCATGGCTGCGGCTTCATCAATCAGGTCAATGGCCTTATCCGGCAGCTGCCGGTCGCTTATATAGCGGGTGGACAAAAGCACCGCCTCCACGATGGCCGAATCCGCAATACGCACCCCGTGGTGCACCTCAAAGCGTTCTTTGAGTCCGCGCAGAATGGAAATAGCGTCTTCGGTTCCCGGTTCCTCCACGAGCAGGGGTTGAAAACGCCGTTCCAGAGCCGGGTCTTTTTCAATGTATTTGCGGTATTCATCCAGCGTGGTGGCTCCGATGCAGTGCAGTTCGCCCCTGGCCAGCATGGGTTTAAGGATGTTGCCGGCGTCCAGGGCGCCGTCCGTACGCCCGGCGCCGACAATTGTATGCAGTTCGTCAATGAACAGAATAATTTCGCCTTCGGACTGCTCTATTTCTTTCAGCACCGCTTTCAAGCGTTCTTCAAATTCTCCCCGGTATTTGGCCCCGGCAATCAGAGCGCCCATATCCAGGGCGAAAAGCATTTTGTTTTTGAGACTTTCCGGCACGTCCCCATTCAGGATGCGGTGCGCCAGTCCCTCCACAATGGCGGTTTTGCCGACGCCCGGTTCCCCGATTAAAACCGGATTGTTTTTGGTACGGCGCGAAAGAATGCGCACCGCCCGGCGTATTTCGGCATCGCGGCCGATGACCGGGTCAAGTTTGCCTTTGCGGGCTTCTTCCACCAGATCGCGCCCGAAACGCTCCAGAGCTTCGTAGCTTTCTTCAGGGTTACGGCTGGTTACACGCTGATTGCCGCGAATCTGGTTCATGGCGGCTAAAATTTTATCCCGGGTAATCCCAAAGGCTTTATTTACGCGGCCGAGGGGCGTCCGGTCATTTTCACCGGCCAATTCCAAGAAAAGATGCTCAACGCTCACATATTCGTCTTTAAGCCGCTTGGCGCCATCCTCAGCGCGGGTCAAAACCTGGCGCAGCCCGGCGCTGACGCTGAGTTGAGCGTTATCCGCGCCCGGGCCGCTGACCGAAGGCTTTTTTTTAAGTTCAGCCAGCAGGGCTTCGGCATAATCTTCGGGTTTAAATCCCATGCGTTCAAGCAGGCGCCCAGCCAGGCCTTTTTCCTGTTCAACCAGCGCCAGAGCCAGGTGCTCCGCCTCCACGCTCTGATGGCCCAGCCGGATGGCGCAACTTTGCGCATCCGACAAGGCCAGTTGTGATTTTTCCGTAAATTTGTTTAAATCCATAATGTTAGCCTCATAACCGCGCCTCAGCGCGCCTTGAAGGACGAGGCGGCGGCCAGCGCCTCCCAATGGCGTTTTTCGTCGTCCGTAAGGGTTGCCGGCACCAGGATGTTTACCCGTATAAACTGATCCCCTTTGTTTTCTCCGCTGCCCATGCCCCGGCCGCGCATACGCAATTTTTTTCCGCTGCTGCAACCGGGGGGCAGGTTTATTTCCACCTCGCCGTCCAGGGTCGGAACACGGAGCTTGACGCCCAGAACAGCTTCCCAGGGGGCAAGGGCGAGGTCGTAGATCAGGTTGTTCTGCTCCAGGGTAAACTGTTTGTGCGGTAAAAGATTAACGCGCAGGTAAAGATCGCCGGGCTGGCCGCCCGCTCCCGGGTTGCCCTGGCCGGCCAGACGTATTCTGGCGCCTTCTTTGATCCCGGCCGGGATGTTCACCTCCAGCTCTTTTTGCCCGTGTACGCTGTTGATATTTACGTTTTTCATGCCTCCGCGGTAGGCTTCTTCCAGGGTCAGGGGCAGGGCGGCTTCGGCATCTCTGCCTCTTTTGGCTTTGCGGTTGAAGTTGCCGAAGGGATCCGGCCCGAAATTCCGGCCGTGACCGCCGCCGCCGAACAGCGTTTCAAAAAAATCGCTGAAGCTGGATTTGTCAAAGCCGCTTCCGTGCATCCCGCCCATTTCATCCGGGCCTCCGGAATAGGTGAAGTGAAAATCTTCAAAACCCGGCGGACGCTGAAAATTTTGGCCGTGCTGCCAGTTGGGGCCAAGCTTGTCATAGAGCTTGCGCTTTTCGTCATCTTTAAGAACTTCGTAAGCCTCGTTGATTTCTCTGAACTTTGCTTCAGCGGTTTTATTGCCGGGGTTTAAATCCGGGTGGTATTTTTTGGCCAATTTTTTGTAGGCCTTGCCGATATCATCTTTGGCGGCGTTGCGCGCAATGCCGAGAAGTTTATAGTAATCCTTGTATTCAACGCCCATATTGGTTAATTCTCCTTAAAGCGGCCGCGCAAGCGTAAAATGCTGCAAATGCTGAAATCACGCTGATATTTTTGGTGAATTTATATAATCTGAACATAACTAACGCGCAAACGCGGTTAGTCAAGATGTATATTTACCGCCTTTTCAGCGTCAAATTAAAGGAGCGTTATGAATTTGCCCCAGGAACAGGCCAGGCTGCTTATTGAATGCCTGCCGTACATCAGGCGGTTTTATGGCGAAACAGTGGTAATAAAATATGGCGGACACGCCATGGAAAACGGACGGCTGAAGCAGGCTTTCGCCCTTAACATAGCTTTGCTGCGGTATGTGGGGATCCATCCGGTCATTGTGCATGGCGGAGGACCGCAAATCGGCCGCATGCTGGAGAACCTGCATATAAAATCCACTTTTTACGAGGGACAGCGTGTCACGGACGAGGCCACCATGGAGGTGGTGGAAATGGTTCTGGTGGGCACGGTGAACAGTGAAATTGTCAATTTGCTCAACCTTGCCGGGGTGAAGGCTGTGGGACTCTCCGGCAAGGACGGGCATAGCGTGCGGGCTGAAAAGCTGCTGCTTGCCCCGGACAATGCCGGGGGTCAAACGGAGCAATCCGCGCAGGGCGCGGAAATAATCGATTTGGGCAAAGTAGGCAAAGTCGCCGGCGTGGATGCCGGATTGATTCTGTCCCTGAGCGCGGACGGGTTTATTCCGGTGATTGCCCCGGTGGGAGTGGATAAGCACGGAGAAACCTACAATATCAATGCCGATTCAGTCGCCGGAGCTGTCGCCGCCGCGCTCAAGGCCAAGCGGCTGCTTCTTTTGACGGATGTGGAAGGAGTGCTGGATGCGGATAAAAAGCTCATCCAATCCATCCCGGCGCGGGAAGCGCGGATTTTGTTGGCGGACGGGACGCTGAAAGGCGGCATGATACCGAAAATAAGGTGTTGCCTTGAGGCGTTGGAGGGGGGAGTGGAAAAAGCCATGATTATTGACGGCAGGGTGGAAAATTGTATTTTGCTTGAGCTTTTTACCAACAGCGGCATCGGCACGGAAATTGTCCACAGCGCTGAAGATACCGGAGTCGGCGAACATTATCCCAGTTTTGAAGCGTGAAGAAAAGCCGTGCAAAAACCGTGCTTTTTGCCCGGTTCACACCTCCGGAATAATTCCCTCTTGACTGTTCCATTTTTGTTCTTATTTTTCCGGTATAATTTCATTTCCGAATCAAAAAAGCTCTGTTTTGAGCCGGAATTTGAGAAAGATAAAAATGTCAGGAGGATTATTATGAACTCACTTTCAATTTTGACACCCAGAAACTGGATCAGAAGAACTGAGCCGGATTTGAACAGGTTCAGCGGGTTGGATCGGCTTTTTGACGTGCTGCTGGACGGTCTGTCTTTAAGCGGCCGGGATGCGCAAACGGAAAGTAAAAGTACGCTTGTCCCCAGGCTCGATATACACAAGGAAGACCACCAGTATTCCATCAATGTGGAAATACCCGGGGTTGAAGAAAAGGATATGCGCATTGAAGTAAAAGGCAACGAACTCGCCATAAGCGGCGAAAAGCGCTACGCGCGCGAGACGCAGGGCAAAGGCGGCTCTTCTCCGGCGAATTATTACAGCGAGCGCAGTTACGGCAGCTTTACGCGCGTCGTTACCCTGCCCGAGGATGTGGATTCGAACGCTATTGCCGCTAATTACAAAAATGGAGTGCTTACCTTGCTCCTGCCGCGCAGGGAACCCGAAAAATCCAAAAGCAGAACCATCAGCGTAACCAACGTCTGATTTGGTAGCGCTTATTTTGCAAATAAGCGCCAGTACGCCGCAATATTTAAAAGTTCGCATGGAACAGCGTACTAGCCGCGTCCGGCGGGGATTACCCCCACTGAACCGCTTGAACAGTCAATACGGAAATAGTTGGAAACGATTTTTCCGTATTGACTGTAATTCATGAAGTATTATTTCGCTCCGGCGGCGTTGCCGCCGGTATTGCTTAGTGCGCTGTCCCGCTTAAAAATGCAGGTCAAACAGCGTACTGGACGCCGGGCGGCGAGCCCGGCGCGCCGCCTTAAGGCGGCGGAGCAAAGCAAAAACCACGTTTTTTGCTTTGCGATCTTCACACTTCAAACGTAGCGAAGCGAAGTTTTAAGTGTGACATGGTACTGGGCCGGGGATGGAATCATGCCGGCAACTCCCAGAAAATCCGCTGCAATCTCGCCTGGCCGGCAAACATGCCCGCGCCGTCCATAACCCGGCAGCCGGCCGCTCCGGCCGCCCGCAAAAACGCGCTTGGCTTACCGTAAGAAAGATCCAGAGCCAGGGCGCCGGCTTGAAAGGGAATTTCCTCAAAAGCCAAGGAAACTCCAAAAGGCAGAGCATTGATTATAACATCGTAAGGCTTGGTCCGCAGTTCGCCGAGGCGGGAAAAAGCCCGCGTCGCAAGCGCGGAAGAAGCGCCAGGCAGTTTTTTTCCGGGAGTTCTGTTGTAGATCGCAAGAACCGCTCCGCGTCTGTCCGCCTCATGGATAACCGCTTTGGCCGCGCCGCCCGCGCCAAGCACAACTACGGTTTTCCCCCGCCAGGAGCGTATTTCATCCACTGAATCCAAAGCCCCTGCGCCGTCCGTATTCGTGGCGCTGAACCCGTCCGGCCCGGCTTTCAGGGTATTGACCGCCCCAATGGCCCGCCCCGTTTCGTCAATAGCCGCCAGAAAAGGCATTACCGCCTCTTTCAGCGGCATGGTTATGCTCAATCCGGCCACGCCCAAAGCGCGCAGCAATGCAAGGGCCTGCCGGGTTTCCCCGCCGGTAATGCGCCATTTTACGTACACGGCATTACAAGCGGACGAGGCATTACGCTCATTGTGATACACATGCCCGATGCTTTGCCCGACCGGATCCCCCAAAAGCCCGTAAACAGCCGTGTCCCCGTCAAGGCTCGCAAAATTGTATACCTCGCGCAAAGTTGCCGCATCCAGTTGGCCGGGAGCGGACGCTTCATCCACCGGGCAATAACAGAACCCCGTATGCGCCACCGGAGCCAGCACACGCGTGCTGATCCCGTCTTCTCCCATACAAATGCCGATCAGCGGCACTCCGCGAGCTTTCTGCTCCTTGCAAAAGACGAGCATGCGCAACGCATCCAGGCCGCTCCGCGCATAGGCGGCTATTTTATACACGGCCCCGCCGGCTTTTTGCATCATGGAATCAAGTATGCTCCGCAGCGCAATTGGAGTCCGGTTGAAATCATGCTGCGACAAAATAATTTTTGTATCCGGAGAAAGAGAACGTATATAGGCTGTCCGCTCCGGCGCCACAGAAGCTTCTATGTCAAGGTAAGCAGGTTTGAGCCGCATCAAAGCGGCAAGCATCTCCAGCCGCTCCTCTTCGCCCTTGGGGTACAAACCGCCTTCCGCCTTGCAGCGCAGAGTGAAGATGGCCGGAAGCGGCAAAGCAAGGCCGGCGAGCGCAACCGGATCCAAATCCGCGCAGGCGTCCAGCCGTAATTCAAGAACGTCATATGAGGAACTGTCCATACGTTCAAGCAAAGCGGCAAGTTCAGCCATGCTTTTTTTTTGAATCACGCCTACCAGCAAAATAGTTCCCCATAAAGCCCGGAGATATGATGATTGAACAGGGCTGAACAACAGCCTGCCCGGCCTTGCATCCCGTGGGTTGCGCTTCAGGCGTGAAACAACCGGCACAGAGCCAACCAAAGGAGGACAAGACCGGTGAAAAAGGTACTCCATGCAGGCATGGGCGTCCACAAGAAAAGTATATCCGTCCAAAGGGCAGAGGCATCTTATACCATCTCTACGTCAAAACTGCATCCATGCAGTTTTGACGTATCGGCTGCGGCGGAAGCTTGGGTTCCGCCTTGGCTCCGAAATGCTTCGCATTTCAGCACGACGTCCTTCCGTGCATTCCAATTCCAATTAAAAATTAACACATTTTTACTGATATCCGCATTGAAAAGTAAACTTTTCCCTGCGAGGATCGTCAACCGAAAAACGTGGTTTTCGGTTGACTCTCGCCGCTTCGCGTCGACATCAGCCTGACGGCTGATGCTCAGATTTCCATGCGGAAATCTGTAATTGGAATTATTGCGCCTGACCTGTATATCCGTTGCTTGTACGGCTGAAGGCGGAGACATCCGCCATTACGGAACAATACCGAATCATTTTGCGGCATTGGGTTATGCTGTTGAAAAGTTTTCTTGTAAAGGACTTGCTTTTTACCGCATAGCTGGATATGTATTCTGCTCCTCTTATTTCAGTTGCCTCGGTTTTCAGTTGCCTCGGTTCCGGGCGGTTAGCTCAGTTGGTAGAGCATCGGCCTTACAAGCCGGGGGCCACAGGTTCGAGCCCTGTACCGCCCACCACTAGTCACACAAGGGTTTGCGTTGAAAGACGCGAACTCTTTTTTCAACCCATTGTCAACAGATTCTCAACACCTGTTTGACCAGCTAATTTGCTTTTTCACGTGCGCCGAGGGCCTACTTCAGGAGGTCTTCATATGGCGACACACAAAAGGGTAACAACTCGTTTCACCGGAGTATTCACCAGAACCACGTCAGATCCCAAGCGCAAGCATAATGGGCGACCTGACCGCGTGTTCGACATTTATTGGCGAGACGCGGATGGAAAACAATGCTGGGAAGTGACCGGCTGGCTGTCGGAGGGCATGACCGAACAGGCCGCCTTTAATCTGCGGACTGAACGTCTGGCAGCCGTCAAAAAATCTGTTTCATTCTCTCCCATTCAAGGTTCTCTACCAACTGGCGCACAGCAAACTCAGCCATTACCGGAGGATCCGCAAAAGCCTGCGTTGGACACCCCGCTATTTTCCACCATTGCAGAGAATTATCTTCGTTGGTTGGAAGGTGAAAGCAAATATGCGGATCGGGAAAAATTTCGTTATGACACACATTTACTGAAACCGCTGGGCAACGTGCCTGTTGATCAAATCGCGATCACGAATGCCAATAACTTTAAGCACCAACTTATGCCCAAAATGGCAATAGGTACAGTTAAAAAATGTTTGAGTCTTTGCCGCGCAATGTATTTCTATGCGTCACTTACCGGGGCCTATTCGGGTCTCAACCCTTTCAGCAGGCGATGCGGTTTCAACATGCCGAAAGGAGCTACCGAGTGCGAAAGGTTTCTGACCCCGGACGAGGCGAAAATATTATTGGCCGAACTGGCAAAGCGTAGCCCCCAATTAAGAAACATGTGCTATGTGTCCCTGCACACAGGAATAAGGCCTTGCGAGCTTTATTCCATCCGCGGCGGAGATTTGGTTCCGCAAGCTGGATTTTTCTGGGTTGACGGAAAAGGCGGAAAGCGTGAAAAGGTCGCCGCCAGCAAAGAAATTCTGGAGATTCTGGGGAATTATAAACGCAAGCCACATGAGTATATTTTTCAATCTAAAAGCGGCGGAAAAATAAAGCAAACTTCCGATACATTGCGCCGTACTGTGGAGGATCTGGGGCTCTCACCTCGAACTGTCATCAAAAAAGGGGGAAAGGAAGTTCGAGTTAAAATGGCACCTGAGGAAAAAAAAGAGTACCAGCGCAAAAAAATATGGCTTCACACATTTCGGCACACTTTTGCAAGCTGGTTGGCTCAAAGCGGCACAGTGACTTTGCTGGAACTGAGGGATTTACTCCGTCACGAATCCACGCAAATGACAGAACGATATGCACACATGATACCTGACAAACTTGTTGAGCAATCGAGTAAAATCAATAAAATTCTAGGTGAAGTCGCCTAATACTCATAGGCGAGGGGCATGGCTGACTGGCCTGCCCCTCGTCTATGCTGTGGTTAAAACCCGCTTCGACTCAATCCACTGTTCAACATCTTTGGGTTTATAGCGTATATGTTTCCCCAGTTTGTGATAGGACGGCCCCATCTTAAGGGATCGCCATTTTTCAAGCGTTGTTGTCGGGATATTATACATCTCCTCAACCTCCACGGGGGAAAGTAACTTTTCAGTTATCATTGCCATCCTCCCGCCCTTTATCCGCAAGGCAGGCGCCGGCCCGTAAAAACATTTCAAGATCAGATTTGCGGTATCTTATGGTTCCGTTTGCCAACCTGAAAAAAGTTATCTTTTTCTGCTTCCTCCACAGCCACAACGTATTCGGGCTGATATGGAGCAGGTAGGCCGCCTCCTTCTCGGTCCACATCCTCTCATCAATACTCGTTACAAGATCCTCGGTCATAAAAACCTCCAGATATAGATTTCATACCTGGAGGCTTTGGGAGACGTACTTAAGCAAATTGGATTGCGCTCACGGCTTGCGAGAGTCAGCCAACCCGGTATGCCCATCTCCGTCACCAGACGAGAGGGCAAGATGTTTCCGAACCTGCAGGGCAATCCAGACGCTCAATTTTGTTTGAATGTCGTTCAAGTCGATGTTCAAAATTTCTTTAATTTTCTCAATGCGATACTTTACAGTATTTCTATGGAGACCTGTGTTTCTGTATATATCTGAGAGATTTTGATTGTAAAACAGATAGGTTTCAAGTGTTTCGTAATAATCTTCCTTATGTTTTATTCTGGATGCCATAAAATGCCCCAGAACATCACCGCAGAAATTTTTGGCCCTTGTTTTGTCCTGCATGATGCCGTCCAACAGACTGTAATATTGGACGATTGGGTATTGTCCTGTATCGGAGAGAGACATTCGTGACAATTCAAACCGTGCCGCTATCCGAATTGACGCTACAGCTTCATCAAAGCTCAAGCGCAGACTGACGATGCCAGCCCCAGGCCGCCCGACGCCGAGCCGGAACTTAGGCAAATTTTTCTGGCTTTCCAATCGGCTCAGGACATATCCAAAACGCTCCTGGAATCCTGTTTTCACTATTTTTTGCTTTTTAGAGATTCTATCATCAAGTATATGACAAAAGATGACTATTGAAGAATGATGTCGAATTACAAGAACATCTGGATCAATTGAACGCAGAGATTCAGAGAGTCGTGATATATGCGTATCGTTTATGAAACCGACTGAAGATTCAGATCCCACAAGTTGGGCAACAACACAAAAGGAAGGAGTTTCGTAGTCGAAACCATATAGCTTGGCGCGGTTCTCGGCTTCGTTTTTTCGGATGGGATCAATTATGGCATTGAATAGTTCAAGGCGGATTTCGTCCTGAATCTCATAGGTTGAATCTTTCAAGGCAACAAGGGCAGTGGTATTTACTGCTACCCGCATCAGCAAAAGATCGTCGGCATCAAATTCTTTGTTGACTTGAATGACTGAGATATACCCATAAAAATGACGGCTAATTTCAACGGGAAAGGTGAGCTGCCGATATTCCTTATTTTGCACGAAGAATTCGTGTTCTATAAACCGCAGTCCCCATGTAGGGATGGTTTTGTAGCTTGTTGGCCTGCTTAGCTTTGCGAAAATTTGTGACACGCAGCTTGCATCGCGTCGAGATGACAATATTTGACTTTCATGTGGTTTTTGGCTGTCACACGCGCTGACAAGATTCATATTGGGTGTTTCGAGCAGAACGGGGTTGTTGAACGCTTCAGATAACGCCCGGACAAATTCCGGCATCCATCCTTCCACTGTTGCAAGGGTAATCTCCGAAAATGTATCCAGAACTTTTTTAAGAGTATCCGCCTTACCGGCAAGGATGCGGGTGATAATTTCCTCTCCCACTGCCGGCAATGAAAGGTCGTCATCCATCTCAATGATCGGAAAACTGTTCCAGTCGCCTATCTCCAGAAGGAATTGGGGAATTTTACCATTGTAAATCGAGCGTTTAATGCCGAGGGCAGAAGCGCCGGATTCTATCAGGGATTTGACCCAGGAGGATATTTCTTCTTCCGAGTGGGAGTCGGAAGCAAAGGACATCATGGACATGATGAATTCACCTCCTTTCATCCAAAGATAAAAATCAAAGCGTTCAGCCACATTCCAGCCCTGAACGGTTCTGTTAAGCCCAGAACGACCAGAAAGGACATGGCATCTTGAAAGAGATGGCAACTTCAATATTTCACCGACTGTCACCATGAATTTCTCCTTATTATGCGTTATACTGAAATAACCGGCACAAACCCTTCCATGGTTGACCCACACCGGAAATAAACGATTGGCAGACGTAATTACGTTAAATTATTTGACTTATCGGTTTTGTTTTTTTGTTAATCTGTTTTTTACCGTTTTGTTTTTTTTTGAAATTTGATTTTTTGGCGTTTTGATGTTTTGTCAATTTGTTTTTTTGATTTTAAGGATATTTATCATATAAAAACAAAACGTTATATGGCACATCTTCACCTGGTTGTCACATGGAAAATTCGGCTGAACCCGTTATTGTAGGAGAGCACGCAAAAGAAATACGTTGTATTGTAGGAAACCCCTTCAAATTTATTATCTTGCATTTTTTACGTTCCCGACCTCATTTCATGAGGGAAATGAGCACCCTCGTTTGTAACTGTGAGGGAACTTATGAGCGACACAAACAGATATGCCTCTTCTGGCGGCAATACTTTGCCGTCAGAATCCTCCCTGAATTCAGAAAATTCTCCATATCCACCATATCCGATGGCTGAGGAAGGTTCATCGTTTGGGGACGCCGCTCCAGTAAAAACAAGTTTCGAGCGGTTCCCTGATGAATCACGCCTTTGTCCTTTACCTGTTCACGACCTGTCCAATATACCTGTCCAGGACCTGTCTTCAGCACCTGTTCACCACCTGTCCAGCATTGACGTGAACACGGGTAAGACAGGTGGTGGACAGGTGCTGAACACCTCAACTGGACAGGTGGTGAACAGTTCAACCAGACAGGTGGTGGACAGTCCTGATGACTCGCCTGAGCCGTTTTATCTTCTCCGTAAGAATATGGCTTCGTGGACAGACAACCAAATCAAGGTGTTAGGCATGTTCAGGCAATGCAGGCACTGCGTTACCAACCATAAGGCAATCGGGGAAAAGCTTGGAATACCCTATGGAACAGTGAGAAATATCATCCGCAGGTTGACCAGTACCGGGCTCATTCGCTCAGAACCATACATAAATGCGGCTATCCGGGGCATTGAGGTGTGGTACTGCGGATCTGCCCCCTGTCCTTTTGTTCCGGATTCTTCAGGCATGGCACAAAGCCCTCGGATCGAAGATGAACAGGCCGGATGCACAGCTCCTGAACAGCATGTTAGGACAGGTGCTGAACACCTGACTTGGACAGGTGGTGAACAACTCGCATATAAGGAAGATAGAAAGAAAGAATATGGAATAGAAATACAAGAAAAGAATCAATCTATCGTAACTCTTGCAAAGGGTCAGATTAACGAACTATGGCCCAGCATGGGCAAGGCCGGACTTTTCGCGTCGCACATCAGGGAAGTCTTGGCTGCGATGGTAATTCAAGGAATTGAGGAAAAACCCGAGAAAATCATTGCTCAATCTTTGCGCTTTATAGATTGGCAACTCTCCCAAGGAGCGCTTAAAGACAAGCATGGAAAAGAGGTTCTTGACCCCGTGGCTTATTGGCGCGCCGCAATGAAAAGCAACGGTTTCTATCAGAAACCGCCGGGGTACATAGACCCGGAAGTGTTGGCTCTGCAACAGCTTTCCGAGGAAGGAGAAGCGAAGGTTAAAGCCATGTACGCTCTGGCCCAGCAACGCGCGGAGATGGAAAAAGCTGCCCGTAGAACAGAACTCGACGCTATCCTGCAATCGCTTGCCGACGAAGGTGAAAACCATCGCCTCTGGCCTCAAGTGCATGCAGCTTGGACGGAAAACGTCCGGCTTGAAGTAAAGAAAAATCCCCAGGCCATTCTCAGCAGCCCGGGGATTGCCGCGGCAACTAGGATTTACCTGAGAAAACTCTACGACTGGCCTGATTGATAGTCACCCTTTCCGTAGTTCATAAATTTTGCTGATAACGGCAGCTTTTATGGGTTTGGATGGCAGCACCGCCATGTAATAATCCCTGAACACCCCATCCTCAAAAAATTCCATGTTCAGCGCGAGGTCGTTTTTCTCGTTCCTGACCCGAGCCAGCAGTTTCTTCCGTAATTTTGAAAACTCCGTGTGCTGGCACATTATTTCAGCCCGCACCGCCTCATATTCTCTGTATATCCGTTTGTCGGCCATGGTCACTTTCAACCTGCCGGGGAGCCGCTCCCTGGAAATGCCACTTGGAGTATTGTCCCATGAAACCTTTGATTTTGGCGGTTCCAACCCGGCCTTCCCCATTTCCTCCCTTTGTTTCTTGCTGAAAGTCACATAGTAGTACCTCACCCAATAAATGGAATGCGGGCACATATCACATGCCTTCAATTCGGCGCACCGGTCCAGATGCAAAGTCCAGCCGCATTTCCTCGTTGCCGGAAATCGGTTGTAAAACGCTCCCGCCAAGTCCTCCATGAGCACTTTCCATTCCTTCAACTCGGCTGAGACATCTTTCAGCATTTTATCCAGGTTCAGACCGGTTTCCATAGTTTTTACCTCCTGATGACAGGCAGCGGGAGGGAATACCGCGCAATTTGCCTTCCCATATCTCCCGAACGGAAAAAGTGGAGGTAACAATCATGGCAAATCAAGCGTTAGGAATTCCATTGTTAGCGATCCTTTTGGCGTTGTCGTCTCAACCGAACAAAGGAAGTGAGGCGGACAAAGTTGTACAGGAACCGCGGAAAGCAATTGAGGAGAGGACGGCCGGCTTGCATGTCCGGCAGCCTGATGAGGAACGCGCGTGGACTGATGCACTGCCTGACGCTCTGACGGTGCCAGCGCAAACGCGGGAACAGGGAAGGGAGACCGCTGAAAAGGCCGTAGACGCAGCCAAAGAGCAGCAAGGCTTGGTTCAGACCTACACGGAAAACATCTGGGCGAAAGTCCAATCGGAGTCCGAGGAAAAAGGCTTTCAGTACGATGAAGAATACCTTGAACGGCTAGCCGTGCAAAATCGGGAACAAAGCCTGTATGAGAACACGCATCTGTATGTTTTCATTTCCGAATCCGTGCCGGACATCACGTTGCAAAATTATCAGAAAGCCATGGAAGGTAGCCCTGCGGCCTTTGTTCTGCGTGGGCTCATAGGCGACGACCCGTCGAAGTTTCAGCCCACACAAGCTTGGGTTCAGCGCATGCTTTGCGGTGATCCGCCTTATGAGGCAGGCAGCAAATGCTTCCTGAACCCCGTGGACATCAGTCCCAACCTGTTCAGGGCGTTCGGAATTGAGCAAGTTCCGGCTTTGG
This sequence comes from Deltaproteobacteria bacterium, assembly GCA_031266055.1. Taxonomy (GTDB): domain Bacteria; phylum Desulfobacterota; class Desulfovibrionia; order Desulfovibrionales; family Desulfovibrionaceae; genus WRHT01. The sequence continues at coordinate 56,302 of JAISBT010000077.1, forward strand.
TTTACGTTCCTCATCCCGAACAAATTGCGTCCTGTGGCGAATCGCCCATGCCGGAGAAAGATTTCTTTGTATGGTACGGCGATCTGGCTTCGTCCTATATCCTGGAAGAAATTCAGAAACTCCGTCCAGATGATCTGACGTTGCACTCCATCATTCAGAAGATCGGACGGTGAAGATCAGGTTAATCATGGGCATTATTGCCTGTTGCCTGCTGTGGTCGGACATCGGGGCAGCCGATACGGTCAGGTTGCCCAACCCGACATATTACACTGACCCGAATGTATGCCGTGGATGGTTCTGCTACGAAGATCCTACGCCGGTTAAAGTGCCTGAGCCCGATACTCTCGTAGAACAGCCAAAGAGGCGGAGTTTCACAGGCAAGGTTGACTGGGACTCGGTATGGATAATGCACCCCGATGATATGCGCGAATTGATCAATCAAGCATTGGCTTTTGCCCAGGAAAAACCGCAAGACGAGGAACGGATGGTAACGTATCTCAAACTCCAGGGCGTTGCCATGCACCGGGCGAAGAATTTCCAGGAAGCCTGGGCCTCGGCGCTGCTGAAATACCCCGTGCTGGACACCACGGTGCAGCGCGCGCCAACCCTGGCGGCAACAACCGCGGAAGTAGTGGCCGAAAGAGAAGAACGGGAAATCGCGATTCAGGCCATGCGGGAAAACATGGGCATCTTGTTTTTCTACTCACCGACTTGCCGATATTGCAGCCAGCAAAAGGAAATCCTGGAAAATTTCATTCAGAAGTGGGGCTGGAGAAACATCACCGCCATCAATGTCCTTTCGTCACCTGACACTGCCCGGAAATACGGAGTGCAGTCCGTACCGGATCTATGGGTTGCCGGTAACATCAGGGGTGAAACAGTCCAACGCAGGCTCAAATCAGGTCTTGTTGAATTCCACGATCTCGAAAGGGGTCTTCTTCAAGCATGGAGCCTGTGGAATGACGGCAGGAACTATGAGCGTCCCGTGATGACCCACCAGCTGCAGTCTTTTGAGGATTTCCTGCAGCCGGCCAAACAAGGAGGTTATCAAAAGTGGCATTGAAGCCGATATGTATACTGGTCATAACCTATATTTTTATTTGTACGGCTTCAGCGGCCCACGCGAATGATAAACTGGCTGCGCATTTTGAAGACGGCTGCGGCATGTGGGGTGTTCCTCCATCACTGGCAATGGCCATCGCCAAGGTGGAAAGCGATTTTCGGCCTTTTACCATCAATGTACAGGGCAGGAGTCATTATATGAATGACAAGGAAAGCTCTTTGGCGTTGATAAAAAAAGCATCATCCAGCAGGCAATCCTATGATGTCGGATTGATGCAGATCAACTCATACTGGCTCAATAAGCTCAATCTTGATCCCGCCGAAGTTCTTGATCCAAGAATCAACATCATCATCGGGTGCTGGATCCTCTCAGAAGAGTTGAAGCGGTATGGCATGAACTGGAAAGCCATAGGGGCTTACCATACTCCGGTCAATAAAAACCCGGAACGCGCCAGGACGTATGCCGATAAAGTCCTTAAAGCGTGGGAGGACTACAAATGATCGGTTATCTGCCCATCAACGAGGCCAGCGGCAAAGCGGGAATCACCATCTACATGCTGAATAAGCTCATTGAGGATGGAAAGGTTCGGGTCAAAGAGACATCCGACATCTCCAGACACAGTAATTCGAGGCTGCGTTACGTCTGCCTCCAGGATATTATCGACGCGCAATCAGATTTGGAACTGAGCTACATTGATATAAGCCGGGTTGGCTCCGTATATGGACTCACATCTAACGCGGTAAGACATCAGATAAAGAAGCACAGGCTCCGGTGGCGGCGTAATGGAGTTCACCTCCAACCATGCTCTTCCGATCTGGATCTGTTCGTTCAGGACAGCAAGACCAAACCTGTAGGCAGGCCGAAAGGCACCTTGTCCGCTTCATCATAAAGTCACGCCAGGCCACGCGCCGGATTATCAGATACCCAACAACCAGAATGGATTTTAGGCGAGGCCGCAAGGCTTCGCCTTTTTTTAGCTGTGCACCCGAATTTGATGGTGGAAGTCCTCTACCCGATCTTGGCCTTGTTCTTACCTACAAGTGGAAATAATTTTGGAAAACTTTTCTGAAACTTTGCCAAGCAAAATTTATTTATTCCAGGCTATTATATAATATATGGAAAGCATTTTGGAAAACTGAAGATAAAAATATGCTTAATAACACCGGCTTACGGATACACTCTTTTGGTCAATCTGCACAATTTTTCCAGTAAGAGCTATCAGGGACGTTCTGAAAACCCGAAAAACTCTGCTCTATCCCCTTGCCGCAACAAGCGCCGGAAAATAGTCAAACAGATAACCACCTGAAATCATAGAGAGGCGATTAACATTCTGGAACTATAGATGATTTAAGATGATTTGGGTTGTTTTGAATATTGACCATTTTCACCCGTTTTCTGTAATTCTGGTGGATGGAATTACTGGTGGAACTCACGGCTTTTTATCCCATCGTTCAAGAGCATGGGTTATCCAAATGGTGGATATACAAACAGTTGTCCAAGCTGTCCCATGGCCTGAAACGTGGTGTTCTTCCTTCCGGACGTTCCACTGCCTCTTCATTGGTGCCCTACGAAGAATTGATGCACCTTGTTTTATGCGCATCAAAGAAAAGGAGCATAGAGAATATTATTCATCTTGCGTGGACGGTAATCTACGGAAGAAGAATGACACATATGGCATCGCGGTCTCACGGTAATTGGCAGCGCCATTACTCAATTCAACGAAATAAAGGGCGAATCGCCATAGGTACTCCTGAAGATTTCTTCGATCTCCGCCCTCGGTTCCTGTTCTTCAAGGACAATCTTGGCGAGTTGGAAACGGTCATGGCGCCGAAATATTATGCTAAACTCGTCGCATTTCTTGATTCGGCAGAAACCAGGGCAAGAAAATACATTGACAAGATGAGTAAATCGCAAACTGTTCAGCAGAAGCTGGTAAGTATCGACTATGAACAGTTTTACCATCTCATGCTGGATGCCTTAATATACGGGGCGTCTGAGGAACTTGCATTCAATCAGGCTCTGAAAAACGCTCCGAAGCGCTCCGATAAAGGCAGCAGCAAAGAATTTATCACTGCCACGGAAGGAGCCATTGAAAGCTTCGCTGAAGCCGGCGTGCCCGTGAACTCTTCACCGTTCAAAATGGATTTTGAAAAGCTGCGGCTCGGTTTTGCGGAACAGTTGCTTCAGGAACGAATGACAGCCATGAAGTCACGAAAACGGCTCACCCATGATGACGAAAACAAGGCATGCGCGCTCGCTGCCGAGGACATGGCGATCTTGGATTTCGTTATTGATGGACTCACGGATGCCGAAATTCTGGATAAACTGAACCTGACCTGCACCCGCCAAGCTCTGACCATGCGGCGCTCCCATATCATGGATCTGGCAAAAGAGCACTTCGCGCATCTGATGGAGGAATAGGTTCAGACGCCGATTTGCATAAACACGCCTCCCGGCTTCTTTGGTCAGGAGGTTTCTTATGCCTGACATCCAATCATTGCACTCGGCTCTTGGCACCCTACCCCAGAAAGAGCGGAATGAGTTTCTGGGCGCGGCCTTATCCCAACAACCCGTCGAGTTTCTTGAAAGCATCCTGCAGAAACTCGGCCTTGAAGAACTGCCTGTAAACGCCAAGGTCCGCCTGGTGTTCAAAATGGGCCTTTCTCCCGTTGCCCACGCTTACAAGGCTGGCCCGGATCGTCAACTTCAGTGGGTTATCCCCTCGGTGCCGGATCATCTGCGTCCTCTGGTTTACTCGACTTCCAGGCTCATCAACGAATTTCTGGAAACCCTCGCCTGTCTGAAAAACGGCAAAGGCGACTTCGTTAAAGCCTTTACACTGCTCAATCCTGACAACATGCTGGGAATGGTCAACCGCTTCAATGACGAAATGCAGACCTACACCCAGCAGCTGCGAGAGGCCAATGGCCGCTTTAACCGGTACGGACAGCAAAGAGGCAGGCACGGCAACGGTCTGAAACCGGCCACACCCGCCGCTTCACCTCAGGATGCTCCACAGGAACAGCCTGCATCGAAAATCGCAATGCCGGAACCAGAACCTGAGCTGAAGACCCGCAAATCGAACGCGAAAACACGATCCAAAGCGCAGCCTCAGGCCGCGGAAAAAAGCGGTGAAAACCCCTCCGGCGTTGAAAGTCCGGCTCCTGCACTGATTCATGAACCGGTGCCCGAATCTGTCGCAATCGACGCTTCCTCATACGAATGTGAAGCAGCTCCCGCAGCCGTGCCAGATGGCGATTCTGCCTCTTCTCTCACCGGTAACGAACTGGCGGCCTTCGGCTTTGACGTGCTTGCCGCGGCTGCGGAAACTCCCCGGGCTGATTCCGGGAAGTAGGCACGTACCATGGCAGAACCGCAATACAAGCCGCTGGGTCTGATTCGCCTGACCATTGCCATAGGAGCGCTCCTGCTTCTGGCGAGCGTCTTCCTGCGGATTTGGGCTGTTCAGCATGCCCCTGAACAAAGGGGAGGATGGAACTACCTGAAGGGCGGCAACAAGGAATATGTGGTCTGGGCTCCCCTGGAGAATGAAAAAGCTCTCTACCGCGAGGCCGGCTATTCCATTGAGTTTATGGATGGCCCTTCTACGGAGAAGCTCCGGATCGTCCTAGGGCCATACGCCATCATATTCGAGCTGTTCGCCCTAAGATTCTACGGGTTGCTGACCATTCTCCCCCTGGTGTTGTTCACCTGCCTGTTCGGCTTCTGCGAAGGCAGAATCATCTACCACGAGAAGATCGCAAGTTTCGGAAATCTATCGGCAACCCGCTTCAAGCTGTTCACGCTGCTGGCGGTATTCTGCTTCGCGCTGTGCTTCATCTATCTGTCATTGCCGTTTGGTTCCGAACTCCCGTTTATAGGGGCAATTCCACTGACAATCGAGATTTTGGGGTACCCGCTCTGGACTACGGCCCCATACGTCTGGGCCGTGGTATTCAGCGTCCTCATGTTCTGCGTTGCCCATCAGGTTACGGGCAATCTGGCGCGGGAAATTTAGGGAAGAAACAACAAAGGAGGTGAACCATGCGGCTTAACGGCGGACGTCCGGAGGCGCCGAAGGGCAGGCCGTCCGCCGGCCTGTGAATCGCGTTCTGCCATTCTTCCGTGAAAGGAGGTGCCGAGAAGGAATGTAATCTCAATCAGTTGCTCAAAGCTCATACCCTCCAGTTAAATCAACCCTCTAACCCAGGCCTGCTTGCTGCGGCAGGCAGGCCCTTCTTTATGGAGATAAAAACCTTGAAACGCCATTCTTTCACGAATCGCATGCTTTTCATGCTTGCGCTCATCATCTGCGCAACTTTTGCCCTGGCTGGCAACGCCTTCGCCTTCAGCGCCCCCTCCCAGGGGGACATGTGGTTTGAACTGTACGAAGTGTTTTACGACAAGCTGGTCGAAGGCCCTCTCGGTGCGGCCTTTGTGGGCGGCGTCCTCACCTGGGGCATTCTCGCGGCAATTCGCGGCTCGGTGTTCCAGTTCGCGGTCTGCTCCTGCGCGGCGGCGATCATTTTTTCCCTGGAAACCGTTGTCACCAGCCTCGGCATGATCGCCTGACCGGGCGGAACGGAGGTCATGGACATGGCAAAAGGGAGTGGAACAGGGAGAATCCCCCGGTATTTGGATGCACCCATCACCATTTTGATCTGGGACGCGGACGTGTTTATTCCGGCCGCCCTGCTTTTCGTTCTGGGGGTATTCACCCGCAATTTCCTGCTGTTTACCTCGTTTTCCGTTGCCTACCTGTATGTGATGGCCCGCTGCCAGAATAGCCTTCCCAGGGGGATGGTCGGCAACATACTGCATCGCTTCGGCCTGTATCCCTACTCGGGATACCCGGACGGAGCGATCAAGCTATTCCGGGGGTAAGGCATGGATTTCAAGATATTCAGCGACGATTTGCGGGATGTTGGCGCCAAATACAGGCTGCTGCTGTGCGTCAACATCCTGCTTGTCTTCATGGTTGCCGGTCTGGCCGTCCATACGATGTGGATGGCCAACCGGGCACGAGTCATCATCGTGCCTACCCACCTTGCCGCCCAAGTTGAAATGAAAGGGGAAAAAGCTTCGCCGGAGTATGTGCGCATCATGCTACTGCATATGACGCATTTGCTCTACACATACACCCCCTACAGCATCATGGAGCAATACCGGGAGTTTCTGGCCTATCTCCCCGCTGAAAAGCTGGTTTCCGTCAAGGAGCAGCTCCAGCACCGGATAGACCAAATTGCAAAGCTTAGAATCAACGAGACCTTCCAGGCGAGAGAGGCGCTTCTGCCATCGCCGGGGGTCTGCCTCATTTCAGGCAAGACCGTCCGCTGGTCATCCGGGCAGGAACTGGCAACCGAGGAACTTTACCTGAAATACGAATACCAAATTAAAGACGGAGGGTTCCGAATTGAAGCCATATCACTGCTTACTTCTAATGAGTATAATGCTCTGCAACGTCCTGACCGTAAGTAGCGCCTGGGCGGATCAATGGCCGCCCGAGGATTGCGCGTGGAATTCCGTCGAACCGCTGCCTTCGGTCCAGAACATGGATCTGATTTGCAGCAGCGATCTCGACAAAGCGGTCTTGGGTAACGAATCCCTTACTCTGCCGGAAAAACCTTCTGAGCAGGCGCTGCTCGTTACGGATGCGGAACCCGCCGTTGAACAACCGGAACAGAACGCCGAGGAAAGAATCATCAATCTCCTGAAAGATGTTTCCACCTCAAATGGAAAAGGCAAACCGGATAAGCCCGCCCCGGCCAGACCCGCAAATCCCGGCGAAAATCCCAAGGACAGGCAGATTTCGTACAACAAGGACACTGACAGCTTCAGGGTGCACGTAGAGTCACCCGAGTGGCAACGAGCTTTTTCCGACCGGCGCTCTTTCGGCGCCTTCGCCCGCAACTATACCAACCGGATTCATTGCGATGGCGTGATTGCAGATGTGATCTACCCGACGACAAAGGGATTGGAGCTGGAACTAAAGAACAAGGGGCATGATCTGTTTATTCAGGTCGGTTCCGCAGTGCCTTCCGACATCTCCTATTTTCCCGTGGATCTGAATATCGTATGTCAGGGCGAAGTGTTCCAGATCAACGCCGTGGTGGATACCCAGTACGCCGGGACAAACATGGAACTTGTCCTGAACGGCGGCGTATCCCCGGAAACGCTCCGACCGTATGAGTCGTCCATACTCAAGGCCCAGGCGCTTCCCCATGAAGAGCGGTTGGTCAAAATCCTCACCAGGGTTTGGAACCGGGATTATCTCCCGTATTGGGTTACGAAGAAAATAGACAGCTCATGCGCGTTCAGTTCTCCCTGCAAGCTCAGCACATCCATCGACACAGGCATCAGTGGCGTTATCGCCTGGGACTTCCTCGCTCCCAGCAATGCGGCCATTCCCGAATTACTGGCCAAGCTGAGCCAGCATGTCACCGGGGAGATCATCGGCATAGGCCGCGTCCATCTCAGGGAAGCCCAACGGGTGATCATCCTGAGCGTGGCCAATAAGGCAGAGAAGAAATGAATATCAGTGACCTTACAACCCATATCCGTGAATTCTGGCTCAACCTGTCTTCGGGACAACGGCGCATCGCTACCTTCGGTGTACTGATTTTGGCAGTGGCGACGATCTACTATGTGGCGACGCCTGACAGAGCGCCCCGGGAGCGGAGGGAACAGAAATCACCGTTTGATTTCACACAGCCCGACATGGCTGCGGAGGTCATGGCTGAAAAGCTGCAAAACAGCATTCAGTCTCAAAAAGCTCAGATGCAGGCCATGCAGCAACGCCTTGAAATGCTGGAAAGCAAACAGCAACGCGGAACGACCGCCTCGCCTTCGAGTTCTTCCGGTTCTCAATCCAGGACAAAGCCTTTCGGTGAAGACGCATTGCTCCGGGAAATGAACCGGACTATCGGGTCTTCTGAAATCGTTGACGGCGGACAGATTCCTTATGCCCCCGCTCCTGTCCTGCAGTTGCCCCTGCCATCAGGAACAACGTCGGGCCAGCAGACGCAGGTTCCGCAGTCACCCCAAGAAGGCGCGGCTACGCCTGCTGTGCAGCCCAAGAAACAAACCGGGCCGAACGGGGAGGATATTCCTCCTCCGCGCAGCCTCGGCGTGCTTTCCTGGTCGCCCCCGGCGTCAATGGAGCAAGGAAAAGTTGAAAAGCCCACGCCGCAGGGATTTTACGTCCCTTCGGCATCGTTCTTTTCCGTTTCGCTGCTGACGGGCCTTGATGCTCCCACCGGCAACAAGGCTAAAAATCAACCCTCTCCTCTCGCGCTCCGCGTACAGGATCTGAGTTGGCTGCCCAACGAAGTGCGGCAAAATGTCCGCGGCTGCTTTCTTTTGGCTGAAGGAATCGGCGAACTATCCACGGAGAGAGTCAATATCCGCGGTATGACCATCTCCTGCGTGAATAATGATGGCGAAAGGGTCATCGACCAAAAGTTGCTGGGCTATGTCGCTGACAGCGACGGCAAAGCCGGCATGCGCGGCGAAGTGGTCTCAAAGGCCGGCAAACTCCTCGCTGAAACAATGAAAGTAGGCTTTATCCAGGGGCTGGGAGAATTTTTTCAGTTCAACGCCCGCAGCCTGACAGTGACGGACTCCGGGGCCATCAGTTCGCCGAACTCGAATGATCTGGGGAACGCGCTGCTTGGCGGTACATCGTCGGGCATCGGCCGCGCTCTGGATAAGGTCGCCTCCTACTACATGTCGCTGGCTGAAGAGATCTTTCCGGTGATTCAGGTGGGAGCAACTCGTTCCGCGACCTTTGTGGTCACACAGGGAACGGAAATCGTTTTCGATAAACAACTGAGCATAGGAAAAAAGGATGGGGCTTATGACCTCTAAAATTAAATTGTTTTTATTGGTTCTTATCTGCATGTCCAGCGGTTGCGCCAAGATGATGCCGTATGGCGACACATATGACTGTCCGCAGACGGAAAAGGGACAATGCGTTTCCGTGGAAGCGGCCTATGAATATGCACTCGTTGGCGCAACGCCTGGCTCAGGCAATGCGGAGAGCGTGTCAGCTTCCCGGGAAGCTCTTGGCGACGCCATCGAAAAGTACAGAAAGGCTGTGGTGAAAGGCGAGGCGGCGGAAATTGAACAGCGGCAGAATGAACTGCTACGGATCGTCAACCCCGGCCAAGCCAACGAGTTTGGTCAGGCCTTGGAGCAATTCAAGGAAGCGGTAAAGGCCAGCAAACCGAACAAAATTTCCGAGGCCGAGCAGCACCTGCACGAGATCCATGCGCGGGCAGTGGCCAACGCCAAGGACACCGCGCGTCTTGAGTACAACATCACCAGCGAAGCCACGAGGCAGGAATTCCTTGGCAGATACGCGCAGGGCCAGAAAACTCAAGCCGTACTGCTGCCTCCGGTGATTATGGAAACGCATATTCTCCCGTATCAGACGGCATTCAACACTCTGGCTGGCGAGAGGACGATGTGGATACCGGTTGAGCCGTCTCGCTGGACCTGGCCGGACAAGTTCAACAGCGGCAAGGGTGAAGAGATCGGCAGTACAGTAAGGGGGGGGGAGTGAAATATTACGGCATCGCGCCCATCGCACTTCTTATGCTTCTCATACCGTGTCCGCAGGCACACACTATGGTCGTCGGCAGAGAAGGCGTCACCTACGCCATCAAAGAAAGAGACATGCTGGAAGTAATCCGGCATCGGCTTTCGGAAGTGGATTTGCGGAAGCTGCAGGAGGATATCCAGGCCGCCTTGAAAGAGGAAGTGAAGACTTTCCGGCTCCGGGATGCCGTGAGCGGGTTGCCGCCCGCTACCAAGGGCAGGCAGTACAGGGTGGATTTGACCTATACCGTGCCGCAGGACATCAAAGATCTGCACGGCAACGTCGTATATCCGAAAGGGCATAAGCTGAACCCGCTCCAAGTGCTTTCCGGCCAGGGCATCAGCTACCCCTTGATGCTGCTGGTCATAAACGGCGAGCGTGAAGCCGAACTGGAGTGGTTCGCACAGTCCCAGTTCAACAATCCAAGAGTGAAACTGCTGATTTCGGAAGGTTATCCTTACCAACTCGGCGAACACCTGAAACGGCCAGTTTACCATCTGACCTACACCATCCGGGAGCGGTTCAAAATAATGGAGACCCCTTCACTGGTGTACTGGCCTTTGAAATCGGAATATCTGGCCGTAAGGACTATCCCGGTGGCCGAGCCTGAGCCCAGGGTGGAAGAAAATGCAGAATGGGCTGAGTAAACCCTTGGCGGCAGCCAAATGGAGCCTCCTGGCAATTCTGGCTGTTGTCACGTTCTCCGTGGCCTTGTTACCCAGAGCCACAGGGTACAAATGGCTTTGGGTGCGCGGCCCCAGCGTCAATATGACGCTGGGGCTGCTGAATCCGGGAATTCCAAGAGAATTGGAGGCTGGAGAGTACGTTCTGATGGTCTGGCAAGGCAGTGACCCCAACGGAGTTTCCAAACTTCGGGAAGGAACCGCTATTGTAAAAAGGGTCGCCTGTCTGCCGGGTCAGCACCTGAAGGTGACAATGCGACAGGCGGATTGTGACGGAGTAATGGTCGGCCACATCAGACATAAGACCATGGACGGCATGCCGATTTCACCTGCGCTGTATGACGACATAATCCCACCCGGAAAAGTGTTTCTGCTTGGCGAGCATTATTATTCCTACGACAGCCGGTATTTCGGCCTGATCCCGTTTGAGCGATTACAGGGTACAATCACCGTCATAATTTGACTATTCCGACACGCCCCAAATTATCTATCCACTGTTCTATACCGTTGCAGACGACTGTTCGGCCTGTCCGGAAGCGTCATCTCAATAAGCCCATTCTCCAGGGCGGGCCGTAGATACCGCTCCCGGAACGACTTCCGATCCTTCAAACCCAGAGTTGTCATCAACTCATCCCTAGTCATTTCGCCTCTAAAAACTTCCAGCAGACGTTTGACTTGGGGGGTGACTTGGGGGCTAACTTGGGGGGTGTCCAGAGTGCGGACGGCATTCTGAATCATCTGTAACATGAATTCGATAAACGGAGAACTGTCGGTATTGTCGGTACTTTTGCGGATGGCCTCGTAGTAGTCGCTTTGATGCTCGTAGATCAGACTTTCGACCGAGATTCCGGAAAAATGAGCGTTCCAGCGGTATAGTATCAGCGTCTGCCAGAGTCTGCCCATACGTCCGTTGCCGTCGCTGAACGGATGAATGAATTCAAACTCATAATGAAAGACGGAGCCGGCCACCAGAGGATGGTAATCGGTAGAAACCAGCCAATGCAAAAGGTCGTTCATCAACATGGGTACACGCTTGGCCGGAGGTGCCATGTGCAGAACCTGTCCGCCTCCCATGACGCCCACGCCGCCGCTGCGGTAATGGCCGGCCTCGTCAATAAGCCCGGCCATAAGAATGCCGTGGGCGGTCAGCAGGTCATACTTGCTGTGCGGACTCCATTCTTCAAGCCGGTCATAAGCGGCAATGGCGTTTTTGGCTTCCTGGATTTCCCGCAAAGGAGCGGCCACACGCTTGCCGTCCAGAATGGCGGTAACCTGTTCTTCGCTCAGTGTGTTGCCTTCAATGGCCAGAGACCCTTGGATAGTGCGGATACGGTTGATACGTCGCAGACGCAGATCCAGTGCATTTTCCGCGCGCGTGGAAATGCGCCCGGTCGCTTCGCTGATGTCGGCGACCAAGCGCAAGATTGACGGGGTAATGGTGAATGGTGGATGGTACGCATCCTTTTTGCTCATACAGACCCCTCCGCTGCTCATATAAAATACTACTCTACGGCTTAACCCGGTCAATCGGCAACAGCTTTTCTTCGCTTTTCTTCAGGCTCAGGGCAACTTTGCGCATGGAATCAGTCGAGAGGTGGGCAAGCGTCTGGTAATGTCCAGGTACAATCACCACCATAATTTAACCAGCCACGCAAACGCCATGAACGGGGCAATATCTATGGTAAACAGCTACTCAACTTCCAGAACGGCTGATAACCGGGCATTGATATCTTCGAGAAAGTCCGCCTTAACTGAGCAGGAAACGGAAAAAGACCGCGCGCGCCAGTCAATGGAGCGCAATTGTGAAAGCAGTAAGGTGCCGTATACCGGTAAGCCTTCCGACAGGCGGATTTCATTGAGCAATCCTTTTTGCGGCGTCGTTATGGGCACAACCCAGCAAAATCCCGTATGCGAATTGAAGAGAGTTGCCGAAACAACCAGCAC
>JAISBT010000175.1 GCA_031266055.1 Deltaproteobacteria bacterium
ACGGGTCGATGGCAAACCGAAAGTTGTCAACCAGATCTATCTTGGCTCAGTCGAGCGGATCTTGGGCATGGCCGCAAAGGAGAATGGCGGCCTGAGCAAAATCCAAGTCCAGGAGTTCGGAGCACTTTGGTTGGCGAACATGATTGAGCGGGAAGTCGGACTGGTCGAGATTATTGATTCCTTTATCCCAAAAGGTGATATGGAAACCGGCCCTTCTGTAGGAGAGTATTTCCTCTATGCCGCTTTCAACCATATGATCGATGCCTGCTCCAAAAGAGGCATGCCCGAGTGGTACAAGACCACAGCCATTCAGCACATCCGTCCGGTCGATATTGACGCTCTCGACTTCGGCAGATTTTGGAAGAAATGGAATCGGGTGGACGAGGAAGCGATCAGGCTCATCGCGCAGAGATTGCTCAACAGAGTTTCCGAACTTGAGGCATCATCATCGGACTGCTTCCTCTTCGACACGACCAATTACTATACCTATATGGCCAGTGACACGGATTCCGAGTTGGCGATGCGGGGCAAAAACAAGGAAGGCCGGGACTGGCTCAGGCAGATCGGCCTGGCGCTTCTGGTGACCAGGGATACCCGTTTGCCGATCTTTTACCGCGAGTATGACGGAACCCGGCATGATTCAAAGCTTTTTGCCCGAATTCTGGATGAAGTCCTCACGGTTATGCGCGCGCACTGCCAAGAAGAAGTAACCGTGGTTTTCGACAAGGGCATGAACGCCGAAGAGAATATTTCCACTATTGACGCCATGGAAAAAGCCCACTTCATCACGAGCTATTCCACCTATCTCGCCGAGGATCTCATCCACGCCCCAAGAGAACGATTTGCACTGGTGGATACGCCCAAGAACAAAAAACTTGCTGAACAGGATCGGGATGACGACAGGCTCGTTGCCTGGAGGACAGCAGGAGAGTACTGGGGCAGGGAACGCACTGTCGTGATAACCTACAACCCGCTCACCGCAACAAAGCAAAGGTTTGCCTTCGAGCGGCGCTTCCTGAAGCTGCAAGCAGCTCTTTACGAGATCAGAACCAAGGTCAGGACGGCTGCGGCCGGCTGGCGCAAACAGGAGAAGATCATTGAACGCTACAAGGCTACCTGTGAGGGACTCCACCTGCCGAATGACCTCTACGAACTGCGCTTCACACACGAAAACGGCCGGCTGAACATGGGATTTAACAAAAACTACTACCAAATAGGCCGGCATATCGACCGGTTTGGCAAGAACATTCTTATCGCTGACCGCAGTGACTGGAGTACGGACGAGATTGTCCGGGCAAGCCTGGACAGGTCAATTGTAGAACAAAGTTTCCGCCAGACCAAGGACGATGACTTGGTAGCTATGCTTCCCATCAGGCACTTCACCGACAGCAAAATCAGATGCCACATCCTGTCGTGCATCGTGGCTCTGAGTTACTTGCGTATCATTGAACTCAGACTGCATCGGATCAGCCTGGACATTTCCGCAGCCACGGCCATGGATAGTATGCGCAAGCTTCACTCCCGCCTGTGCTGGTCAGCCGATAAGAAAAAGCCCGTCAGGATTCTTGAGGAACCAACCACAGACCAGGCGCTTATCCTTAAAGCCTTCGGCTATGAAGTCGTCGGAGGGGTCTTACAAAAAATATCAACATAACCACTGTATTTTTAGCCTGTTACGTATAAATATGCTGGTTTTGCGGCGAAACTTCTGCCTAAGGCAATTTAACTTTGAGACGCTCCCTCCGGCGCTTTACAGCGAAACATCACTGCTGTCTTCATCCGTAAGCTGCTGCGCAGCAACGGCTGAAGCAAGTTTCACCTACGTCTGCGGGGCGGGCGACGGTACCCGCCGCCAGAGCATTTCAACATTTTCAATGTTAAAATGCTCTCAAGTTCCGCCTACGCCTCCTTGCGCGCCAGGCGCTCGCCCAGCCAGGTATAGCGGTTTAGAGTCCGGTCATTATGCACGGCCATGCCCACGGCTCTGGGCGAGCCTACTATGACGACCAGACGTTTCCCCCTGGTTACGCCGGTATACAGCAAATTGCGCTGCAACAGCACGTAATGCTGGGTAAGTATGGGCATCACCACCGCCGGGTATTCCGAACCCTGGGATTTATGCACGGAAATAGCATAAGCCGGCGCCAGTTCGTCCAATTCATCCTGAAAATACAGCACGTTCCTTTCTTCAAAGCGCACGGTCAATTCCTTATCTTCTATATTCACATAGCAGACGCGCCCGATGTCGCCGTTAAACACGTCTTTTTCATAATTATTGCGTATCTGCATGACTTTATCGTCCAGCCTGAACTGCCGGTCGCCGTGTTTCAGGCCGGTTTGCCGCGGGTTCAGCGCCGCCTGGAGTTTGGCGTTCAGAGCGACAGCCCCGGCAGCGCCCTTATGCATGGGCGTAAGCACCTGTATATCGTCCACCGGGTTGAAGCGGAAACGGCGGGGAATATGCCTGCATACCAGATCCACTATACAGTCCGCGCATTTTTCAGGGTCTTCCTGCCGGATGAAGTAAAAATCCGCCAAAGCATCGTCATCCTTGCGCGGCAAAGGCATTTCTCCGGCATTGATGCGGTGGGCATTCAGAATAATCGCGCTTTCCGCGGCCTGGCGGAAAATTTCGCGCAGTTCCACCACCTCCACCACGCCGGAAGCCATAATATCCCGCAAAACGTTTCCCGCGCCCACTGAAGGCAACTGATCCACATCGCCCACAAAAACCAGGGTCGCGCCAAGGGGCGCGGCCTTGACCAGGTGGTACATCAGCATGGTATCCAGCATGGAAGCTTCGTCAATTACCAGCAAACCGCAGGCCAGCGGATTATTTTCGTTATGCCCGAAACTGTCCTCCATCGGGCTGTATTCCAGCATCCGGTGAATGGTTTTGGCCTCCTTGCCGCTGGATTCGCTCATGCGCTTGGCCGCCCGCCCGGTAGGCGCGGCCAGCAGAATTTTACTTTTCCGTTCCTCAAAAATTTTGATAATGGTATTCAAAACCGTGGTTTTGCCCGTGCCCGGGCCGCCGGTGATCACCAGCGCCTTGTTGTCCAGAGTGGCGCGCACCGCTTCAATCTGCTCCGCGCCGAGCTCCACCGGCGTTTTGGACAAGCCCAGATTGACGGCGGCCTGCTTGTCGGGAAAAGATATTGACTTGGGCGAATGTAAAATACGCTGCAAATAATGCGCGATACCGGCCTCGCACTGATGGCTCCGGGCCAGATACACTCCGGTATGGCGCAGGAGGCCGTGCTTGTCATACAAATCCTCTATGACCACGCGCTCCTGTTTAGCCAGGCTGCGCACAGCCTCCTCAACCAGATCGCTGTCTATATCCAGACCTTCGGCGCTTTTTTGCACCAGTTCATCCAGCGGGAAAAAAACATGTCCGTCGTCGCTGAGATTTTTCAAGGTGTACAAAACTCCGGCTTCAGCCCGCAAAGGGCTGTCGCGGGGCACGCCCAGCTTGACGGCCGCGGCGTCCGCGCTTAAAAAACCAATGCCGCGAATATCCATCGCCAGGCGGTACGGATTTTCACGCACCACCTGCAGGGCATCCGGGCCATAATGCCGGTAAATCCTTACCGCATAGGAAGTGGAAATTCCGTGCGGCTGCAGGAACATAATCAGGGAGCGAACGCTGCGGTGCGCGCTCCAGCCGTCTTTAACCGCCTCAATGGCCTTCAGGGGCAGTCCCTTGACCTCAGCCAGACGGTCGGGGTCTGTATCCAGAATGTCAAAGGTATCTTCGCCGAAATGATCGACAATGCGCTTGGCCAGTCCGAGACGCACCCCCTTGATCAGCCCGGAACCGAGGTAATGGCGGATGCCTTCGGTGGTGGCGGG
Source organism: Deltaproteobacteria bacterium (assembly GCA_031266055.1). Classification (GTDB taxonomy): domain Bacteria; phylum Desulfobacterota; class Desulfovibrionia; order Desulfovibrionales; family Desulfovibrionaceae; genus WRHT01. The sequence goes on from JAISBT010000175.1 coordinate 3,856, forward strand.
CAAAAGGAGGTCATAATGCTCAAACTGAAACTGCCTGCCGAAACGCGGATGCTCGACCCACTCGCCCGTGAGACGCAGGGCGGCGCCTACCTGGGGGTCGTGCATACTGCCCACGGCGGCCACGGCCATAGTCTCCTGCGGTTTGCCGTGCGGTTTGACGCGCAGCACCGTATAGCCGTTTTCCCGGTTATGAAAAGTCACCCGCTCAAGTGTACCGGTTATTTCCACCTTGCCGCCCTGCAGTATATTCTTTAAAAATCAATTCCGCCGCCTGCTTTGCTCCGCCCAGGTGCGGGCTCAGGTACTGCCGGAAAGCCAGCTTGATTTCCGGCGCCGGACGAGGGTTTTCGGCCGTACGCAGCAGCGCCCGGCCAAGTTCCGACTCGTTTCGCACCCGGGTTACCAGGCCCAAATCAAACAATTCCCGCCCTGCCCAGTAAAAATTGCTCCAGTATGGGCCAATGCAGGGGCTGACCCCGCAAGCCAGTGGCTCCAAAAAATTCTGCCCGCCCAGAGGAGCCAGGCTCCCGCCTACAAAAGCGGCGTCAGCCATGGCATATACCCGATCCAGCTCCCCAAAAACGTCCCAGAGGACTATACGCCCCGGCTTACGGGGAAGTTCCTCCAAATCCGCGCTGGCGGAGCGCCGGACAAAGTCCAGGCCACGCTGGCGCAGCGCCTCCGCCCAGGCTGCAACCCTGTGCAGATGCCTGGGAGCGATGACCAGAGGAAAGCGCATGAGCTGCGGAATAATCCGGAGCAACAGGCGTTCTTCCTCCTCCCGCACGGAACCAAGCGCGATCAGGCCGGGAAGCCCGTTGCCGCGCATATCCGGACAGCCCGCGCCCCGTTGCGCGTCATTATATACACGGTCAAATTTTATATTGGGCATGACTCCGCGGCACCAACCGGGTTCCGCTCCCGCGGGGCCGTCAAAAACACGGCAAAAGCGCTGCAGATCTTCCCGGCTGGTCGCAAGCGCCCCCTGCGGGGCCGCCATGCGCAGCAGGGGCGCGAGCAGCTTGTAGGCACGCAGGCTCTTTCCGGTCATGCGGGCATTGATAAACAGCGTCTTTACTCCGGCGCGGCGACAGGCCGCAAGCAGCCCCGGCCAGATTTCCGTTTCCAGCAAAACCATGACCCTGTTCCCGGAAGCAACGCCGGCCGGCCCGAAAGCCTGCTCCACCGCCCTGTCCATCAGGCCGGGATCGTCCAGAGGCAGGTAATTTACCGTTATGGTTATATTTTTACCATTAAGCTCTTCCTGCGTTTTCCGCAAGACCTCCAGACCTTGCAGGGTACAGGCGGTACAAAGCACATGCGGATTACCGCCTTGCGCCAACTGTTTCAGCAATTCGGCGCAGACGTAGGCTTCTCCGCCGGAAGCGGCCTGAATCCATATCCGGCAGGCGGATTTCAATCCAAAGGACGGCCTGGCCTGCATTTCCGGCGTAAAGGGCCAGCCGGGCGGAACCAGACGTTCCGCAAAACCGTCGGCCAGCCGTTTATGCCTGCGCAAAAAGGGCCGCGCCGCTTTCCAGAGCAACGCATATACGGCATTCATGCAATATCCGCTTATTCGGCGCGACATTCTGCCGCGCATTCCATTCCAAGGTCAATAAGCCGCTGCACCAGCCGATCAAAACTCATGCCCATGGCGCTCGCCGCGCGCGGAACCAGACTGTTCGGGGTCATGCCCGGCAAAGTGTTGACTTCCAGCAGCGTCAAAGCGTTGTTGTCGCCCAAAATAAAATCCGCCCGGCTGTATCCGCGCAAACCCAGAACGCGGTGCGCCTGCAAGGCTGTTTCCCGCACAAGTTGGAGCGTGTCTTCCGGCAGGGGAGCCGGGCAAAGTTCGTCCGCCGCTCCGGCGACATATTTGCTGGCATAGTCAAAAAATTTTCCGCCTTCAGCTTTGGGCACAATCAAAATCGGCGGCAAGGCTTCTGTGCCGAGAACCCCGCAGGTAACTTCGCGGCCCGCGCAGGCTGGCTCCACCAGGAAGTCGCCGCCTCCGGCAAAAAGCCGTTGCAGGGCCGGTTCCAGGTCTTCCGGCCGGTCAACCCGGGCGAGGCCCAGGCTGGATCCGCCGGTATTGCTCTTGATAAAAAGAGGGTAAGCAAAGGGAGGCTCCCAGTCCGGGGCAGGCAATTCGTGCAGGAGAAGCCAATCCGGCGTATGCAGTCCCTGCCGGCGGAACAGGCTTTTAGCCGCGTCTTTGTGCAAAGCCAGAAAAGAACCGGCCGGGCCGGAACCCTGGTAAGGCAGGCCCATTCTTGCGAGCATGGCCTGCACCACCCCGTCTTCGCCCGGAGCGCCGTGCAGGTTGATAAAGGCAAAATCCTGGCCCCAGGCGGCCTCGGCCAGTCCCTGCAAAGATTTTTCCGGGTCAAACAGAGTCACGCTGTGGCCAAGCAGGCGCAGGGCCTCCAGGATTTTTTGCGCTCCCGCAAGGGATACCGGGCGCTCAGGGGACCAGCCGCCGGCTATCAAAAGAATATTCATCAACCGGAACCTCCAGACGCTCAGACAGCGCTTGTTCAATTTCCCGCCCCTGAAGATACGAATAGGCAATGGCGGATCGGCTTCTTTCGGTCCGCCCGTAGCGCTGCCTTAAATCCGCAAAACGCTCTTCCAGCGTAACGATCCGGTCGTGCTTCACCCGTTTGTCCGCATAATTCAGCAGCAGCACGTGCAGCAGGAAATCGTTGCCCATATCCGCCTGCCAGGGCCAGCCCACATGGTGATAGACCATTTGTCCCACCAGGTAGTTGCGCGTTTCGCACACGACGATGGCGGCGCCGATTTGCGCGTGATCCCCGGAGTAATCCACAGTATAGATTTTGGCCAGATCATGCAAAAGCGCCCCGGCCAGGAGCGCCGGCCCGGACAGGCGCGCCCCCTTTTGCATCAGCAGTTCGCCCAAAGTAAGCGCAACCACGGCTACCCGCCTGCTGTGGGCGCGGATATGCGGCGGCATGGCGTAACGCTCCCATAAGCTTTCACATTCCTGTTTATCCGGAACGGGCGCGCGCATAGCCTCTTCCCGGGAGAGAAGCGGAAAACGCAAGCCCGGCTTCAGGGGTAAAAACAACCCGCCTTTGCCGGCATCTGTTCCATCCATTATAGATCCACCAGTTCCACTTGCCCGGCGCTTAAAGGCCGCCCTAAAAAAAATTCCCCGATGCGGGCAAAACGTCCTTCGTCATCTGTGGTCATAAAACGGGTCTGCCCCGCGTTATTTTGCGGGTTAAGCAGCTTCAGCCCGGCCAAAGCTTCCGCTACCGCCTCGGCGGTGGTTTCAGCGGAATCCACAATATGCACCCGTGAACCCAGAATTTTACGAAAAACCCCGGTAAACGGCGGAAAATGCGTGCAGCCCAGTACCAGACAATCCGGGTAAGCGCCGCCGGAATCCGCCGGATCAAGGCCGGCCGCGCTGTCGGACAAATTTCCGAAAACCGGCGCAAGGTAACGCCTGGCCACAGCCTCCACAATCGATCCGTCCATCCAGCCTTCTTCCGCCATGGGCACAAGCAGGGAGCAGGCCTGGGCGACCACCGCGGCCTCCGGTTTGAGCCGGTGGATGGCTTTTTGGTAAGCCCCGTTGTTAATGGTTGATTCTGTGGCGATGACCGCGATTTTATTATTTTTTGTCGCCCGGCAGGCTGCCTGCGCTCCAGGGCCGATCACCCCCACAATGGGCAGGCCCGGACAGCCCGCCTCAAGATCGCCCAACGCGGAGGCCGTAGCGGTATTGCAGGCTATAACCAGCAGTTTGATGCGCCGTTCCGCCAGCGTCGCCGCGCACTGCAGGGCGTATTTCGCCACGGTGCGCGGGCTTTTGGTGCCGTAAGGCAGGCGGGCGGTATCGCCCAGGTACAGCATATCTTCATGGGGAAGACGGCGCATCAAGGCGGAAAGCACGGTAAGCCCTCCCATGCCCGAATCAAAAACGCCTATGCCCAGGCGAGCCGCGTCAACAGGCATTCAACCCTCCAAAAGTTCATAGGAGCTGGTTATCAGCGGAGCGTGCAAACTGCTCAGCACCCGCTCAAGGAGTATTCCTTCCCGCTGGGGCAAGGCGTGTCCGAAGGTGGCCCGGATGCCCAGAGCCACAAACTGCGCGGCCCTGTCCATGGCCAGGGGCAGGTTTTCGCCCCGCAGGAGGCAGGCGGCAAGCACACTGGTAAACGCGTCGCCGGTGCCGGGGTAAAAAGCCGGTATATATTCGCAATCCACTTTCCAAAACCGCCGCTGCCCTCGGTCATAAGCCATTACCGCGCTTCCTCCCTTGTGCCGCCCGGGTAAAGGAACGCTGGTAATGACGGACAAAGCCGGCCCCATTTCAGCCAAAGCCCTGAGCCAGTCTTTAATTTCCGCTTCCCGGGCGAACAGCCTGAAACATCCGGCGTCCGGGCGCTGCATGGCCGCTTCCGGCATGGGTTTATCCAAAAGCATGGCCGCTTCCGTAAAATTCGGGGTAATGCAGTCCGCTCTGCCCACCAGCCAGCGCAGCCTTTCCACCATTTCCGGGGTCATGGTGGGATCCAGGCGGCCATTGTCGCCCAAAACCGGGTCAACCACCGCCAGCCCCCCCTGATCCAGGCAGTGCTTGAAGCAGTCCGCCACTATTTCCGCCTGGGCGGGAGAACCCAGAAAGCCGCTGTATACCGCGTCAAATTTGAGTTCAAGCCTTTTCCAATGCTCCAGAAAATCGCGCATGGGGCCGGTGAGATCCACAAAACAGAAATCATCCACCCCTCCGGTCTGCGAAGAAAGCACCGCTGTGGGCAAAGGACAAACCTGTATGCCCAAAGCGGAAAAAATCGGAATAACCGCGGTCAGCGAGGTGCGGCCTATGCCGGAAAGGTCATGAACGGCGGCTATCCGCGTTGCCGGCGTGCGCATGGCCTTGCCCTAGCGCGCAATCATGGCGCGCAGGATATCAGCGCAGCCTTCGGCGCTGTGGCTCATATGCTGAAAACGTTCCACAAAATGGATAAGCTGGTAAATTTCTTTGAAATCCTTACTTGATTTGAACAACAGCATCATGATTTCATTTTGCGCCCGGTTTACTTTTTTATGCTGCTCGCGCACGGCCCGGTAGTGGCCCTTGATTTCCTCCCGGTCAAGCACCTTGCCGGAAAGAAGGCTGACGGTAGCCTCCAGGGCCGGCCTGAGCAGGTATATGGTCTGCCCGGTCATGCCCGCATATTCGATCAGTTTGTCCTGAAACTCCACGGGGATGGTCAGCAAACGGATGGAAAGCCAGTATAGGCCGGCCTGCCCGGCATCCAGAATATCGTCCTGCTGGCGGGTATAGTTGAAAAGCAGCACTGTATCCACAGCTATGCCTATCCCTCTGGGCATATGATTGCGGATATTGCGCTTGACTTTGTCGGCGTGATCTTCCAGTTCGGCCACTTCCGCCAGGATCGCCCCGGGATTGCAGGTAACCGGCCGGTCGGCCTCGTTTCTGATAAAGCATTCCATGGAGCTTTCAATAAGGCGCATGCCTTTGGCAATGACCTCATAGTGTTCCATGAGTCCGTCCAGAGAAGAACGTCTGTTCAATAATCCGAAAAAGGGCATGTCGAAAACCTCCGCTAACTCGCAAACAGATAGCGTAGCAAGGTATAAATCACTACGCAAGTAAAACCGGCAATCGGAACCGTGAGCCCCCAGTACAAAACAATTTTTCCCAACACTCTGAAATCAACCGCTGCCCATCCGCGCGCCAGCCCCACGCCCACCACGGCGCCCACGGCAGAATGCGTGCTGGAAACGGGCATGCCGAGGTTTGTGGCTATAAGTACGGTGGTGGCCGAACTGAAGTCTACCGCGAACCCCCGGGAATTATTGATGCTGGTTATACGTTCGCCAATCGTGGTCATGACCCGGTGCCCCAAAAGGCATATGCCCGCGGCAATGCCGACCCCGCCCGTAATGAGCAGCCACAGGGGCACCACCGCCTGGCCCATGATTTCGCTGTTTCCGGCGACCAGATAAATTGCGGCCACCGGGCCGATGGCATTGGCGACATCGTTGGCCCCCTGTGAAAGGGCGACGTAGCAGGCGGTACACAGTTGCATGTGCCTGAACATTTCTTCCACCTGCTCGGTGGCCTTGCGCCTGAAATTTACTATGCGCGGCAAAATAAGGCGGCAGATCAATATTACCAGACCGAGCATGGCCACGCCTATGAGAATCCCCTGCCACCAGCTCAGGCCAAAAGTTTTGCCCAGCGGAGTTTTATACAGAAAAGACAGCAAAATGAGCGCAACGGTGAGCCCGAGCCACACGGGCACCCAACGCAGGGCGCCGCGCAGCATATTCCTGGCAAAGAGGATGTATTTTTTGATGTGCGTAAAGGTGAGGAACGCCACCAGCGCCCCGGCAAGAGGCGAAAGAATCCAGGCCAGCATGATGCTGAGCAGAACTTTCCAGTTTACCACTTCCGGCCCGCCCAGCACCAGGCCGAGGCCGACAATGCTGCCGACTATGGAGTGCGTGGAAGAAACCGGCAGGGAGGTTAAAGAGGCCACCAGCACCCAGAGGCCGGCGGCAAGCAGCGCGGAAAACATGCCCAGCATGAACAGAAATTTGTCCGGCGTCGCTCTGGGGTCAATAATGCCGGTGGCAATGGTGGCGACCACTTGGGAGCCGAGAAAAACCGAACCCACGCAGTTAAGTATGGCCGCAAGAAACAAGGCTTGTTTCAAGGTAATGGCTTTGGAGGCGACAGAAGTGGCCATTGCGTTGGCGACATCGTTGGCGCCCAGGCTGAAAGCCATGAAAAACCCGGCGCATACCGACAAAATCAGAATTAAAGAGCCTGTCTCCATCAACTACCTTGAGTGTATATGGCCTGTTATTGGGGGGCGTATACTCCGCGCGCCGCTTTTTGTCAATGCCGGCTCGCGCGTTGTGGCGAGAGCTCATCCGCTCCGGCTTTTCAAATGCTATAAAGTTCTCCGGTCTCCAGCCGATAAATTGAATATCCTGGTTCTTGTATTATGTCACGCCTCGCCTGTCGTCTCGGCATGAGGATCGCTTCGCCGGAAAGCGCGGTTTCCGGCTCGTTCCGCCGCCTTCGGCGGCGCGCCGGGCTTATGCGCCCGGCAGCCGGGACGCTGTCTCATGTACATTTTTAAGTGTTACAGCGTGCCGGGAAAAAGGGGAAAAGGTTTCGTATTGCAAACCGGCGGCGCAAGCCGCGTAACTTGGCACCCTCCTTGCATATTTACGGGTGCGGCAGTTTACAACAGGAACAAACTGGAAAAATTTTCCCCAAGAGGTTTGAAATGGCTGAATATACGTCCGGACAAATATCTATCGCCGGTCTGGGAAACGGCACTGACTTCAGCGAGATGATCAGCGCTCTTAAAAAAATTGAGCTGACAAAAGCCAACCAGTTGGCCCGCTGGCGGAACGACTGGTATACGCGTCTGGACGCCTTCGATGCCCTGCGCAAAGAACTTGCCACCTTCAGCACATACATGAAAACCATGAATACGCCGGACAAGTTCCTGGTCAAATCCGCCGCCTTAAGCTCACCCACTGTCGCCTCCGTGACCAGCACCACCTCCGCCCTGCCCGGCACCTACAATCTTGAAGTCGGACAAATGGCCACCAACAGCTATGCCAGCGTGAAGACCACCGCCACCAGCAACCTCAGCAGCATGACCGGCACCGACACAACCTTTGCCTACGAATACAAGGGAACCACCCGCACGCTGAACATCGGGGCGGATACCACCCTGGAAGGGCTTAAAAACATCATCAACTCCGACGTATCCAACCCCGGCGTGCGGGCGACCATTCTGGAGGCCGGCAACGAATTCATCCTGCAACTGTACAGCGCGGAACAGGGCAGCGATACCGGCATAAGCATAGTTTCCGGAAGCATGGACGGCTACGACGGCGCCTGGACAACCATGACCGGGTCGGATGCCAAGGTCAAGTTCAACGGGTTTCCGGCGGGCGCCGACTGGTACACCTTCAAGGGCAACAACCTGACCGCTTACGGCATGAACATGAATTTGCTCTCCACCGGCACGACGCTTATCACCATCAGCACCGACACGGACAAAATCAAAGAAAACGTGGAAGAATTTGTCGCGCAGATCAACAAAATCCGCACCAGCATTCTGGACATGACCAAGGTGGATGAGCAGAAATCCACTACCGATCCGGAATACGCGAACTCGCAGTTCGAGATGCAGAAAGGCAGCACCCTCACCGGCAACTACGGCGTACAGCTTCTTTCCTCCATGTTCAAAACCGGCGTTATGGACAAGGCGGAAGGCTTCGAGTACCTGACCATATTCCCGGACGGCACTTTCACCGGTGATATGTTTTCCTCCCTTGCGCAGGTGGGCATAAAAACCGACACCGTCCAGGGTTCAACCACCTTCGGCCTGCTGGTTTTTGAAACCAACGAGGAGCTGATCACCCTTGACCAGGCGCTGCAAATGTCCCCGGACGGCGTGGCGGAGCTGTTTACCGCCAGCCTCAAAGGTTACAGCGATTCCGACGATTTTGTCGTTTACCAGACCATGACCGGCTTTACCAAGGCCGGAGCGTACGACGTCCACTATGAAGTGGACAGCGGCGGCAACATTATAAACGCCACCATTAACGGCGCCCCGGCCTCGGTGGATCCCACCGACGGGCTCCTGGGCATGTACGACACTTCCAACCCCGCGAGCGGCATGCGCCTTCTGATCAACGACAAAACCGTGGGGTCGCACGACGGAACCGTCCGGGTCAAAGACGGCAAGCTCACCACCCTGATCAATCTGGTGGATGAGAATTTTCTGAAGGTTTACAGCGAAGATCCGTATACCCAGAAAGGCATTTTAAGCATTCTGGAAAAACAGTACGGCGATATTATCAAGAACATCGATGAAAAAATCGACAAAGAAAACACAAGGATTGTCATATGGGAGCGCCGGATGAAAGATCGCTTCTCGCGTCTGGACGCAACCCTCAAAACCTATGACGGTCTGCTCGCGCAGATAGAATCGCAAATCGCGCAACTGCCTTCGGGCAGCAGCAGCAAAAAGTAATCAGCCGGCAAGGGTTTAATATACCAAAGGGCCGACTGACCCGGTCGATGCAATCGACCGGGCGCGGCGGAAAGCGAGCCGCAATTTACTTGCGGCGTCCGCGCAGCGGC
>JAISBT010000200.1 GCA_031266055.1 Deltaproteobacteria bacterium
TAGAGCGTGTTCTCTTCAAGTGTTTACACGCTCTGCAAGGATTTGCCGCGCAAATCCTTGCCGCGAGATGCTTGCAGGCGGGCTTTGCCCGCCGTTACGCAAGCATCTCAAGCGTAAATTCTATAAGAGATGCGACAGTTCAGTATACGCATTGCGCAGTTTATCTGAAACGCTGTCTCCCGCAAGCATTAATTCCAGCGTCGCCGGGGGGTGGATTCTGGCTTTGCCGCGGCTGCCGGCCACCCAGGCGACAAGCGTGGAGGGATCAAGTTTGGTTTGTTTTTCATTAAAGTGCATTTTCAGCCGGTCAGGCAAAATATCGGCTCTGGATACTCCCCAATGCCCGAGGTGGCGTTTGAAGTTCAGCACAGCCAAAAAATTTGCCAATTCAGGAGGTATGGGGCCAAAACGATCCCGCAGCTCAAATTCTATTTCTCTTTGCCCGGCCTCGTCCGGGGCGGAGGAAAGAGCTTTGTAGCAACGCAGCCGTTCTTTGCCGTCTTCTATGTATTTTTCCGGAATATGCGCTTCAACGCTGAGGCTAAGTTCCGTTTGCACCTCTTCCCGCAAAGGCGCGCCGCGCATTTTGGCTACCGCTTCTTCCAGCATTTCCAAAAATAAATCCAGTCCCAGCCGCTGCATGTGTCCGCTTTGCGATTCTCCAAGAATGTTGCCCGCCCCGCGCAGGCGCAGGTCTTCCATGGCTATCTGGAAGCCTGCGCCCAGGTAATCAAGATCCAGAATAATCTGCATGCGCTTGCGGGTGGTTTCGGGCAAATTTTCCACATCCGGGCAGATAAACAGGGCAAAAGCCTGCCTTTCCGAGCGCCCTACCCTGCCGCGCAGTTGGTAAAGCTGCCCCAGACCGAAGAGTTGGGCCTGATCCACAACCAGGGTGTTGGCTCTGGGAAAATCCAGGCCGGATTCCACAATGGAGGTGCATACCAGAATATCCAAATCGCCATGCCAGAATTTACGCATGGTTTCTTCCAGGGCTTTTTCGTTCATCTGCCCGTGAGCCATGCCGATGCGGGCTTGCGGCGCGAGTTTTCCGACATATTCGGTCACGCGCTCCAGGCCCTGCACCCGGTTGTAGACCCAGAAAACCTGCCCCTGGCGGCCGAGTTCACGCTCTATGACCGAGCGCAGGGCAGCCTCGTCGCGGTTGATCAAGGCGGTGGCAACGGGTTTGCGTTCCGGCGGGGGAGTTTCTATTACTGAAAGTTCGCGCACCCCGGAAAGCGAAAGTTGTAAAGTGCGCGGTATGGGCGTGGCGGTCAGGGTAAGCACATCCACATTTTTGCGCATTTGTTTTAAAATTTCCTTGTGCCGCACGCCAAAGCGCTGTTCTTCGTCCAGGACAATCAGCCCCAGGCGCGGAATGGCCACATCTTTGGACAGCAGCCGGTGTGTGCCGATAACTATGTCCACCTGCCCGCGCTGCAATCCGTCCAGAACCTCTTTTTGTCCGGCTTTTGAAACAAAGCGCGAAAGCAGACCCACATTCAGGGGAAACTCCGAAAGCCTGGCGCGGAAAGTCTGGTAATGCTGTTCCGCCAGCACGGTCGTAGGGCAAAGCAAGGCCACCTGCCTGCCCTCCAGGGCGGCTCTGAAGCTTGCCCGCAAGGCCACTTCGGTTTTGCCGAAGCCCACATCGCCGCAAACCAGCCTGTCCATGGGTTCGGGTTTTTCCATGTCCGCCATGACCTCTTCAATGGCTCTGGCCTGATCCGGAGTTTCCTCAAAACCGAAAGTGGCTTCAAATTCACGGTACATCTCATTCACCGGCCCATAGCCGAAACCCTTGGCCACCTTGCGGTAAGCGTACATTTCGACCAAATCTTCCGCTATTTTTTCAATGGCTTTGCGGGCTTTTTCTTTGCCGGTTGCCCACTGGCTCCCGCCAAGCTTGTCCAGAGCCGGAACGTAACCCTCCGGCGATTTGAACACCTGGATCAGTCCCAGGCGATCCACGGGAAGATAAAGTTTGTCCTCATTGGCGTAGCGCAGCAGCAAAAAATCGTTGGAAACTCCGGCCAGCTGCAGGTGCTGGAGCCCGCCGAAAGCGCAAATGCCGTAGTCACGGTGTACCAGTAAAGAACCTTCTTCAAGCCCGTCATAACGGTCAAGCCCCTTGAAGACCTCGGTTCCCGGGCGGTGAACCCGTTCCGCATGCGGCTGCAGCACATCTTCGCCCAAAATCAGGGTATTGCGCCAGACCAGGTTCAACCCCCGCCGGAAGGGAGAAACCAGCGCGTATAATCCGGGCCGCTCAGGCTCAAATTTTACTTTGGGGATTACGTCGTCCTGCCCGGCCAGAGCCATAAATTTGGCCCGGCTGCGTTCGCTGGAAAAACTCAGGATCACCACGGGTTTGTGTTCCGGGTTGCTGTCATCCCGGCTCGTTCGGGAGCCCGTGTGGTTCCGGCTCCATAGCTGCATGGCGGCCACAAGGCGCTGCCAGGGGCGTTCCTGATCTTCCGGCAGAGGAAACAAATCCTGAAAAGACCGGATGTCCCGCTCCGGCAAGTCCAGCCCCTGGGCTTCAATACCTACTTTCAGGTCTTCAAAATAAACCCGGCTTTGCCGCGCCGCCCATGCTCCCACCTCGGAGGCGGAGGCACAGGTCAACGCGTGCGGCTGATACAATTCTTCCCGCTCCCGGCCGGCAAAGCTGTTGTGCAGATGAACTTCCGTTTCTTCAAGCAGAGAGGAGAAGTCGGTGTTTCCGGGCAGAAGCAGAACAGTGTTTTCCGGGAACCAATCCATCAGACCGGCGGCGCGGGCGTAATACATGCCGGGCAGAATATTCCTGCCGCCGCTTTCCAGCTCTTTGCGCAAGCCGTATAAATCGTTTTCGCCGAGGCGCCCTTGGGAAGCCAGATCTTTCCAGCGTTCCAGGGCGTTTTCCATAAGCGCCGCTTCCGGCAAGATGAGCGTTGCCGGGAGCAGGGCAAGCTCGGCTATATTTCCCTGCGAGCGCTGGGTGGAAGGATCAAACAGACGTAAATCCTCCAGATTGTCGCCGAAAAATTCCAGGCGCACCGGGCGGGGGTAGCCGGGGCAGAAAATATCCAAAATATCCCCGCGCACGGAAAATTCGCCGTGTTCACCCACCATTTGCACCCTGGTGTAGCCCCATTCCGTAAGTTGCTCCAAAATGAGATCTTGCGGCATATCCATGCCCTTGGTCAGGGGCAGGACGCGGTGATCAAAAAAATCGGCGGGCGGAGTGCGTAAAAACAGAGCGTCCGGCGAAAACAGGATGCAGGAAACGTTGTTTTGGCGCAGGGAATACAGGCTTGCTACCCGTTCGGCAAAAAAAGAGCGGCTTTTTTGATTTTGCGGGTATTGGCTGAATACAGCCGGGCCGCCTTCCCAGGCCGGAAGAATTTCAGGCTTGCCCGCAACAGGGTTACACGCGGGCCCGGACAGGTTTGGCGCGAGCAAGGAGAGCAAGGCGCGCATTTCGGCAATTTCCGCCGTATTTCGCGCCAAAATCGCCACAGAGCGGCCACGGCCAAGCAATCCGGAAGCCAGTGAGGCTTTGGTGCCTGATCCCGCGCGGGTAACAATGGAGGCAGCTGCTGAAGTTCGGGAGTGCTTTTCAAGTAGTTGGTGGAAGGCGGCATCCATTTATCGGTTTTTAGTTTGCTCTGAAATATTCCAGAGCCATACGCCGTCCGGCGGCTGGTACGCTGTAATTTTCAAGCGTTACAGCGTACCAGCATCATGCCACGCCTGTACTGTTTGTTGTAACAGGCGTGAACATCGCTTTGCCGGAAAGCGCGGTTTCTGTCTTGTTACGCCGTCTTATAGCATTTTGCGCTTGAAATTATCGCTTGACGGCGAAGCATCGCTGCTGTCTTCATCCGTAGCTTCCTTCGTCGCAACGGCTGAAGCAAGTTCGCCTAGCGATAATTTCGCGGCAAGGAT
>JAISBT010000032.1 GCA_031266055.1 Deltaproteobacteria bacterium
CACCCGGTAGGAGGCGTAGGGTTCTTTGCTGACGATTTCCTGGGGGACGTTCAGGATGATCTCCGGGTATTGCTCGGCGAAAATCTCGATGAGTTCCCGGCCCAAGGCGCATTCCAGCACGCAGCCTTGCCGGCGCAGAAACTTTTCCGCGTAGGGGAACCAGCCGACGAGATCGCCCAGGGTGCCCACCGGGAACTTGACGAGCACCGGCCTGTCCCGCAAATTCAGGGCGTGATCCACCAGCGGCTCGGAATTGCCCCGCTCCCAGATCTTGATCTGAAAGGGCACATAATATTTTTTGGTGGAAACCACCCAACCCTCGTCCGCATCGCAGGCGAAGATGACGTTGCCGGATTCGGCGTCGTGGATTTCCACATGCCACTTTCCCGGCGGCAGCCAGACCCGCGCCCCGTCGTTGAAGTCGAAACGCACCCCCCGGGGGCCGAGTTGCGTGGGCAGTTCCGGCGGGGGGATGAAGAAGGGATCGGGCGCGACGGCAGGCCCGGCCGCCGCCGCGAGATCGGGCGAAGGCCCGGCGCTGTAGTCCGGTGCGGCGGACGCGGCGGACAGGGGGGCATCCTGCCCGAAAATCGGGCCGGGGCTTGAAGCCTCGATCGGGTTATCCGGAAAAATATGGGCGTTGTCGGTCATGCCGCCTGCACCTCCCTCATCGCGGCGTCCTGCCTGCTGTCTGCCAGCAAGAAAAGTCCCGCCTCCCTATGGGAGCGGGGCCGGAAATACGGGGGAAAAGGAAACGCCAAAATCCGCGCCGGGCTTGAAGCCGGGCGCGGACGGAGGATGGACGGTGCGCTAAGTAAGTAAGTAAGTAAGTAAGTGAGTGAGTGCAAGAATCAGGCCGGTACCGTCAATTTCGGCCTGATTGTTCCATGAAAAAGAGATGGATTTTTGCACCGCGAACGTCCTGCTTGAACTTTGTATATTCTGTCATACTACTGATATTCGCATTGAAAAATAAACTTTTCCCTGCGGAGGATCGTCAGCCTGACGGCTGATGTTCGGATTTCCCTGCGGAAATCCGGCCGGCTGCGAGGCGTACCAGTCGCGGACGGCTTTTTCCTGCGCGCAGCGGCACGCATGCAGCAGACCGACCAGATGCGAAGCGTCCTTGCGCATTGAAACCTCCCCCGCGGGCAGAGCATATTGCACAGCGCCGCCGGCGTCAAGGCATTTGATACATGCTCTAAAAAGTTACAGTCATCAAAAAAGTTACTATTAGTTAATAAAAAAACTTGCGGATAATCTCTGCCCCTATCCCGGCGGTTTTCCCACTTTACATAACCGGCCCAAGCCTTTTAAGCCGCGCGGGCACGCCTGTTTTTCACCCGCGTTAATCTGGCATGTTTTTTGATAATACTCTGTGTCATATTTTCAATGTTAAAATGCTCTAACAAAATGGAGGTTTTATTCATGACAGATTCCAGGGGAGCTCTCACGGGGCTGCGGGTGCTGGATTTGACGCGCGTGCTCGCCGGCCCTTTTTGCAGCATGATGCTGGCGGATATGGGCGCCGACGTTATCAAAATTGAAGAACCTAAACGCGGTGACGACAGCCGGGCTTTCGCGCCCTTCAAAAATGGCGAAAGTTCCTATTATATGAATCTGAACCGGAATAAGCGCGGCATCACCCTGAACCTGAAAGGCAAGGGCAAGGAAATTTTTTTGGATCTGGTAAAAAAAGCCGATATCGTTATTGAAAACTACCGCCCCGGCACCATGGAGAAACTGGGCCTGGGCTATGCGGATCTCAAAGCGATTAATCCGGGGATTATTTACGGCGCGGTTTCCGGGTTCGGCCACTCTGGCCCGTACAGCTTGCGGCCCGGATATGACATTATCGGCCAGGCCATGGGCGGACTGATGAGTACCACGGGGTGGCCCGGAGGAGAACCCACCCGTTCCGGCACGGCCATGAGCGACGTCCTGGCCGGACTTTCCGTCAGCATCGGCATTCTCGCGGCCGTCCACTCGCGCAGCGTGACCGGAGCCGGCCAGAAAGTGGATGTGGCGCTTGTGGATTCCGTTGTGGCAAGTCTGGAAATCATCACCCAGATTTACCTGACCGAAGGGCGCATTCCGCAGCGGATCGGCAACCGCTATGAATCGGTATACCCTTATGATTCTTTCAAAACCAGTGACGGCAGCATGGTCATAGGCGCCGGCAACGACAAGCTTTTCAGCATTGTCTGCGACCTTATGGGCAAACCGGAACTTGTTAATGATGAGCGGTTCAATTCAAACCCCAACCGGGTGAAAAACCACGCGGCACTGAAACCCATTGTGGAAGAATGGACTAAAACCATGACCGCTGAGGAAGCGGTGGAAAAACTTCTCGCCAGCGGATGCCCCGCGGCTCCGATAAATACCATCGACAAGCTGGTTTCCTGCCCGCACATTGCCGGAGCGCGGGAAATGTTCGTCGAGGTGGATCACCCCAAGGCCGGTAAAATGAAAATCACCGGGTCGCACATCAAATTTACCGATACCAGAACAAGCATACGCACTCCAGCGCCGCTTCTGGGGCAGCATACCGCGGAGGTGTTCAAACAACTGCTCGGCTTTACGGATGAACAAATAGCCGCCTACAAGGAACAGGGCGTCTGCTGAATATTTAAAAAAGAGCGGAGCTTGCCCCGCTTTGCCAAGGAGTGCCCATGCGCGCTGAAGTTCTCCCCAAAATTGTCCGGATTAGAGATATAACTCTACGCGACGGATTCCAGAACATAAAAGAATGGATCCCCAGCGAAACCAAGGAAGAGGTGGTTGACGCGCTGGTCGCGGCGGGGGTCGCCTCCGTGGAGGCGACCAGTTTCGTCAGCCCCAGGGCCATCCCCCAGTTGGCGGATGCGGATCGCATCGCCCGCTATATTCTGGAGAAGTATCCCCGGGTGGAGGTACTGGCCCTGGTTCCCAATATGCGCGGCGCGCAAAATGCCGCCAATGCCGGAATAAGCGCCGTCAGCTATAACATTTCCGCCAGTGAGCCGCATAACAAGGCCAATATCAACCGGACGCAAGCCGAATCGCTGGCGGATCTGGCCGGAATTTCCGGGGCCTTGCCCGATCTGGCCATCAATTTGAGCATGTCCATGGTGTTCGGTTGTCCTTTTATCGGTAAAATTCCCCTCGACAGCGTGCTGCAACTGACGAAGGAAGCCTGCAAGCGCGGAGCTTCCTCCGTTACCTTATGCGATACCATAGGCGTGGCCAATCCGCTGCAAGTACAGGCGCTGCTGGAGGTTTTCCGGGCCGAGTTCCCGGAACTGCCCCTGAGCCTGCACATGCATGATACGCACGGCATGGGCCTTGCAAATATCTTTGCCGCTCTGCAAATGGGCGTAACGACCTTTGAAACGGCCGCCGGCGGACTGGGCGGCTGCCCCTTTGCGCCTGGAGCGGCCGGCAATACCTCCTCCGAAGACGCTCTCAACATGCTGAACCGCATGGGCATTGCCACGGGGGTGGATTTACCCAAGTTTCTTGAAGCTGTCGCCGTCATTAAACAAAAAATTCCGGTACCCCTGCCCGGCCGCCTGGCGGCCGCCAGACCGTATTTTGAATTCGACTTTTAGAGCATTTTGCGCTTGAGATTGTCGCTTAACGGCGGGCAAAGCCCGCCTACGCCAATCTCGCGGGCGTTGCTACGCTACGCTTCGCACCGCCAGAGCATTTTATCCGAATAGATATT
>JAISBT010000086.1 GCA_031266055.1 Deltaproteobacteria bacterium
GCGCCCGTATGGGGCGCGACTTTGCCACGCCCAAAAGAGCGGCCGAAATTATAGTTTCAATCCACGCGCCCGTATGGGGCGCGACTTTGCCACGCCCAAAAGAGCGGCCGAAATTATAGTTTCAATCCACGCGCCCGTATGGGGCGCGACGAAAACAGGTTTGGGCTGGTATCGCCTTATTTGGTGTTTCAATCCACGCGCCCGTATGGGGCGCGACAACGTGCTACCAAAAGACAGCCCGTAGCGAACATGTTTCAATCCTCGCGCCCGTATGGGGCGCGACCACGTGCGTAGCTCTGGGCGGATGCCTTTATACGTTTCAATCCACGCGCCCGTATGGGGCGCGACATAATTCCTCTGGCGCTCTTTGAGGAATAATCGGTTTCAATCCACGCGCCCGTATGGGGCGCGACGCTGGCTACGGGAGAGGCAATCAGGCTTACAATCGTTTCAATCCACGCGCCCGTATGGGGCGCGACGTCGATTTTTTCCAGCTTCACGCCAACAGTAGGTTTCAATCCACGCGCCCGTATGGGGCGCGACATGAGTGTCGCATAGACCTGTGGCGCTTAGATCGTTTCAATCCACGCGCCCGTATGGGGCGCGACCATCCCCATCCGGCGCTTTTTCAACTGGTATAAGTTTCAATCCACGCGCCCGTATGGGGCGCGACGTACTGTCCTCTGGCGCGTGAAGCGGCAACGGGCAAGTTTCAATCCACGCGCCCGTATGGGGCGCGACCTTATAATGAGGGCAGCCGTTCCGGCATGCCGTGTTTCAATCCACGCGCCCGTATGGGGCGCGACCTCAAGCGCACGGCGTGAGTCCGGGAATAGGCCAGGTTTCAATCCACGCGCCCGTATGGGGCGCGACGCGCC
The DNA here is from genome assembly GCA_031266055.1 of Deltaproteobacteria bacterium. Classification (GTDB taxonomy): domain Bacteria; phylum Desulfobacterota; class Desulfovibrionia; order Desulfovibrionales; family Desulfovibrionaceae; genus WRHT01. The sequence goes on from JAISBT010000086.1 coordinate 879, forward strand.
ATTGAAGTGCTGATTAGCGCCATGTGCGCGTTTCAATCCACGCGCCCGTATGGGGCGCGACACCCTGACGGCGCTGCACCACTCTATATCCCGCGTTTCAATCCACGCGCCCGTATGGGGCGCGACGTCTCCGCGCCGGTTCCGTCCGTCAATGTGAGAGTTTCAATCCACGCGCCCGTATGGGGCGCGACGGCAAAGTTTGTCGCCTGTTCCCGCCCTTTGTCCGTTTCAATCCACGCGCCCGTATGGGGCGCGACTTAGCGCCGCCGCCATGCGTATTGATAATACTTTGTTTCAATCCACGCGCCCGTATGGGGCGCGACTGTTCGCGCTACTTTCTTGGGGTAAGTAGGGCAGCGCAGAACTGTTTCGAGCATATCCATTTTTTATCGGCACGGTAAATATCCGTGGGGCAATTTTCCAGTATTTTTTGCAATGCCGGCTGGATAGAAGATCGAGCATCGCTCGGGTTTTTCTGTGCGCTGGGGATACTCGCGGCTTTTGCCGGGCAGGATCACAGAACAAGCGGGCCTTCGGGGTCAAGAGCGGGTTTCGCTCCCACATGTTCAACCCGGTTTTTCCAGTTGGCTCCGATAAAGTAAAACCGAAGGCTGTCCTTGTCCTTATCCATGCTTTCGATAAGGCGGGCGCGCAGGCCGACCCACTGCGCCGGATCCACCAGGCACTCAAATACGGAAAATTGAACCCGCTGTCCCAGATTTTCGCAGTGGCGGGCGATATGGCGCAAGCGCCTGCGGCCTGCCGCATCCTGCGTATTCACATCGTAGCTTATCAGCACCATCATGCGTCACCTCACTACAAAGGGCGGGTAGGCTTCCATATCTCCACGGATATGCCGGGCCAGCAGGCGAGCCTGTATATGCCACAGCATGCCGACCTTCATGCGTTCCTTCAGGAAAGGGTGTTCTATCTCCTCCGCCTTTCTTCCTTGCCATGCCAGAATAAGTTCCTTTCTCGCATCGTCATCCATAAGTACCGCCCCGGATTCCTGCCGCTTGAAGTCTTTCGCCCTGACCTGCCCTTTGTTGACAAGAGTGCAGGCCAGCCTGTCCGCCAGATACGGCCTGAATTCCTCCATCAGATCCAGAGCGAGACTCGGCCTGCCGGGCCTGTCGCGGTGCAGAAAACCAACGGACGGATCCAGTCCCACTGTTTCCAGAGCACTGCGCACATCGTGGGCAAGCAGGGTATACAGAAAGGAAAGCAGGCAATTCATGGCGTCCAGGGGCGGGCGCCTGTTGCGGCCGGTAAAAGCGAAGGCCTCGTCGTCATTGGAAATCAAGCCATTGAACACGCTGAAATACAAGTGCGCGGCCTCGCCTTCAATGCCGCGCACGTTTTCAAGGGCAAGCTCGGTTCGTAACCGTTCCAGGCAATGGGAAAGACGGAGACAGACTTCTTCCATTTCCGGGTTGGGCCTGTCCCGTATCGCTCTGCGCAGGATTGTGCGGCAGTTGTATATTTTGCCGATGGTGAACGCCCTGGCCAGGGCGGCGGCAACATCAGGATTGTCGGTCTTTCTGTACTGTTCCCGCCGGAGCAGCACGTTGCCCGAGACCGAACCGTGCATGGAGGCCAGAAAGCGCTCCTGCTCCGTCAGCCAGGAGACGGAAACGCCGTTTTCCGCGCAATGGCCGAGCAGAAAGGGGCTGCAGGAGACTTGGCCGAAGAGCACCAGTCCGCCCAGAGTGTGAATGGGAATTTTTTTCTTTTCCGCATTCTTGAGATGAACACAAACGCATTCTCCATCCTTGGAAAGATAACTTTCCTGCGAGGTTACGTACAAGGTGTTCAGGTGTTGTTTCATGGCTGTTCAAGGAGCCCTTCAAGGTATCGCGAGGCACGTCCTCCAGCCGGGAGCAACTGCGGAAGGCAGTGATCCAGCAAAGAGCATCCCCGGCAGCGTTCATCATCGGCCGGAGGCGGAAGACCGATCCGGCGCAGCAGGTCATGCGTTTCCCGCGCCAGAGCGGTGGTTTTTTCCCGGAGTTCTTCCGTGAACAACACCTCTTCGCGGCGGCGGGTTTTGCCGTAAAACAGCGCCCCGCACGGTACGCTGACGGACAACATTTCCTCCAGGCAAAGCGCCTGCATGCACAGTTGGATGCGGTCGCTGTCCTGCTTTTTCGGCCGGCCCCGTTTGTATTCCACCGGAAAAGGCCGCCAGCTCCCGTCCTGGCGGTGAAATTCCACCACATCCGCTTTGCCGCTGATTCCATGGCGCGTGGAGCGCAGGCTCAGGCCTGTTACGGTTTTCACATCGCCGCGAATCTCGACCGCGCCGCTGTCCGCTTTGGCGTGCAGCAGGCGCCCTTCAGCCGTGTACACGTTTTCGCTCCAGGCCATATCCAGGTGGATGAGAGCGCATTGCCTCGGGCAATGGGCATAGTGCTGCAAAGCGGAAAGCTGGATGAAGTCGTCTTCGCTGTATTCCGGCATGCTCGGCGGCATGGCTAAAAGCCGGGGATAATTTCCGCCTGAAGCCCTGGAGTGGCTGACGGGTCAATTTCATAGGAGCCGTCAGTCCCAACCTTCAAGCTCCGGTGGACTTTGGCCGAAGAATATTGTCCGGCTTTACAGCTATGCTTCCACCAAAAAACAGTGAGCACAGCCATGCTCCCGTCGGGGCGGGCCGAGGAGGCGTCATTTTCAAAAATCCGGGGCAGTATGCCCTTGATCACTTCCGCATCCTCGTCGCTGAAGCCGGTACGTTCGGCCAGTTGCGGGTTCATGCTGCCGTAAAAGACATAAATACCCTTGTCCACGCGGTGCTTTATTCCCATGGTATCGGAGCCGCGTTTTGTGCCATCCCCTTCGCCGCTTACGCTTTTGGTGATCTGGATGCTGGCGATGCTGACCGGCTCCATGCTGAAAGCCGACTGTACGGTGACTGGTCCGCGTATGGGAATTGATATTCCGGAGGCATCACCATCTTTGCCAAAGGCGAAAAGTTGTCCGAAAGCCCGTACGTCAAACCATTTGGCGCAGGCTTTTTTCACAGTCTCTTCTCGGGCGGTTTTCTTGCTGTTGAAGGCGTCTTTGCCCAAGCCGTACTCTTCCGATTCGGCTCGAGCCTTCAAGGAAACCATGTCATCGATTTTCCGGTCATCGGACTGAACAAATACGGCCTGCCCGGCGTCCTGCAGGCGGTCGCGAATTTTGCGCTTGAGGCAGACATCGGATATTTCCCCATATCCGTCATAGTCCGTGCGCGGCCTGTTCCCGTTAAGAGGATCGCCATTGGGGTTGGCGCGATTGACCAGTAGAATGGCGGCAAAGTCAATTTTCTTTTGCAGGCTGCTCATGGGCGTTCTCCTTAGGGGCTTCCGAGGGGGTTTCGGGGGATGAGTGTTTTGTGTACAGGGCCGACATCTGGCAATGGTAGCCGAGGAGAAATTCTCCGGAGAGCCTGGTGTCGGAAGCGAAGTCTTCCGGCGCGAACAGATCGCAGATGTTCCTAAGAAGCTTTTTGCAGTAAAAGCAGGTTTTGCGTGTTCTGTCATTGGTCTGCAGACGTTGCATGTAGGGATTGATTTGCTTTTCCAGGGTGAGCCAGGTTGAGCGGGGATGGTCGGAAAAACGCTGCATCAGGCGTTCCGCGTTGGTCGGGCGTTTTTCCTCCGCCGTATCCAGGGCGTTGCGCTCGACATACTCGGCAACCGCCAGCAGGCGGCCGAACAGGTAGTCGCGGGAGTTGATCGTCTCGTCAAGAGCCATGGAATAGTTTCTCCTTTTTTCGGGCTTGAGGTGTCTGGCGCAATATCCTCTGTACAGGCCGCAGGCTATGCCGAGAATAGTCCGCCACTCCCGGCGTTCCAGACCCGCCCGGTTGCAGACGCGGCGAACGGCGCTCTCCACCAGATCCCGGGGCAGGAGAGAGGCATCGGCAATACAGGGAAGAATCCGCTCGACAGTGGCGTGTTTCAGTTTTTCATCGGCTCGTCCGCCGTATGCGGCAAAGCATATCTCCTCCGGCCCGGGGGCGCAGACCTTCCGGATCCCGATAAAACCCCGTTTTCCGTCTTTTTCCTGAGGAACTCTCCGGTGCAGCAGCCAGGCAAAGTCTGCCTGCCACTTTTTCAGCCTGCCCAAATAGTCGAACCAGGCAAGTTCGCGGAAAAACGTGACTGAAATACGGCCTGGCGTGGCCGAGTCCAAACCCAGTAACACAATCTCGTCCGTGGGTTCAAGCTTGGCCTTATAGCCCCTGAACGCCCGATTCAACTGGTCGGCAAAACTCGCGCCCGCATCGCGGGTATGATCCGGCCCCGACTCCATGCGCTCTTCCGGCGCTTCAGGATGATCCGGCGCGTCATTATCAGGGAATTCCTCATCAGGGAATTGATCCTCCTGCAACCAGGCATCGCCGAGTGGATCCGGAATGGCTTCGCCGTTCACGGCCCAAGCCACAATGGCCTGATCGCCGTTACGGTATCCCTGCCGGGCGATAAGCCAGCGCAAGGCGCTGTGGGCCATTTGACTGATTTCGTAGCTGACCGTACAAGCCTCGGAGGCTTCTTCGAATTTTCCCCGAAAGGTAAAGCCGGAGGTGTCGTTGGAAGAAATGAGCTTGGCGCCGTCGCCGGAGCGGCGGATATTGCGCGGATGTTGCCCGGCTACAGGCAGGCGGTTTCCGTTGACCATGCAGATATTCTTTTCTTGCATTCGGGAACTGTCGTAGGCGATCCATGACTGATGCATGGTCTTGTCTTTCCAGGTATCCGCTTCCAGTTCTCCGGGAATTTCCACGCGCCAGCAGACCAGGGCATCGCCCTGCTCTTTAACGGTTTTACCGCCGACTTTTTTGGCAATCAGTACCTTGAAAAGAGGGGACGGATTTTCTTCAGGCGCATCGGTAAGCAATGTTCCGTCGGAACTTGCCTGGAGTATTCCGGAGTCGGTCAGATCACGCGCCAAAGTTCCCTTGCGCACATAGTCCAAGACCGCGCAGGCTTTGGGGTGAGCATGCTGCGAGGCGCACCAGCCGGACAATTCCGCTTCATACAGGGGAAAACGGTTTTCTTTTCCACCCGCATAGTCACGGGCGCAATAGTGGAGTTTGTCGGCCAAAGGGTGGGCGGCCGCACCGCTGGTTCGCCCGGCGGAATCTTCCGTTGCCGGAATAATTACCTGCTCCTTGTTCAGGAACTCGGCCCGCAGAAATTCTCCCCGGCCGTTGATTGTCACCAGAATATGCGCCTGCTGGCTGATATGGCCCACCGGGCACAGGGGGGATTTGTCCCCGGCAAATGCCGGGTTGTCCGCGCAATGTTCATAGGTGGCGTACAGTTTTTGAAACCAGCTCATAGCACGGCCTCCTCCTGCACACTGCGATAATTGTCGCCCGGAGTGAAGCGTTTCGCCTGCATGGGCCGTATGGACTTGCGGATTGCGCAGTCCTCCGGCCTGGGAAACTCCACGATCCCCTGCGCATCACCGGACGCCAGAAGCGGGCGCGCAATTCGTTTTCTCCGGTTTCATCCGGGTAGTCAAAGCCGTGAAACATGAGTCCGAAGGCCAGTTCGGGCGGAGGATCGTATTCGAAGGCATGCTCGCCGAAACGGCTGGGCTGCACATAGCCCTGGCAGTCGCGCGTGCCGAGGAAGATGTCCTGGCGGCCGCCGCGCTCCAGCATACGCCGGGCTATTTCGTAGTGTTTGCCGTCCACGCGGTCATTGGCCAGTTCCGGCCGGTATTCGTTCCATTCAAAATGGGCCCTGACCTCATAGGCCACGTTGGACAGGTAACTGTACAGGGAGAGGTCGCTGCCGCCGGCGCCGTAGCGCAGCGGTTTCACCCCTTTGGTCTGGGTACGTATCGGCTTCAGAACGCGTACAGCGTCAATAAGCCAAATGAATGCAGGCTTCCAATAGATGGATTTTGCTATTCCTTTCAGAGCTTCATAAGTGGGAATGTGATAAGAGCATTTTTCTCCCCCGACCCGGGTTACCGGATCGGAGAACAGGGCGTACCGGCCGTAGACAAAAAAAGAAATGTCGTTGTCCATCTTCCCTCCCGTATTCAGCAGAGATTTACGGCCGTTTCACCGACGGGTTCGGCGCAAACGCCGGCATCGGCGCTGTACCATCCCTCATTCAGACACAAAAGGCCCGTGGCAGATAACACAGTAATGGCATTGTTGCGGCACAGTTTGTCCAGCATGTTCGGGTAGACGTTGACTGTATAGCGCTGCGCCTCGCGCAGCAAGTCCTTTTTTTTGTACAGGCCCGATGTCGAGGCCAGTTCCGCGATGATTTCCCGGCCACGTTCGTACGGCACAAGAACGCCCTGGGTCGGCGCGTCAATGGGCCGGAACAATGCGGCGGCCCCGGCAAAGGGTTGCTGGAGAAGTTTGACGCCCGGCTTGAATCCGGGATTGCGGTCATTTCGGCCCAGCAGCCGGAGCAGGCTTTCCTTTCTTCCGCTGTTGCCGACGCATACGGGGTAGCGCATATTTTCGGCCTGTTTGTAAAAATAATAGGCGAAATACCGGCGGATCAGATCCGGCTGGTTGAGGTCGGCTCCGGGAGTCAGCAACAGAGGATTTCCTTCGCGCATCAGGCGGAAAAAACTCCGTTTGCCGTCCCGGATGGCGGGCAGAGAATCCAGGTTTTCCTCGCCCTCCGGCACGATAACGATATGCACCCGTCCGTTGGGCCGTTCTCCATGCCGGTTGCAGCGCCCGGCGGTCTGCAGGATGGAGTCCAGACCGGCGGCAAAGCGGATGGCCGAGCCGAAGCTGATGTCCACCCCGCACTCAATGAGTTGCGTACTGATGCAGATGACCCGTTCCCCGGCGTCAAGGGCGTGTTCCAGGCAATCCAGAATTTTCAGGCGGTGAGCCGGGCACAGCAAGGTACTGAGATAAAAGACGCGTGTTCCGTCTTCTTTCGCGCAGAGGCGGTACAGGCGATCCGCCCATTTTTTCGTGTTGACGACCACAAGGCAGGAACCAGAATCCCGGGCCTCATTCCGGGCAAGCTCGGCAATGGCCTGTCCATCCATTGGGGTCAGACAGTGGTTGTGGAAGGTTACCCGGCGCAGTTGCTGGAACAGTCCGGGAACATCCGGCATGATCTCGGACTCGGGTGTGAGAGGCAACTGCCCTTTGTACGGAGAGGGGAGGCTGCCGAGCAGAGGTTGGGTGGCCGTGCAGAGCAGAGCGGTCGATCCGCAGTCATGCACAAGGAAATTCACGGCATTGCAGAACATATGCGCACAGGTCGGCGGCAGGGTCTGGATCTCGTCAAAAATGAGTACCGAGCGGGCCAGAGTATGCATGCGCCGCGCGCTGCGCGTTCCTGCCCCGAACAAGCTTTCCAGAAACTGCACCATGGTCGTGAAGACGATGGGGCTGTCCCAGTTGGAGGCCAGCAGTTTGTTCTGCCAGCTCTCCTTGTCCGGCAGGAGATTGGAGTGTTGCTCCAGCACAACGGTGCCCGGTTCTTCACCCTGTTCCAGAATGGCGCGAACCTCGGCGGCGTTCTGGTCGATAATCGTCGTATACGGAATGACGTAGATCACGCGGTCGAGCGTGTGCCGGCGCGCGTGAGCCAGGGCGAAACGCAGGGAGGACAGGGTCTTGCCGCCGCCGGTGGGCACGGTCAGGGTGAAGATGCCATTGCCCGCTTCACCCCTGGCGGCGCAATGGTCGGCAATGCCGGAGCGTATGCCCGCCAGAGGATTGGCGCCGGAAAATCCGGCGAGCTTTTGTTCGAGGCGGGAAATGAGCAGTGGCCAGTCCGGCGGGCCGAGACGGGAGCGCAATGCGGCATAGTCTTTATTTTCAAACTCCGCGCTGTCTATGCGGTCGGCGTCCAGCAGGCAGCTGAGCAGAAATCTGGCCAGAAGTCCCAAAGTGAAAGGAGCGGCGTTGGCATGATCATATTTTTCGTCGTCGGACAGACGGCCACTGTCCGCTTCTCCCTGTCTTCGGGTGATGGCGGCAATACGTTCCCGCATTTCCAGGAGAAGAGGCTTTTGCATCAAAACCCTGATTTCTTCAAGCACATCGGCATCCACGCTGGTTCGGCATTCCGCCAGATGGGTTTTGGCGTCTTCTTTCCGCATGCGTTTGCGGAAAACCTCTTCTCCATCCTGGTCAAGGCAATTGATAAGACCGGAATGGTGCGAGCAGACAGCCAGAGCGAGCATCTGCGCGTAGTGCGGACTTTTGAGGGCATAGCGACGGAAGCGCTCCCAGACCAGTTGGGCTCCGGCGGTCGAATGGTCTATTTTCCCCTTGCCCGGAGCAGAATACTGGTATTCGTCGTTATCCTGATCCGCCGTCCGGGTGGAATTTTTCGCGCATTGGCGGATGTAGTCCTGAAACGCGCCGGAATACTTGCCGAAATCATGCAGAAATCCTGACAGCCTGCCTGCCTGAGCAAGCCCGGCTTTGGCCGCAAATTCTCCCGCCAGCTTACTAACGGCAACGAGATGTTCCCGCACCGATTGCTTCCGTTTGCCGCCCTCGGCAATGTGGGCAATGAACTGTTGCATCATTTTTCCTCCTGTCTGTCTGCTCTAAAATACTATTTTCATGTCAAAATGTTCTAAAATATTATTTTCATGTTGTTTAATTTTTGTGATTCTGATATTAGAGCCGAACCGTAAAGGAAATTAGTGGTGGAGGAACAAATTTAATGACTGTCACTTCAAAACAGAACACGGCACAGGATCAATACCTGGAGGGCGAGCTCAGCTTTGAAAGCGCCCTGGAAAACTACCTTAACCCTGATTTCGGCGATCTGGAAGAAGGTTCCATTGTCAAGGGCGAGGTGGTGCGCGTGGACGGCGATTATGTGCTGGTGGACGTTAATTTTAAGTCCGAAGGCCAGATTCCCTTTTCCGAATTCGCGGCTCCGTCCGGCGAAATTAATGTCAAGGTCGGCGACAAGATGGACGTTTTTGTGGTGCGCAAAAACGAACAGGAAGGTTCCATTATCTTGTCGTATGAAAAAGCCAAGCGTTTGCAAGTGTTTGACCAGTTGGAAAACGTGCTGGAACAAAGCGGAATCTGTAAAGGACGTATAGTCCGGAGGATTAAAGGCGGCTATACTGTCGATCTTGACGGCATAGAAGCCTTTTTGCCCGGTTCTCACGTGGATTTGCGCCCGGTGCCCGATATGGACGCGCTGGTGAATCAGGAATTTGAGTTCCGCGTGCTTAAAATCAACCGCCGGCGCAGTAATGTCATTGTGTCCCGCCGCGTGTTGCTGGAAGAAGATCGTGATTTCAAACGCCAGGATCTCCTGACCACCATGGCGGAAGGGCAAATGGTCAAGGGCCGGGTGAAAAATATTACAGAATATGGGGTATTTGTCGATCTGGGCGGTCTGGACGGACTTTTGCATATTACGGACATGTCCTGGAAGCGCATCCGCCACCCCAAAGAACTGGTTTCTCTTGGGCAGGAACTGGAATTGCGCGTGCTTTCCTTTGATCGCGGAAACAACAAGGTTTCTCTCGGCCTCAAGCAGCTTGTGGAAGATCCCTGGCAGGATATTACCGGCAAGTTCCCGATAAATGCCACTCTCAAGGGTAAAATTACCAATCTGGTGGACTATGGGGCGTTTGTGGAACTGGAACCCGGGGTGGAGGGCCTTGTGCACATATCTGAAATGTCCTGGACCAGAAAACTGCGTCACCCCTCGCAGATGGTGCATGCCGGCGATGAGGTGGAAGTGGTGGTACTGGGAGTTGATCCCTCCAAAAAGCGTATTTCTTTGGGCATGAAGCAAATCAAGGAAAACCCCTGGGAAGTTGTGGCTGTTAAATATCCGGAAGAAACCATTCTGGAAGGCACTATTAAAAATATTACCGAATTCGGCATGTTTATCGGGATTGAAGACGGCATTGACGGCCTCATCCATGTGTCGGACATCAGTTGGACCAAGAAAATCCGCCATCCCAGCGAGATGTTCCAGGTCGGCGATGTGGTGCAGGCCAAGGTCTTGACCGTTGACCAGGAAAACGAAAAATTTACTCTGGGCATTAAACAACTGCACGAAGACCCTTGGGGTTACGTGCCGGATAAATATCCGGTGGGTTCCGCTGTGAACGGCACCATCACCAATATTACGGATTTCGGCCTGTTTGTGGAAGTGCAGGAAGGCATTGAAGGCTTGGTGCATGTTTCCGAAATAAGCAGCAAAAAGATAAAAAGCCCGGCGGAGCTTTATAAAGAAGGCGAGAGCATAGAAGCCAAGGTCATCCATGTTTCAGCCGAAGAGCGGCGCCTTGGCCTTTCGATCAAACAGCTCAAGGAAGAAAGCGAAAAACCCGCCGCCAAAAAATCCCTCAAAGATTTTCACAGCGCGGGCCCTGACGGCGGACAGACTCTGGGCGATATTCTGAAACAGAAATTTGAAGAAGGTAAGGAAAACAGCGAAAATAACGCCGCCGAGGCCGACAGGAAAGAAGACTGAAAGAAGACTGATAGAATAAAGAAAGTAAGATGCGTCTGCCCTGACAAAACCCCGAGGATCGGGGTTTTGTTTTTGCTGACGGGATTTTGCATATGCCAGCGGTTAAGCATATGTTTTGACAGTTTGCAGGATATGGATGTCGTAAAATTTTTAAAAAATTGACGGGGACGCGATTGCCGTGTAGTAAAAATTGGTAATAGGAACAATTACTGATAATTTTAGGGAGGCAACATGGCTGAAAACAATGCGAAGAAGCTTACCACCGCGGCCGGCGCGCCGGTAGCGGACAACACGAACTCGGTTACCGCCGGTTTGCGTGGCCCGATGGCGCTGCAAAACCCCTGGTTTATTGAAAAACTCGCCCATTTCGACCGGGAGGTTATTCCCGAACGCCGTATGCACGCCAAAGGTTCCGGTGCTTTCGGAACCTTTACCGTAACGCATGACATCCGCAAGTACACCAGGGCGAAAATTTTTTCCGCTATAGGAAAAAGCACGGATGTTTTTGTGCGTTTTTCCACTGTGGCGGGGGAAAGGGGAGCGGCTGACGCTGAACGCGATATCCGCGGATTTGCCGTCAAGTTTTATACCGAGGATGGCAACTGGGATCTTGTAGGCAACAATACCCCGGTGTTTTTTCTGCGTGATCCCCTGCGTTTTCCTGATCTGAACCATGCCGTAAAACGCGATCCCAAAACGAATATGCGTTCGGCGCAAAACAACTGGGATTTCTGGAGCATGCTGCCCGAAGCTCTGCATCAGGTTACCATTACCATGTCCGACCGTGGCATCCCTGCCTCTTACCGCCATATGCACGGTTTCGGCAGCCATACCTACAGCATGGTCAACGCGGAAAATAAGCGTACCTGGGTAAAATACCACTGGCACACCCGCCAGGGCATCAAAAATTTAACGGATCGCCAGGCTGAAGAACTGGCGGGCAAAGATCGGGAAAGCCACCAGAGAGATTTATTTGAAGCCATTGAAAAGGGGGATTTCCCCAAATGGGATTTTTTTATTCAGGTTATGACCGAGGATCAGGCGGACAAGCATAAGGAAAATCCCTTTGATCTGAGCAAAGTTTGGAGCCAGAAGGAATATCCGCTCATTCCTTTTGGAGTGATGGAACTGAACCGTAACCCGGAAAATTATTTCGCGGATGTGGAACAGTCCGCTTTCAACCCCGCAAACATTGTTCCGGGCCTGGGTTTATCCCCTGACAAAATGTTGCAGGGCAGGCTTTTCTCCTACGGAGACGCGCAGCGGTACCGGCTGGGGATCAATTTTCATTCCATTCCGGTCAATGCCCCCAAAAACCATACTCACTCCTACCACCGCGACGGCCAGATGCGCGTGGACGGCAATTTTGGCGCAACGCCCGGTTATCAGCCGAACAGCGCCGGGGAGTGGGCCGAACAGCCGGAATACAAGGAACCCCCGCTGGAAATTCAGGGCGCCCTGAACAGTTATGAACCAAAAGACGACCAGACGGACAATTGTTTCTACCAGCCTGGCGATTTGTACAGATTGATGACAGAAGACAAGAAACAACTGCTGATTGAAAATACCGTCAGAAATATTTCCCCGGTCACCGATAACGTCAAATACCGGCACTGCGCGCACTGCTGCCTTGCGGACAAGGATTACGGCACGCGCCTGGCCGCGGCTTTGCATCTTGACCTGAAAAAAGTGCTTGACCTTGCAGGCATGAGCCATGCTGAACGTATGGCCGCGACTTCCCGCTGCGCGTGTTCCAACTGCTGATGCCGGCTTTCCAAAGGGGCTCCGGCCCCTTTGGAATTTCCATATCGACGAATTAGAACGGCCAGATGTTGTCAAGGAGCCTGATCAGCCAGCCGGATTTTTGCTTGTCGGCCAGGGCGCCTTTGCCGTAGTAAGAAATTTTGGATTCCGCCAGTTGGGTCGAGAGCACGGAGTTGTCTGAAAGTACGTCGTCGGCGCGCACCAGTCCGGTCACAACCATGTATTCGGTTTCCTCATTCACCTGAATTTCCCTCGCGCCGGCTATTTGCAGCACATTATTGGGCAGCACGTTGATAATGCGCGCGCCGATGGTTGTGGTCACGTAATTTTCCCGTTTGGTTTCACCGGTGGCGTTCAGGTCGGATGAGCTTTTCGCGCCGATCATGGGGTCATCGCCAAGTGTTCCGGCCAGGCTCCCGCCCACGCCCAAAGGTCTGACCGAACTGAAGCCCAGCAAGGAAGTCACCCCAAGCCCGATATTGCTGGTTCTGTCGGCGGTGGTGTCGGCTTTGTGCTTGGCCTTGGTGTTTTCCACAATTTTTATCAGCAGGATGTCGCCAATGCGGCGGGCGCGGTTGTCTTCAAACAGCATATTGGACGAGGATTCACTGAAAATTGAACCGGGGTTGCTGTACCTGTCCTGCGGTTCAGGGTAATTTTGCACCGGGGTGATGGTAGGCGCGGGCGTAGGCGTCATGCTTGAGGCATTGCAGCCGGCAAGGGCGGCGGACAGGGCCAGCAACGCGAGCAAGGCGACGGCCTTGGGCAGATCGGCTGCGTTTTGCGGTGAAGTTTTCATTTGTTTTTACCTTTGTATTTTTATTGAATTGTTATAATTCGATTGATGAATTTTTTTCATCTGCCGTACTTGAAGCTTGAGACTGCGGCGCGCTGGGCTAGCTTCCGCCGAAGGCCAGAGTGTGCGGGCCGGATTCAATTACGGCCGTGCTTTCATCCCAAACCACGGCATACAGTTGTTTTTTGCTGGACAGATTACGCACCGGTATGTTTTCTCCTTTCACCCCGTCAGCCAGAGCTTCGGCCTTTGCGCGCAGACGTATGCTTTGCCCTTTATAGACCAGGGTAATTTTGCTGCCTCTGGAAATTGTGGGCAGATGCGTGAGGTCGCCAAGCAGGATCGGTTGATCCGGCAGAACAGCGCGGGTAAGCCTCCAGGGGCCGCCTTTGCCGTCCCAGACCTGTTCTCCGCGCAGCAGGGCCAGATTTTTGCGCATAAAAGTAATTTTGTCCGGGTCAAGCGTTTCGTCGCGGTTGAGCGGCGTGTTCGCGCAGGGCACTGTGGCCCAGCATTCAACAAAGACAGTGCCGGTGAGCCGTTTCACCACGCTGCCGTCCAGCTCGCGCACGGTCAGCCTTAGGCTGAGCCTGCCCGGAGCGAAGTTTTGCGGGGATTCCAAAAGCAGGGTCTGCCGGGGGTGGGCTAAAAAAACCGTGCCGGGCAGACGAAAATCACTTAAGAGAGCTTCTCCGGGCAAAGAAGCCAAATAAGGCGTCAAGGCTTTGACAACCACGGCCTGCACTTCGGCGGCTCCCAATACCGTGCCTGCGCGCTGAATCACGAGGGAAGGGGGGTAAAGGCACAGGGCGGCAAAATCGGAACCCATGCTTTCCACCATGGCCTGCTGCAAACGCGGACGAGTAAGGTTCATGGGTCTGCCGCTTTCTTCAGGCGCGGCCCAGAGCTTGGTTTCAGCCAGCTTTTGCCACAAAGCCGGATCCATTTCGCCCACAGGCACGGCAATCTCCCCCAGAGCAATCACGGAATCCCGCGCCACGGCCGCTTCAAGTATGCGTAAACGCCAGGGAAGATCCTGAGCGCTGCCGGAGACGTAAGGGGTACCCGCAAGCGCGGCCGCATGGGCGGGTAGGCCGGACATAAGGCCAATGCCCAGCAAACTGAGCGACATAACGATAAGCAGGCTTCTCTTGCCCATGTTTACCTCCTGTAATCCGGGTTCCGGATAAAAATCGCGCCTCGCGATGTTTATGCCTTGCGGCGAAAATCTTAAGGCAATTTAACTTTGAGACGCTCCCTCCGGCGCTTTACGGCGAAACATCGCTGCTGTCTTCATCCGTAAGCTGCTGTGCGCAGCAACGGCTGAAGCAAGTTTCGCCTACGCCTGCGGGGCGGGCGGCGGTGCACGCCGCCAGAGCATTTCAACATTTTCAACATTTTCAATGTTAAAACGCTCTAAATTTCGCCGGTTAACTGCGTTTGAGCTGGATTGCCGTCTGGAGCATGGAATCCGAAGTCTGAATCGCTTTGGAATTCATTTCATAAGCGCGCTGCCCGACGATCATGTTGACCATTTCATCCACCACTTCCACATTGGACATTTCCAGAAATCCCTGGGCAATGGTGCCGGTATTGTCTTCCCCAGGCACGCCTTCCTGAGCTTCGCCCGAAGCTTCCGATACGCTGTAAATATTGCGGCCTTTGGCGATAAGCCCGGCGGGGTTGATGAAAGTATACAGGGGAATATCCGCCCCGGCGAGTTCCTGGCCCATATTGTCCAGAGCCGAGATATGGCCGTTTTCCGTAACCACGATATTTTTGGTTTCCAGAGGCACGGTAAATTCCGGTTGGAGAACATACCCGTTGGCTGTAACCACTGTGCCGTCCTGATTGAGTTTAAAGGCTCCCGCCCGGGTATACATATCTTCTCCATTCACCTGCACCAGAAAGAAGCCGTCACCTTCAACGGCCAAATCCAGGGGGTTGTTGGTGTTCTGGTAGTCGCCCTGGGAAAATTCCTTGGCTACGCTGAGCGCGCGTACACCCATACCCACCTGGATGCCCACGGGGATTTGCTGGTCGCCGCCGGTTCCGGTGATGGAACCCGCTATTTTCAGATTCTGGTACATCAAATCTTCAAATTCGGCCCGGTTCTTTTTGAACCCCGTTGTATTCACGTTGGCCAGATTGTTTGAAATAACGTCAATGTTAAGTTGCTGGGCCACCATGCCGCTGGCGGCGGTCCAAAGAGAGCGCATCATGATTATATCCTCCTGCCGGTTCCTGTCCGGCGCCGGAGCACTTCAACATTTTCAACGTCAAAATGCTCTATCTGTTTCTGCCGACCTTGGTAGTGGCTTCACGATCCATGCTGTCACTGGTCTGCATTACTTTCTGATAAGCCTCGTACTGGCGTTGGGCTTCAATCATGTTGACCATTTCGTAAACCACATCCACATTGGGCATTTCCAGAAAACCCTGGGCCAGTACAGCCTCCGTTTCAATTTCCGCCACCTCTCCTCCGCGGGGGCGAAACATGTTCCCGCCAAGCTTTTCCAGATTGGTCGAGGCATCTTCAACATTCACTATGCCAAGCTGTCCGAGAAGGGTATTGTCGCCGAAAATGCGGCCGTCTTCAGCAATGGTCAGGTTGGCAATTCCCGGCGGAATCACGATTACGTCGTCACCTCCCAGAACCGGGAACCCCTGGTCGGTTACGAGCGTCCCAGCCGAATCCAGACGGAAATGTCCGTTGCGGCTGTAATAATCGCCCTGAGGGGTGCGGAACTTGAAAAAACCCTCGCCGGAAATGGCCACATCCAGGGGGTTGCCTGTACCTTTGAGACCGCCTTGTTCAAAGTTTACCTGGGCCACCGCCATGCGCACTCTGGAAGCGTGATGCGGTTCCGGAAAAAGCTTTTCTGAACGCGCGCTCATGACCGGTTCCATGATCAGGTCATGGGCGAACATGATAAAGGTGTTGCGAAAAGCCAGCGCGTCGCGTTTGTAGCCTACGGTATTGACGTTAGCCAAATTGTTGGCAATGGAATTCATGCGGTGTTCATTGGTCAAAGCGCCGAAAAGCCCGCTAAACATGCCGTTTTGCATAAAACCTCCAGTGGAAAAAAGCTTGTTGCCGTGGTTAGATGCAACTTACGGGCCAAAACGGCAAAAATAGTCCCCCATCCGGGAAGACAACCAGAGCATTTTGACATTGAAAATGTCGAAGTGCTCTGGCGGCGGGCACCGCCGCCCGCTCCGCAGGCGTAGGCGAAACTTGCTTCAGCCGTGGTGCCGGCAGCCTCGGGCGCGTTTACGCGTGTGTCGCGATCAAAGGATATGATGAATTATGCGGCGCATGAATTGGCCGGTGAGGAACCCGACTACTACAGAAAAAGCCTTGACAAAATGCCGGAACTACCTCAAATTACAGCAACCATCTTTGACTTTCGCGTGGATTGAAACATTGGTGTGTTCAGATGAGATAGTTTCATTCCTGTTGCGCCCCACACGGGCGCGTGGATTGAAACCGGTTGCATCTTATCGTCGCGCCCCGCACGGGCGCGTGAGGAAAGCGCGTATGGTTCACAGCCGGCCAACGGAATGTTTTTTCACCTATACCGCCAACATTCTTTTCGATTGTGCCTGTCGTATGAATAATTTGGTACGGTTCTTGCTCTCTCTCTCTCTCTCTCTCTCTCTCTCTCAACTCTTATTATAACGCATCTTTTACTGGCGGACGATAACGCTTTTTATTACTTATTTTGTCCTGTTTCCCGAGGGAGCAGGACATTTTTTGTTGTTGTCTTGTATGTGAATCGTCTTCTTCAAGTCCGATTTCCCACCCACCGTCTATTCTCCTCCGGATTGCGCAGGGGCGGCACAAGCTTTGGCTGAACCCGTCACTACTTGCACTCCGGGGATGAATTGCAGGAGGCGATTAGTACTCTGTTATTCCATTTCTCAATCAAACATAAAAACATGTTTACTTGAGAAACGGAATAACACCTGGAAGCCCGCATGTAGCAGCGCCGGCTTCAGCCGTTGCGACGAAGGAAGCCACGGATGAAGCCGGCAGCGATGTTTCGCCGTCAAGCGCCGGAAGGAGCGTCTCAAAATTAAACTGCCCTGGAGGAGTGGAGTATGCAACAATGGGAGAACTTTCTGATTTCAGTAGAAGAGAAAACGGCAATTGTTTCTTTTAACAGACCCAAAGCGTTGAATGCGTTGAATTATCCTGTGCTGAAGGAACTGAATGAGATCCTGGACGTCCTGGCGGCCGACGACTCCGTGTATACGGTGATCCTGACCGGAGCCGGGGACAAGGCCTTTATTGCCGGCGGAGACATCAAGGACATGTCCGCCATGAACGTGGAGGAAGGGAAGCTGTACGCCTACGCCGGCACAGCCCTGCTCCAGAAGATTGAGGAACTGGAGAAGCCGGTCATAGCCGCTGTGAACGGCTACGCCCTGGGAGGAGGTACGGAAGTGGCGATGGCCTGCGACATCAGAATCGCTTCCGAACGGGCCGTCTTCGGGCAGCCGGAAGTCGGACTGGGACTCATCCCCGGTTTTGCCGGAACCCAGCGCCTGCCCAGGCTTGTGGGCAGGGGCGCGGCCAAGCTCCTTATTTTCACCGGGAAGAACATCAAAGCCGACGAAGCCTTGCGCATCGGTCTCTGCGAGGCCGTGGTGCCGCACGCCGAACTGTTGGATTATTGTAAAAAGCTGGCGGCCGACATCAACAAAAACGGGCCGACAGCGGTCAGGCTGGCCAAGGCGGCGATCAATCACGGCCTTGATATGGATCTGAGGTCGGGTTTCCGCTTTGAATCCTTTGTGTTCGGCCATTGTTTCGCCACAGAAGACCATGACGAAGGCACAAGGGCCTTCGCTGAGAAGAGAAAAGCAAGTTTTACCGGAAAATACAAAAAGTAGGGCAGTACGATTTTTCAAAGTCGAACAGCCCTGACGTAAATTTGGCGGGGAATTTGGCGTAAGAGGTATATCATGGTTGCACGAGTCAAGGAACATACGTTGCGCTCGCTCATGTTCAAAAAATACATGGACATTTCAACGGACGGTGTTCTGGGGGTCGACGCCGGCGGACGCATAGTGGAAATCAACGCCGCGTACTGCGATTTTCTCGGCATCAAGCGGGAAGACGCCATCGGCAAGCCGGTTCGGGAAATTATCCCGACAACCAAGATGCTCACGATTATAGAAAAGCGCCTGACGGACATTGATGCAATCCATCATATAAAAGGCGATCTGGTGGGTGTGCTGACAAGCCGGGCGGCGGTGGTGGACGGCGACAAGACCGTAGGGGCGATAGCCCAGATACGTTTCATAGATCAGACAAGCGAAGTCAACGAACGCCTCGGCAAACTCTATGCGGAAGCGCAGGGGTACAAGAAGCAGCTCAACGCCTGCCGCAACAGCCGCATTACCTTTGATTCCATCATCGGCACGGATCCCGGCATGGCCGAATTACGCAAGTCCGCGCGGAAGATAGCCGGGTACGATCTTGCCGTCCTGTTGCTCGGTGAAACCGGCACGGGCAAGGAAGTGTTCGCGCACGCCATCCACAATGCTTCGCCCAGGGCCGGAAAACCTCTGGTGGAGGTAAATTGCGCGGCCATTCCCGGCGAGCTTCTGGAGAGCGAACTATTCGGCTATGCTCCGGGCGCGTTTTCCGGAGCGGGCAAAGGAGGCAAACCCGGTAAAATAGAACTGGCGGACAAGGGCACGCTGTTCCTTGATGAAATAGCCGAATTTCCCTGCGCGATGCAGGCAAAACTGCTGCGCGTGCTGCAGGACGGCAAAGTTGAACGCCTCGGCGGAGTGGCTCCGAAGAAGATTGACGTGCGTATAATAGCGGCAACCAACCGGGATATTCTCAAGTTGGTGAATGAAAAAACATTTCGTGATGATCTTTATTACCGCCTGAACGTCATCCGTCTGGAATTACCGCCGCTGCGCGCGCGCAAGGGGGATATTCCCCAGTTTGTGGAATTTTATCTTGCCCAGATGAATCAACAGTATGAGGCAAATAAAATTGTTTCCCGCGCAGCGGCCAAAGCGTTAAAAAAATATACCTGGCCCGGCAATGTGCGTGAACTGCGCAACGCCGTTTTGCACGCTTTTATAGTGGCGGAGGGCAACCTAATCGACGAACAGCACCTTCCCGCCGAAATGATCGGCCGGAAAAAGCCACCCTATCCGCACAAAACCGCCGGAGTTCCCTTGGATGTGCTGCTGAGCGACGCAGAGCGGGAAAGCATACTGCACGCGCTGAAACGTTTCGACAACGACTACAGCGCCGCCGCGGACGCCTTGGGAATACACCGCGCGACCCTGTATAAAAAAGTTAAACGGTACGCGGATGAAAGCGCACAAAGCGGAAAAGAACCCGGGAAAAACGACCGCGCCAGCGGCGGAGAGATCCGTCTCCCCCGGTCTGCGCCAACAGGCTGTAGGCGGGGGTGACGGCTATGCCCGCGCTGGCAGCATAAGCCGCCGCGCCGGCAAATGGCGGCGGAGCAAGCCGGACTTCACGTCCGGCGCAGCAATATATGGTTCAAAACGGCGCGCCGGGCTTGTCCGCCCGGCGGCCAGTACACCGTCTAATGTTACAATGTTACAGCGTACTACATCAACAGACTGTAGACGGGGATAACGGCAAAGTTTACGGCTACCGGGATAAGCAGCGTACATACGCAGATATCGGCATAGGATTGTTTGTGCGTCAACCCGCAGATGGCCAGCACCGTTATGACCGCGCCGTTGTGCGGCATGCTGTCCAAACCGCCTGAAGCCAGAGAGGCTATGCGGTGCAACACTTGAGGATCCAGCCCGATCATGTTTCCCCATTCCAGGTAGCGCGCGCCCATGGCCTCCAGGGCTATGGCCATGCCTCCCGAGGCCGAACCGGTTATGCCGGCCAGCACGTTGACGGTAATGGCCTCGGAGATGAGCGGCGTGCCCGGGTCTATGCTCATGAGGAATTCCGAAATGCTCTTGAACCCCGGCAGGGAACTCACAACGCTCCCGTAGCCGACTTCCGTGGCCGTGTTCATGATGGTCAGCAGCGAGCCTATGGCCCCGGCGCTGAGTACGGAGGATACGTTGTCCACGGATTTCATGTTTTTGAACCCGACGGCAACGGCGATGAGAACTCCGCAGAAGATGGCGATGATCAGCGCCCATATGGCTGCCGACGTCTTGGGGTTCACCCCTGCGAAAATTTCCTGCGCCGGAGGTTCCCAGGTGGGAATGACGTTGGTCAGGTACAGGTTGAGACCCAGCACCACGATCAGAGGCAGACAGGCCAGAGCGGGGTTCATGTAGGTCTGCTCGCTGTCTTCGGGTTCGTTTTTATGTCCTTCGCCATAGCCCTCACCCGCGGCTATGGCTTTACGTTTGCGGTATTCCAGCCAGATGGTGCCCAACCCGAGCATGAGCAGACCGGCCACGATGCCCAGGACGGGCGCGGCAAAGGTGTCGGTGCCGAAGTAACGCGTCGGGATGATGTTCTGGAGTTGCGGAGTGCCGGGGAAGGCTGTCATGGCGAAAGTAAACATGCCCAGAGTGAGCGTTCCGGGGATGAGCCGCTTGGGAATGTTGGACTCGCGGAACAGGTGGACGGCGAAAGGATACACGGCAAAGGCGACAACGAATACGCTCACGCCGCCGTAAGAAAGAACGCCGGCGGCCAGGGTC
The DNA here is from genome assembly GCA_031266055.1 of Deltaproteobacteria bacterium. Classification (GTDB taxonomy): domain Bacteria; phylum Desulfobacterota; class Desulfovibrionia; order Desulfovibrionales; family Desulfovibrionaceae; genus WRHT01. The sequence goes on from JAISBT010000086.1 coordinate 21,573, forward strand.
ACGGCCAGCATGGCCTTATCCGGCCCCAGCTTGGCGGCGATGGCGTGGGCAATTGACCGGGCCGCGCCCGACGCTTCCATAACCTTGCCGAAAAGTGCGCCCAAGAGGAAGAGAGGGAAAAAATTCTTGATGAAGACTACCCCTTTGGACATGAAGATGTCCGTGTAAGTGGGCAGTATGGGCCAGCCCGCGGTCAGAGCCGCAAGGATCGCGCACAGCGGGGCAAAGACGATGACCGAGAACCCTCTGTAGGCCAGCCAGCAGAGCAGGGCGAGGGAAATGACAATTCCAATGACCATGGTTCCTCCGATGCAGTTTCAACACCAGCGGCAACAGCTTAGGAAGCCGGCCGGAGGAACGCGCCTCCGGCTGAGTTCTCCAGGCCGCCCCGGGCAAAGCCCGGCGGCGTTCTGTATGAGCGCGGTGTGCTGTGGTATGGTTAGGTTACAGTTTCAACCCCATTGGTTGGTCGCGGAAGATCCGCACGTCCATTTCCTTGAGATTCTCGTCGATGACAGGCGTGAACTTCATATGGGCGAGGATGTCCTGTTGCAGGTTCATGCCCGGCGCGATTTCCGTCAGAACCATGCCTTCCTTGCGCAGGACGAAAACGGCGCGCTCGGTAATAAACATGACCTTTTGGCCGACCGAAACCGCGTATTCGCCGCTGAACGTGATCTGTTCCACGTCATCGACAAATTTCTTGTTTTTGCCTTCGACGTCTATGTGCAGCCTGCCGTCCGCCACATGCGTCCTGAGCCCTCCGGCCGTAAACGTCCCGCAGTAGATGACGGCTTTGGCGTTTTGGGAGATGTTGATGAAGCCCCCCGGCCCGACGACGCGCCCGCCGAATTTGCTGACATTGAGGTTCCCGTGCCGGTCTGCTTCGGCCAGGCCGAGGTAGGCGATGTCCACGCCGCCGCCGTCGTAAAAGTCAAATTGATAGCCCTGATCGATGATGCAGTCGGGATTGGTACTCCCTCCTATACCCAGACCGCCCGCCGGAATGCCCGCTATGGTGCCGGATTCGATGGTCAGGGTGATCTGGTCGGCTACGCCTTCTTCAGCCGCAATATCGGATACGCCTTCGGACACGCCGATCCCGAGGTTCACCAGCGCGCCTGGCGTAAGTTCCATGGCCGCCCGCCGGGCGCAGACCTTGCGCTCGTTCAGGGGCATGACCGGCAGGGAAGCGACAGGCACGCGGATTTCTCCGGAAAAGGCGGGGTTGTATTCCGGACTCAGAAAACTCTGGCAGTGGTTTTTGGGCGACGCCTCGACGATGTAGTCCACCATGACGCCGGGCAGCTTGACGAGTTGAGGATTGAGGGTGCCGTGTTCCGTTATCCTCTCCACCTGGGCTATGACGATGCCGCCGTTGTTTTTGACGGCCGAGGCCATGCTGATCTGCTCCAGAAAAATGGCTTCTTTTTCCATGGAAATGTTGCCCCGGGTGTCGGCTGTGGTGCCCCGAACCACGGCCACGTCCGGAGCAAGGGATTTATAGAACAGCCACTCCTTGCCGCCCAGAGTCACAAGCTCCGCCGCCTCACCCTTGGTGATCTTGTTGGCCCGGCAGCCTTCCACCCTGGGGTCGGCATAGGTCTTGAGGCCGACATGGGTCAGCACGCCGGGTTTGCCGCCGGCCGAGGCGCGCATGACATGCACGATCACGCCCTGCGGCACGATGAAGCATTCAATTTTTTCCTCCGCCACGAGCCGGCCCAGTTTCGGCGCCAGCCCTATATGGCCGGCGTAAATCTTCGACACCATGCCTTCATGCCCCAAGTGGTTCATGCCCCGATCCGCCTTGTCGCCTATGCCGGCGCACCACACCATATGCAGGTTGTTCGGCGCGCCCTCGGCCAGAAATTTTTCTTCCATGGCCGTCAGTATTTCTTCGGGGACGGCAAAGCCCGCAAAACCGCCCACCGCCACCGTACTGCCGTTTTTGATCAGATCCGCTGCCTGCTTGCCTGTTATGAACCGCATTACAAGTACCTCCTGTTACATGGTATCTTTGATGTTCGCTGCCGCCGTCACCAGAGCTTCACCCTCTATGACCGTCTCGCCGCGCTGGTTGACGCCGGTCATTTTCATGCGGATTTTATTTTTTTCCATTTTTTCCACCGCTTCGCCCCGAGCCGTGATCGTATCGCCCAATTTGACCGGCTTTTTGAAGATGCAGGTTTGGGAAAGGTACAAAGTTCCCTTGCCGGGCAGAAAACCACCCAGCACAGTGGAAAAAAGCCCTGCCGTAAGCATGCCGTGGACTATGCGGCCTTGCATTTTTTTGCCCAGCGGGCTTTCGTGCATGTAAACGTCGTCCACATGCGCGGCATTGAAATCCCCGGTGATGCCCGTGTAGGCCTGTACGTCGCTTTCCGTAAGGGTTTTGGTGAATTCCGCAAAATCCCCTATATTGATCTCGTCGTAGGTGAATCCTTTCCTGACCGTGGCCATATTTTTCTCCTTAGAACGGTTTGACGTTGAAAATGTCGAAGTGTGCGGCAAGGATTTGCCGTGCAAATCCTTGCCGGGCATTTCATCGGCAAAGTAAAATCATCGCCGTGTCGCCATTATGCGAGGATGTTTTTGGCTATTACCATGCGTTGCACTTCGTTGGTGCCTTCGTAGATGCCGATAATCTTCGCGTCACGCATATAGCGTTCCACAGGGTAGCTTCTGGTGTAGCCGATGCCGCCGTGAATCTGGACCGCCTTGGTGGTGACGTCCATGGCCGTTTGCGCCGCGTGGAGCTTGGCCATGGCGGCCTGTTTGGAGTAGTTCAGATGCTGTTCCTTCATGCGCGCGGCGTTGTAGGTCAGCAGGCGGGCAGCCTCCACCTCCAGCGCCATGTCGGCCAGCATCCACTGGATGCCCTGATTGGCGGCAATAGGCTTGCCGAACTGTACGCGTTGTTTGGCGTAGTCAATGGCGGCCTCCAAAGCGCCCTGGGCCAGCCCCACGCCCTCCGCGGCGATACTGATGCGTCCGCCGTCCAGAGCGCCCATGGCAACTTTGAAACCGTTGTTTTCACCGCCCAGAACGTTGTCCGCCGGAACCACACAGTCCTTGAGAATGATCTCCGTAGTCGAAGAGCCGCAGATGCCCATCTTTTCTTCGGCCTGTCCCACCGTGAAACCGGGGAAGTTTTTTTCAACAATGAAAGTGGTCAGACCCCGCATGCCCTTGTCCTTGTCCGTGACCGCCATAATCAGAAAGACGTCCGCATAGCCGCCGTTGGTAATGAAGATTTTGGTGCCGTTCAGGATGTAGCCGGAGCCTTTCCGCACCGCGGAGGTCGTCTGCCCCGAGGCGTCGGAACCGGCGCCCGCCTCGGTAATGGCAAAGGCGCCCAAAGTTTTGCCGCAGGCCAGATCCGGAAGGTATTTTTTCTTCTGGGCATCGGTGCCGAACTGCAAAATGGGCAGGGAACAGACGGATATGTGGACGGAAAGGATGACCGCATGCGTGGCGGAAACGCGCGCCAATTCTTCAATGACCAGAATGTATGAGGTGACGTCGCCCCCCGAACCGCCGAATTCCTCGGGCACGGTCAACCCGAAGATTCCCAGTTCCGCCATGCGCGGAAGAGATTCGGAGGGGAAGCGATGTTCTTTGTCTATGGCTGAAGCGATGGGCCGCACCTCGTTTTCGGCAAATTCGCGCGCCATGTTTTTGATGAGCAGTTGATCTTCCGTCAGGTTATACATGTTGACTCCTTTTTGAAAAAATGATCTTACGGGCAACATAATGAAGCAAAAAGCGTGCTCATCAAGATAAGCGTGTATTTTCAATAAGATACATGAAAATAGACAGGAAAATTTTTGTCGCCGCTCAGCGACTTGTCGCCGGACGGCAACAAGCCGCGATGCCGGGGCGTATAGTGGATGGCTTATGTGAGCAAGATGAGCAACCGGAAAAAAATGGTTTTAAAAAGTCAATGTTGTATTTTTTATTTTCCATAGTATACTGCGGCCGCACATGTTAGAGCATTTTAACATTGAAAATGTTGAAATGCTCTGGCGGCGGGTACCGCCGCCCGCCCCGCAGGCGTAGGCGAAACTTGCTTCAGCCGTTGCTGCGCACAGCAGCTTACGGATGAAGACAGCAGCGATGTTTCGCCGTAAAGCTCCGAAGGGAGCGTCTCAAAGTTAAATTGCCTTAGCCTGTCGGAAAAGCGTTTAAAACGAAGCGGATGCGTAGTTTTAAGCGATACATGGTACAAGAGGAGCGGCAAATATGGACATTGCTGTAATCGCCGATGATCTGACCGGCGCCAACGCCGACGGCGCCTTGCTGACGACCAGGGGCTTTTGCAGCGCCACCTGCCTGGATTTGGAGAGCTGGAGGGAAGCCGGTTTTTCCGCGTATTCCGCAATCACCTACAGCGCGGACAGCCGCCTGCTTACGGCCGAAGCCGCCCGGGATAAAGTATATAAGGCTTCCATGGTTTTTGCCGCCCAAAAACCGGTTCTGATGGCCAAGCGCATTGACAGCACCCTGCGCGGCAACCTTGGAGCGGAGATAGACGCCGCCCTGCAGGGCATGGACGTAACCGCCGGTCAGCCGGCTGAACCGGCGGTGGCGGTGGTGGTTCCCGCCTATCCTTCCTCCGGGCGCGTGGTTGTCGGGGGTTATCTTGTCGTGCACGGCACTCCCCTGGAACAGTCTCCCATTGCCAAAGACCCGGCTACGCCCGTTTTTTCTTCCTTTGTTCAGACTATTCTCGCGGGGCAGACCGGACGCCGGAGCGGGCTGATTGCCCTGTCCGCCGTGCTGGCCGGGCCGGAGGCTGTTCTGGCCGAAGCCTCCCTGCTGGTGAGGGAAGGTTGTTCCATATTGGTATGTGACGCCGTGAGCGACACGGATATCCGAAATATTGCGGAAGCGTTCGGAAGCGCGTCTTTTCCCGTTCTGGCGGTTGATCCGGGGCCTTTTACGGCTGAACTTGCGGCAGTGCGCCTGCCCTCCGGAACAATGAAAGCACGGAAGCGGGTTCTGGCCGTCATCGGCAGCCCGAGCGAACTGACGTTCCGCCAGATGGAAGCTTTACGCCTTGCCTATCCGGCGCATATTGTGCGCGCAGACTGGCGGAGGTTCCTTTCCGACGCGACGCGCCAGGATGAAATTGAGCTTGTGCTGGACAAGGTGCGCGCCGGGGCGGAAGACGCCGCCGTGCTTGGAGTATGCTCGGCGGAAAAACCCGGTGACGTGTTTTCCCTGGCGGAACTGTCCGCAACCCTTGGCTTGCCGGCCGGGGAAATATCCGGCGGCATAAACAACGCGCTGGCGGTTATGGCCGAAAGGCTGCTGGATTGCGCGGAATTGCGCATCGGAGGCTTGTATTCTTCGGGAGGCGAGGTCACGGTGGCCGTTATCCGCAGGCTTGGCGGCAAGGGCTTCGGTGTGCGGGGAGAAGTGCTGCCTTTGGCCGCTTGCGGAAATATCCTGCAGGGGCGCCTGCCGGATCTGCCCATGGTTACCAAAGGCGGGTTCGTGGGTGATGACGGCGCGCTTGTACAGTGCGTGGATTATCTGTTTGCTGAAATGTCGGCCTTCAGTTTTGCTTCGGAAATCGAATGACAGGATTATAAAATGAAACCACTGATTTGCGTGCCTATGGGCGATGCCGCCGGCGTGGGGCCTGAAATTCTGGTTGCGGCAGCCTGCGATCGGACGGTGCGCGGTAAAATAAGTTTGCTGGCCGTGGGCCAGGCGGAAGTACTCAGCCGCGCGGCGCGTCTTATGGATGCGGATTTGGAAATCAACCGTGTGGATGCGGATTTGGTGGGAATTCGCGAGGATGCGCTCAACCTTGTGCATTTGGACAATATTGACCTGAACGCCCTGGTTTACGGCAAAGTCAGCGCCATGTGCGGCAAAGCCGCGTATGAGTATATAGCCGAGGCCGTCCGCCTGGCTTCCTCCGGCAAGGTTGACGCGCTGGCTACCACCCCCATCAACAAGGAATCTCTGAAAGCCGCCGCTATTCCCTATGTCGGCCATACCGAAATTCTGGCCGGGCTGACGTCAAGCCCGAACCCGCTGACCATGTTCCAGGTTCGCGATTTGCGGGTTTTTTTCCTGACCAGGCACCTCTCTTTGCTGGAAGCCTGCAAGGCGGTAACGCGCGCGCGTTTGCTGGATTATATACGGCATTGTTCCAAGGCGCTGGAAGCCTTGGGGATTGAGCGGCCCAAACTGGCTGTAGCGGGTCTGAACCCGCATTGCGGAGAGCATGGCCTGTTCGGCGGCGAGGAAGATCTGGAAATAGCTCCGGCCATTGCGGAAGCCCGGAAGGAAGGCTATGCCGTGGAAGGCCCGAAACCGGCGGATTCCGTATTTCATTTTGCCCTGCAAGGGGCCTGGGACGCGGTTATTTCCCTTTACCACGACCAGGGGCACATTGCCACCAAAATGGTGGATTTTGATCGAACCATTTCCCTTACTTTGGGTTTGCCTTTTCTGCGTACCTCCGTGGATCACGGCACTGCTTTCGATATAGCCGGGAAAGGCAGGGTCAGCGCCGTAAGCATGGTGGAAGCCGTGCGTCTGGCCGCGCTGTATGCGTGGCGTCCATAGAGCCGTTTGCCGTGCAAATCCTTGCCGCGAAATTATCGCAAGGCGAACTTGCTCCAGCCGTTGCGACGAAGGAAGCTACGGATGAAGACAGCAGCGATGCTTCGCCGCCAAGCGATAATTTCAAGCGCAAAATGCTATAGGAGACGCCAAATTATAGCAGAGTAAAGGGCGTGGCACACTTTGGGGGACGATATCACCCAATCCGATACCACACCCCTCTGCCTTTGCCATACATGGTCAGCTGCCTATTTTCCACCAGCTTACGGAAATGCTCTTTCAGTGTGTTGCGGCTGGCCCCGGTCAGAATGGTCATTTCCTTCAGCGTCACCCGGCCATGTTCACGGGCATACTCCAAGATGCGCAGAGAAAGTTCCGGTAGAGCCGCCAGCACAATGTGCTCCGCCTCCATCTTCTTTTCCAGCCGTTTCACCTGCTGATGCAGGGCTCGCAGAAAGAACAGCAGCCAGGGTTGCCAGTTGGGAGCGTCTGTAGGGATCGTTACCTGCGTTTGACGCAGAGCCAGGTAATAGCCCTCCTTGCTGTTTTCTATGACGCTCTCAAGCGAGCTGTATGGCGTATAGGCGTAACCACAGCGCAGCAGCAGAAGCGTGGTCAGGATGCGGGACAAGCGCCCGTTGCCGTCCTGGAATGGGTGTATGGCCAAAAAAGCCGCTGTAAAGATGCCAGTGGCCAGCAAGGGGTGCAGGCTCCCGGTTTCCAACACGGCATTCGTCCACTCAACCAATTCGCGCATGAGGCCGAGCGTGTCAAAGGGCGAGGCTGTTTCAAAGACGATGCCTATTTGTTGCCCCTGCTCGTCAAAAGCCGCTACACTGTTCGAGGATGTCTTGTAGTTGCCGCGATGGTATTCGTCTTTGTCGCTGTGACGCAGCAAATCACGGTGAAGCTGGCGCACATGGTTTTCCGTCAGAGGAATATATTTCCAGGACTGGAAAATCTGCTCCATGGTTTCCGCGTACCCGGCAACCTCCTGCTCATCACGCGTGGCAAAGGAACGGATGGAAAGATTTGCCAGCAGTTTTTCCACTTCGCTATCGGAAAGCCTGCTTCCTTCAATGCGGGTGGAGGAGCCTATGCTTTCGATGGTGGCGACACGGCGCAAGGCGGAAAGGCGCTCCGGGGCAAGAGTCCCCAAAGCTTTCCATGTACCTTTGAATTCGTCGATTTCCGCAACCAGGGCAAGGAATTCGGGCGTGATGTTCAAGGTATCGGTAGTAATCATATCCATTTATACATCCGAAACCATCCGATTTGTCAAGCCATTAATTCATCCCATTTCATCCGATTGTCCGCTCCTGAAGAATGAGCCCGTGCGGGAAGCAACAGTGGTCAACCCCGCCCAGGCAGTCTTTCTATAACATACTATTTTCATTGGTTATTTTTCGGGTATTGACAAAATAAAATCATCGTATCATACCCGATACTTCAATACTTGTTTTGTACCTGACTGCTCCAAAGGAGCGCCGCAAAATTAAACTGCTTTAGCCGTGGAAAGTTCAATGCATATTGGTTCAGGCATGTTGCCACTGTTTTCAGCCGTTTTCCATCCGGGAAGCGGTAAACCAAAGGAGCAGCCACATGAAGAAACGTTTTTTGTTTTTCACAGCCATGATCCTCACGGGCGTATTGATTTTTGCCGCCGCGGCCCAGGCGGCGACCGTACTGCGGGTTTCCCACACTCTTGATCCGGCTTCGCACTATAACCGCGGCCTGATGTATCTGGATGATCTGCTGCAAAAAAGAACTAACGGCGAACTGAAGCTGGATATTTACCATTCTTCGCAGCTTGCTTCCGAACGCGATGCCGTTGAAGGAGTAACCCAGGGCATTTTGGAAATGACCTTGAGTTCCACCGGCCCGCTTACCAATTTTACCAAGGCGTTCATGATTTTTGACCTGCCTTTTATCGTTCACGACCGGGTTAAGGCCTATCAGTGGTTTGACGGCCCCCAGGGCCAGAAAATTCTTGATTCCGTGCAGAAGCAGAACATGGTCGGCCTGAGCATATGGGAAAACGGCTTCCGCCATCTGACCAATTCCAAACTGCCCGTGGTCAAGCCTGAAGACGCCAAAGGCCTGAAAATCCGTTTGATGGAGAACGCCGTCCATCTGGCAACTTTCAGGGCGCTGGACGCTTACCCGACGCCCATGCCTTTCGGCGAACTGTTTACCGCCATGCAGCAGAAGACGGTGGACGGGCAGGAAAACCCCCTGGTCATCATTTCCACCTCCAAGTTTTATGAAGTGCAGAAGTACCTGACGCTCTCCGGCCATTTTTATTCCCCGGCCATTTTGTTGATCAACAAAGATGTCTGGGAGAAACTGCCCCCGGAACAGCAGAAAATTATGCGGGAAAGCGTTGCCGAAGCCAGAGATTGGGAACGGAAATATAGCCTGGAGATGGACGCCAAACTGGTGGCGGAATTGAAGGAGGCGGGCATGGAAGTCGCCGAGCCGGACAAGGCGTTGTGGGCAAAGGCGCTGGAATCGGTGTACAAACAATTTGAAGCGGATATCGGTAAAGACGTCATTGAAAGCCTGATTAACGCGCAGAAATAATGCGCGTTGGCATGCTGTAACCCTCAAGAATGTACATGAGACAGCGTACCGGCCGCCGGGCTGACAAGCCCGGCGCGCCGCCGAAGGCGGCGGAGCAAAGCGAAAACCGCGTTTTTTGCTTTGCGATCTTCACACTTCAAACGTAGCGAAGCGAAGTTTTAAGTGTGACATGGTACTGGTCTCTGTTCAGTCAGCCGCCGTTTTTGCGGCGGCTGGCTGAACAGGGGCGCGTGCCGGCATGTGCTTGCGTTTGCCATGATAAGCGACCGTGACGGGCGGGTTAAAATAAATTGCTGTGCGGGGGAGCCATGCGAAAATTTTTTGATAATTTTGAGGAAAATCTGATTCTTTTCCTGCTTCCGTTTATGACCATAGTGGTGCTCACAGCCACCGTTGCCCGGTATACCGGGCTTTTCTCCATATACTGGGGAGAGGAACTGGCCCGTTACTGCATGGTCTATCTGGGTTATCTGGGCATATCCCTGGCCATGAAGCGCAAGGCGCACATAGGCGTGACCGCGCTCACCGACAAGGTTGGAAGTCTGGCGGGCAAACGGGTGATCCTGCTTTTGCAGACCGTGGTCATCCTGGCTTTCTGCCTGATCATTTCCGCATTTTTATTTACCATTATCAGCAAACAGTACGCCATTGAGCAGCAGTCGCCGGCACTGGAAATTCCCATCTGGATTCCTTACGCCGCCGTGCCGCTGGGCATGATTCTGCTGGCTGTGCGCACCTGCCAGGTTTTTCTGGACAAGTGGCGTGAACTGGACAAGGAGTAAGCCATGGGATGGGCTATGTTCGGAACCTTGCTGTCGCTTCTGGCCTTGGGCGTGCCTATTGCCGTATGTATAGGTTTTTCTTCCATTGTGGGCATCCTGGCCGGGCCGCTGCCCATCAGCCCCACGGTGGTGGGTCAGCGCATGTTTACGGCTCTGGATTCCTTTCCTTTCATGGCTATTCCTTTCTTCATGCTGGCCGGCGGACTCATGGAGCATGGGGGCATCTCCAAGCGGCTGGTACGCCTGGCTTCCGCCATGGTCGGGTTCTTAACCGGAGGGCTGGGGTTGATTACAGTGGTGGCCTCCGCCTTTTTCGGGGCCATCAGCGGTTCCAACCCGGCCACGGTTGCCGCCATCGGGGGGATTATGGTTCCCTCCATGATAAAAAATAAATATCCTCCGGCCTTTGCCGCCGCTACCGCCGCCGCAGCGGGCACCCTCGGCGTGATCATCCCTCCGTCCATACCCATGATTACTTACGGCGTGGTGGCCGGAGTCTCCATAGGGGATCTTTTCATCATGGGCATAACGCCGGGCATTCTCCTGGCGGTGGCGTTATGCGCCAGCGCTTCCGGCATGGCGAAAAAACTTAAGGTGCCTACCACCGGCTCCTTCCGTCCGACTGAGCTGGTCACGTCCTTTTTTGAAGCCATCCTGGCCCTGTTCATGCCGCTGATCATTTTGGGCGGAATTTACGGCGGAGTGTTCACCCCCACGGAGTCCGGAGCTGTGGCCTGCATGTACAGTTTTGTCGTCAGTACCTGCATCTACCGGGAAATGTCCCTGGAAAAACTGAAAAAAATTATTATCGGCGCGGGCATCAGCACCTCCATAGTTTTTTTCGTCATAGCCTGCTCGCAATCCTTTGCCTGGCTGCTTAACGTGGGCAAAATTTCCGCGGGCATCGTCACGGCCATGCTTTCTATTACCAGCAGCAGTTTCGGCCTGATTTTCCTGATCAACATTGTCCTGCTCTTTCTGGGCATATTTCTTGAAACCCAGGCCATCATTCTGCTGGTGACGCCGATTCTGCTGCCCGTAGCGGCCAGCATCGGCATGGATCCGCTGACTCTGGGCATTATTATCATAGTCAACACTTCCATCGGCATGATCACCCCGCCCATGGCCGTAAACCTGTTTGTGGCGCAGGGGCTGGTGCGCGAACACAACGTGAAGCTGGAGCATATAACCAAATATATCCTCCCGTATTTTGTTGTGTCCTTGGCCGTTGTTCTGCTGTTGAGCTATGTGCCGATCGTGTCCAAATGGCTGCTGACCGTGGTGCGGTAGCCGTAGGCGCGGTTGCGCGCGTGTCGCGGGCAGAGGATATGATTGAGATTAGATTAAAGGAAGCGTATGTAAACCGTGTTTGGAAAGGGAGAAGGCGATGCGGGCGCATGCGTCAGAAATAGTCGCGGAAGTGCTGGCCGCAGGCAATCCGGCTCTGGCCGTGCGGCATCAGAAATTTTTTCGGGCCTTTCCCGGCGGCTACGGAGAAGGCGATCGCTTTGCCGGGCTGACGGTTCCGCAGCTTCGGGGCATTGCCGGGAAATACGCGAAATCGGCCGGGCTTCAGGATATAAACGCGTTGCTTGATTCTCCCTGGCATGAGGCGCGTTTTGTGGCGCTTGTCCTTTTGAACGGGTTTTCCACGGCGGCTGCCGCGGTTTTCCCCTTCGGGCAAAAACCTTTGCCCTGGAGCGAGTATATGGACAAGGACGCCGGCGCGCGGAGGCTGCGCAGCCTGCCCGCGAACCCCGGCGGGGCCGATTATGCGCAGTGCCAGGGCCTGTACCTTGCCCGAAGAGAAGCTGTAAATAATTGGGATCTTGTGGATGTTTCCGCCCCTGTTGCGCTGGGCCCGGCAATTTATCATGACGCGACCGTCAGCGCCGGAAAAACCCTGCTGGAGCGTCTGGCTGAATCAGGGCGGCTCTGGTGCGAGCGCATGTCTGTCGTTTCCGGCTGGTATGCCATAAAGAGAGGCGAGTACAAGCATACCTTGGGCCTGGCTGAATTTTTCATACGGCATAAACACGATTTGATGCACAAGGCCTGCGGCTGGATGCTGCGGGAAGTGGGCAAACGCGACCGGGACGTTTTGAGCGCTTTTCTGGAAAGCCATGCTCATGCCATGCCGCGCACCATGCTGCGTTACGCGATTGAGCACTATGGCGAGGAAGAAAGAGCCGGGTGGCGGGCTAAAACAAATTGACAGCAGAGCATTTCAACGATGTTTCGCCGTTGGGCGCCTTGAGGGAGCGTCTCACAATTAAACTGCCCGCCGTTAAGCAAGCATTTCAAGCGTAAAATGCAATTTACTTGCGGCGTCCGCGCAGCGGCTCCTGGAGCTGGCGTGTCTTTCCGAAAAAGTCGTTTTCCGGCTTTTTCAGCATCGACCACATATATTTCAACATGTTTCAACAAAAGTGTTGACAAAACCGGTTGCGCGTACTAAGCTGCAAAAATCAGTGAAAATCGGTTTTCTCTTTTTTTCCGACCGGTTTTCTCATCCTGAGAGCCGTACAGGCTCGTGGGGTGGCCTGAAGGGGCCCCCCTTTTTTTTGATTAAATTTTCATGGCACCCCGACCTTAAAGCGTTTTAACATGGATAAAGAACTCGGCGCAACAATCGATCAAAGCTCTTTTGCGGACAGGATCGCCACTCTGGTTGAACCGGTACTCGCGTCGCTGGGTCTTGCCCTTTGGGGAGTGGAATACTTTCCTGCCGGCGGCCGGGCCGTTTTGCGCGTTTATATTGAAAGGGCGGCCGGGGTTCCGGCGGACGGGCAGAGCATGCCCGGAGGTTCCGGGGGGACGGAACCCGGCGAAGCCGGACTGGACGAATGCGTTGAAGCCTCGCGTCTTATCGGGCTCAGCCTGGAGGTGGAAGATATTATTTCGTCGGCCTATGTGCTGGAGGTTTCCACTCCGGGGCTGGAGCGGCGTTTTTTTAAACCCGTCCAGCTTGCCGCCGCCCAGGGGCAGCAGGTGGAAATCCTGCTGCTTGAAGCTGCCGGCGGGGATGCGGGGCGAAAAAAATATATGGGGCGAATAACTTCCGCGCGCCTTCTGGAACAGGACTGGCTTTTTACTTTGCAAATGCCGGCGCCGGAAGATAACTCCCTGGAATTTTTATGGTCCAAGGTCAAAAAAGCCAGACAGCTCTACCTGGAACCGCCGAAAGTCAAGCCTGGCGGTAAAGGCCGCAAAACAAGCGGCGGCCTGAAAGATGAAAATGGAGGACATTCCAAATGAGTATGGAACTCAAAAAAAACATTGACCAAATCAGTAAGGATAAAGGTCTTGACCGGGGCAAGCTGATTGAGACTCTGGAAGATGCCGTGCGGATCTCGGTGGAGCGCAAATACGGCGATGGTTTGGATATTGAAGTGAGCTTTGACGAAAATACCGGCGATATCAATGTCTTTCAGTTTAAAATAGTGGTGGATGATCCGGATGACGACAATACGGAGATAAGCCTTAAAGACGCGCAAAAGCACGATTCCAGCGTCCAATTGGATGATGAAGTCGGCTTTCGCCTGAGAGTGGAAGACCTGGGCCGTATTGCCGCCCAGGCGGCCAAGCAGGTCATCATTCAGCGTATGCGCGACGCCGAACAGGAAATTATTTACGAAGAATATAAAGAACGCAAGGGCGAATTTGTCTCCGGCATTATCCTCCGCCGGGATAAAGCCGGCTGGATTATCAACCTGGGCCGTACCGAGGCCCTTTTGCCCAAGGAAGAGCAAATCCCCCGCGAGCACTACAAACGCGGAGATCGCGTACAGGCCATCATCATAGACGTGCGTAAAGAGGGCCGCGGGCCGCAGGTGGTTGTCTCCCGATCCCACCCGGATTATATGGTCGCCTTGTTCAAACGTGAAGTTCCGGAAGTGGATGACGGCACCATACTGATTCTGGGCGTGGCGCGTGATCCCGGCAGCCGCGCCAAAGTGGCCGTAATGAGCAAAGACAGGGATGTTGATCCTGTGGGCGCCTGTGTCGGCATCCGCGGTTCGCGTATCCAGAATATTGTGCAGGAACTGCATGGCGAGCGTATAGATATTGTGGTCTGGAGCCAGGATATAGCGGCATATGCCAGCAACGCCCTGTCCCCGGCTGTGCTTTCCCGGATCATTGTGGATGAGGATGAAAATGTTCTGGAAGTCATTGTTCCTGATGAACAGTACAAAAATTCCATTGGGCACAAGGGGCAGAATGTCAAGCTTGCCGCCAAGCTCCTCGGCTGGAAAATAGATATTTACACCGAGAGCCGCTATAATGAAGCCAACGCCATTGATCACGGTCTGGAACATCTGGCAAGCGTGGCCGAAGTGCCGCTGGAAAATTTCGTATCCGCCGGCATAACCACCCTGAATGCGATAAGCAGCGCTTCCAACGAAGAACTGGCCGCGGCGCTCGGTATCAGCCAGAGCAAAGTGCTGGATATGCGTTCCGCTCTCAACCTGTTTTGGAGCAAGGATGAACGGGAAGAGGATGCCTTGTCCGATGAAGGGGAAGCGGAGGCCTTGCCCGCGGAAGGGGAGGCGGAGGACGCTCCCGCCGGTGAAACGGAAGGAGATAACGCCCGATGACGCGGACTTTGGCGGAGCGTATGTGTGTTATTTGCCGCGGGCGCCGGAACAAGAGCGGCTTGATCAGATTTGTTTTTGCGGAAGGCACGCTTCCGTTGGAAGACGCACGACAGATTCTGCCTGGACGGGGCTACTATGTATGCGCGCAAGGCGCGTGTAAAGAAAAATGGTTGCGCAAGGCCGCAAGGTTTTCGCGCCGCGCAGGTAAAAGGGGATAGGGCATGACGGATAAAACCAGGGTGAAAGACCTGGCTGAAGAGCTTAATTTGAGTATGCAGGATATGCGGAACATAATTAAGGAACTTAGCATACAGGCCAAGGTCGGGCACAGCGTGTTGGCGGATGAAGAAATAGAACGCATTAAAGACCGTGTGCATAATGGCCCGCAAAAGGCTGCGCGCAGCAGTGAAAGCTCTGACGTGATCGTGCGCCGCCGCCGCAATGTTGAAAAAAGCGCGGCGCAGCCTGAAGCGGCGCCGGGTGAACCGGCGAAGCAGGGCGTGGCCGCGTCCCCGGCGGAGCAGAGCGAGGCCGCGTCCCCGGCGAAGCAGAGCGAGGCCGCATCCCGGGACGCTCCGCAACAGGATAAACCCCTGCCTGCCGGCGAAGATTCGGCAAAACCCGATAAACAGGATAAACACGCGGATGGCGCCGGGGGAACCGTTGCGCCGGAGGCCGGATCGTCCTTTGCCAAACCCGTTGCCAAAGCCGCCAGGGGCGCGGCTCAGACTGCCGGAAGAAACGCCCGTATAGTCAGCCGCGCATCCGACCGGGATAAAGCCGCGGAAGCCGCCGGAGCAACCCCGGCGGAACAGGAAAAAATTGTCGCTCCGGAGACGCCGCCGGCAGTGGACAGCGGCCGGACGCAAAAAGGCGTGGACGGAGCAGGCGACGCGAAAGGCGGCCCTGAACCGCTGAAACCCGATACAACGCCTGAAAGTATTTCCGCGCGGCAGGAAGACGGCGCCGCGGGTTTGAGCGATGCCGCCGGCAAAGACAGCCGGGACGCTGAGGCCGTGTCTGACGCGGTAAAACCGGATAAAGCCGAACCTGGCGGCGCAAGCGCTTCCGCCGGCGGCAAAGCGGCCGTGTCCAAAGAAAAAGCTGTCAGCGGCGTGCGGGTTATCTCAAGGCCGACTGTCGCGCCTGGCCGTGCTTCGGCCTCCGGCGGCGCGGGCGGCGGCCGCGGATCAAACTATTCGGCCGGCGAAGGGCGCGTTGAGGGAAAAAGCGGAGGGAAGCCCGAAGCGCGGGCGGACGGACGTGAGGGACGCCGCGAATGGCGGCCCGGCCAGACAGAAGGGGCGGCGGCGCGGCCGTATGCGCCGCGACCGGCCGGAGCGTCCGCCGGTTCTCCCGGAAGAACGGGAGGGCGGCCAGGGTCCGGCGGCCAGGATGCTCCGGGTAAGCCCGGGGGGTACAAAGGCGGGCGCGCCGCCGGTTCTCCGAGTAATGCCCCCCGTTCCGCAGGAGGGTTTAATCCTAATGCCGGTATTGCGGCGGCTCCGGCGGAAGGCGAAGGACGTGGCAAAAAACGCCAGAAAAGCAAGCGTACGGTTGATTTTAACGAAGCTGACGGCGGCAGGTTTTTTGGCGGAAAAAGCCAGGATATGGACGGCGGCTGGATGCGTGCCGGCTGGAAGCGAAGCAAAACCCGCAAAGGCAAACCGGAAGTAAAAAGTTTCTCGCAGCCGCTTAAAGCGGCCAAGCGTAAAATTCGCGTGGATGAATTTATCCGGGTATCCGACCTTGCCCGCCAGATGGGCCTTAAAGCCGGTGAGATTATCAAGGTTCTGTTCAATTTGGGGGTCATGGCCACCATCAACCAGTCTCTGGATATTGACACCACCACGCTGGTGGCCGCCGAATTCGAGTATGAAGTTGAAAAAACCGGTTTTTCCGAAGAAGATATTTTTGCCGCCGGGCGTGAGACGGACTCCCCGGAAAAATTGCTCACCCGCCCGCCCGTGGTCACGATTATGGGCCATGTTGACCACGGCAAGACATCGCTTTTGGACGCCATTCGCAAAACTTCCGTAACCAGTGGTGAAGCCGGCGGCATAACGCAGCACATCGGCGCGTACCATGTACGCACCAAAAAAGGCGATATTGTGTTTCTGGACACTCCCGGACACGAGGCTTTCACAGCCATGCGCGCCCGGGGAGCCGAAGTGACGGATATTGTCGTGCTGGTGGTTGCGGCTGACGACGGCGTCATGGAGCAGACCCGCGAAGCTATAAACCACGCCAAAGCCGCCGATGTCCCCATTATGGTGGCGGTGAACAAAATGGACAAGGCCGGCGCCGACCCGGATAAAGTCAAGCGGGAGTTGGCCGACATAGGTATGGTGCCTGAAGATTGGGGCGGCGCGGTCACTTTTTCATACCTGTCGGCCAAGACTCGCGCCGGACTGGACGAATTTCTTGAACTGCTGGCTTTGCAGGCTGAAATTCTTGAACTTAAAGCCAATCCGGATAAACTGGCCCGCGGGCATATTGTGGAAGCCAAACTGGACAAGGGGCGCGGCGCTCTCGGCACTGTGCTTATCCAGGACGGCACTTTGCATGTGGGCGACGCCT
Source organism: Deltaproteobacteria bacterium (assembly GCA_031266055.1). Lineage (GTDB taxonomy): Bacteria > Desulfobacterota > Desulfovibrionia > Desulfovibrionales > Desulfovibrionaceae > WRHT01. The sequence goes on from JAISBT010000086.1 coordinate 38,701, forward strand.
TTGTTTGCGGAAGTTTTTACGGCCGGGTGCGGGCCATGTTTAACGATCAGGGCAGCAAGGTGGAGGCTGCCGGGCCGTCCATTCCGGTTGAGGTGCAGGGATTTGACGGGGTTCCCGAAGCCGGGGAGGAGTTTGTCTGCCTGGCCGATGAAAAGGCTGCCCGGCGTATCGCGGAAGCCCGCGCCATGAAACAGCGTGAACGGGAGCTGGCTAAAGAATCCAAAATTACGCTGGAAACTTTCCTGCAAAGCCGTGGCGACGAAGCTGAAACGCTGGTGCTCAATCTGGTGGTCAAGGCCGACGTGCAAGGTTCCGTTGAAGCCATTGCGGATCAACTCAAAAAACTTTCCACGAGCAAAGTGCGGATCAACATAATCCACAGCGGCGCCGGAGCCGTTTCCGAATCGGACGTGCTGCTGGCTTCCACCTCCGAGGCCATCATCATAGGATTCAATGTGCGCCCGAACCCGAAAACCAGGGATTTGGCCGAGCAGGAAAAGGTGGATATTCGCTTTTACGATATTATCTACAAACTGATCGATGAAATTAAGGGCGCCATGGAAGGGATGCTCGCTCCGGTGGAAAAAGAAGTCGCTCTGGGGGCCGCGGATGTACGCGAAACTTTCAGCGTGCCGAAAGTGGGCATTATCGCGGGCTGCATGGTTTCTTCCGGAAAAATTACCCGCACGGCCATGGTTCGCCTTTTGCGCGACGGCGTGGTGGTGTATACCGGACGCATTGCCTCGCTTAAACGCTTCAAGGATGATGCGCGGGAAGTGCCCAGGGGCCTGGAATGCGGCATTGGCATTGAACACTTTAACGATATAAAGTTGGGCGATACTATTGAAGCTTTTGAAATAGTTGAGGAAGCCGCGACATTATAACCACGGCGGCGTGGGTTTTTGCATTATGGCGATGTTTTCCGGCAACAAGGGCGCAAAGCGCGGTTTTTTCGCCTGTACGGCCTGGCGGATAATCTGGTTGATCCAGGGCGGCCTGTGGATGTGCCTGCTGCTTTTTATTTTGCATTACCGGATCGTCGAGGTGCCGGCCATGCGCCGCTACCTGGATTCCGGTCTGCGGCAGGGCTTTGACGCTCTGGCCGGTGTGCTGGCTTCCCGCGACCCTGCCTGGGACGAGGTCAACTCGGTAGCCGGACATGCCGGAGGCGGCAGATACACTCGCTTGCAGGGGGACAGCACCTTTACCGTCTGGAAGGAACTGGACGAACTGCCCACCTGGAATGCCGGTCTGGCCAAACTGTGCTATGATCAGTCCGGAAAACTGCTTTGGGTGCGCCGTTATGTCGCGGAAGAGGAACCTGCCCAAGTTCCCTCCGGCGTCCTCAAAGCAACGGAATATGCGGAAAATAAATCCAGCGGAGAAATTTTTCCCGTCATCCGCCCCTGGACGCCTGAGGGCAAAGGTGCCCCCTGAATGCGGAATATCGGGAAAAAACAACCGGCAGGACAGAGATCCTCCGGTATTCTGAAGCGGGCGCTTTTGCACCTGTTCCTTTTGGCGCTGCTTTGGGGCGTGTTTACTTTTGTGGTGATTCCCTGGGACACAAACAAGGAATACCCGGCGGATACCTTCCCGCTTATTGAAGGCCAGCGCGCTTATGCCGAAATTGTGCGCGCTTCCCGCCCCAATTACCTGACCTCCCTGCGCGGTTTGCATATGGTGCGGGCAAAATATACGCAGGAGCGCCTGCCTGATCAAACCGTAATAACCACAGGCAATGTCCGGTTGAGCTTTGATCCCGCCGGAGAATTTTTAAGCCTGGAAATTTTGAAATAGGCCTCTTGTGAATTTGCGCAACGTCGGGAGCCTGAGGGAGCGTCCCAAAATTAAACTGCTCCGGCTGAATAATTATGGCAATACATATCGGCGTGCTCAGGGTGGAGTTTATACTGCACGGCAACGAATCCCTCAAGGATAAACGGCGTGTGGCCCTGAGCCTCAAGCAGAAGCTGCGCAACAAGTTTAATGTTGCCGTGGCGGAAACCGGGAGTGAAGACAGTATGGATTACCTCTCCCTGTCCGTTGTTTCCGTCAGCAACAGCCGCAGGCATGTGGAAAGCCGCATGGCCAAGTGTCTGAATATGGCGCAGGCGGCTTGCGATGAAGAATTGATTTATGATAGCCTGGAGATTATCACCAGTGCCTGAAGGAATATTTATAAATGTCTGATATTATTGCAAAAGTTATTGAATGTCTGACCGGCAGCCGGAAAATACTTATCGGGATGCATTTGGGCCCGGATGGAGACGCTCTCGGTTCGCTGGCCGGGTTGGGGCATATTTGCGCGGCTCTGGGCAAAGAGGCGCGTTATTACTGCCAGACGGAAATCCCGGAGGATTTGCGCTGGCTGGCTTTGCCCGTTCCGGTTTTGCGCGGCTTTGCGGAGCTTGGGGGCTGGATCCCCGATTTGCTGGTTTTGGTTGACTGCGCGTCCGCCCGCCGCGCCGGCGCGGAGACGGAGGAATTTTTCGCGGGTAAGCGGCCGTCCGGATGGGAGCATACCAAAAGTCTGTGCATTGACCATCATTTTGATAACCCCTGTTTTGCCGACATAAATTATGTGGAAGAGGCCGGCGCCACCGCCGAGCTTATTGCAGTGCTGGCCAAAGCCTTGAACTTGCCCCTGCAAGGCGGGTTGGGTGAAGCGATCTACCTGGGCGTCATGGCGGATACAGGCAATTTTACTTACTCCAGCACCAATCCCGGGCTTATGCGCCTGGCGGCGGAAATTGTTGAAAGCGGCTTGAATGTGCCCGAGTTTACCAAAAAAAGGGATAATACCTGGAGCTTGAACAAAATGCATTTGTGGGGCGAACTTATGCAGGGGCTCCGTAGTTTTGCGGACGGGCGCATTGTCAGCGTGATCATCAGGCGCGCCATGATGGACAAGCACAATTGCCGCGCTTCGGATCTGGAAGGCTTTGTATCTTTTTTGCGCCAGCTGCGCGGAGTGGAAGTGTCTTTGCTCCTGCGTGAAAAAATGAACGGTTGCACCAAAATGAGTTTGCGTTCAACAGGCGGGACGCACTCTGTGGATGTCCAGGCCATTGCCGCGCATTTTGGCGGCGGCGGCCATAAAAGCTCTTCCGGCGCGGAACCGGATATTCCCATTTTGCAAGCCGAGGCCAGGGTGCTGGAAGTTTTGCTGCCCGCTGTGCTTGGTAATGATTTTCCTCAAAAATCCGTACCCGCCGGAGGCGTTTATGCGGTATCCGGGTGAGCGTGCCGCAGATGCGGGAAAAGCTCCGGAGCGGCGCGCCATGCCCCAACAGGACGGCGTTCTGGTTTTGGACAAGCCCGGGGGGTTGACTTCAGCCGCCTGTGTCGGGTTGCTTAAAAAGCGGCTTGGCCAGAAAAAAATTGGCCATGCCGGCACTCTGGATCCCATGGCGACCGGTGTTTTGCTGGTCTTGCTCGGGCAGGCGACCAAAATTTCCGGACAATTGCTGGAAGCCGGCCAAAAAATATATCTGGCGACCGTTAAATTCGGATTGGATACCGACACCTGGGATGTGGAAGGGAGGGTTTTAAGCGAAACTCCGCTGGAACACGCGCTTGACTCTGGCCTTTTGAGTTTTAATGTGTTAAAAGCTGAACTGGCCGGATGGGTGGGCACAATGCGGCAGCAGGTGCCGCCGTACTCGGCGGCCAAACATGCGGGACAGCCCTTGTACGCGCTTGCCCGCAAAGGTCTGGCAACCCCGTATAAGGACAAAACAATAGAAATTTCACGCGCGGAGCTTGAATGGTTCAGGCCCCCGTTGGCTCGCTTCCGGATAGCGTGCGGTTCCGGCACTTATATACGCTCCCTGGCCCACAGCTTGGGGATTCGCTTTGAGTGCGGCGCTGTTTTGGCGGAACTGGTTCGGGAGTATAGCCACCCCTACGCATTGGATACTGCCGTAAATCTCGACGAGTTACTCGCGAATCCGGAACTTTTGCCGCAAAAAACGCAGTCCATCGCGAGTGCGTTGGCGCATCTGCCGGCCTTTCGCCTGGATCGGGAAACGGAGTTCAAGGTGCGCAACGGCAATATGCTGCCGCTTGCGCTTCTGCCGGAAGTGGACGGAAACCGGGTTTTGTTTTTGGATTCCGCCGGCAGGGAACTGGCTCTGGCCGAAAGAAGCCGGCGGGGCGGAGAAGAATTTTGGCGCGTTGGGCGTGGCCTTTGGAATTAGCGACCCAGGAGGGTAAACGCTGTGGCTTTAAGTGTTGAGAAGAAAAAAGATGTGATGGGCCGGTTCGGCAAGCATGAAGGCGATACCGGGTCGCCGGAAGTGCAGATTGCCCTGTTGACCGAACGTATTATTTACCTTACCGGCCATTTTCAGGTACACAAGAAGGATTTCCATTCCCGGCAGGGCCTTTTGAAACTGGTCGGGCGCAGAAGGTGTCTGCTCAACTATCTGCAAGAGACGGACGTTCAGCGTTATCGATCCATTATCGAGAAGCTTGGCTTACGGAAGTAGTTTTTGAGCGCGCGGGAAGGGAAAAATCTTCCCGCGCTTTTTTACGCCGTGTTTAACCCGCATAAGGAATTCCCATGGAAGCGGCGTATCGGCATAATGATATGTCGGACAGGGTCTGGGAGCTTTTGGAGCCTCTCCTGCCCGGACGCAAAGGCGTTTAAGGAGGCAATCAGGCCGCGCTCCGCGCGCAAGAGGGCTTAACGCAAAAATTCATTTGGCCGTGGATGCGCATGCTGTGCCGATCCGAAGGTCTACTGCTCAAAGCGCAGCAACGGATTGCGCGCAAGCTCGTCAACTTTTCACTGGAGTAACGGCTGCGGCCGTAGAAAGAAATTTGATCTTCAACCAATTTAATCTTTAACCGTTGTAAGGGGCATCCGGGCGGAGGGTTCAGGCATGAGCGGATTAGGCTTTTATGAAGTTGACCCGCTTCCGCGTCTCCCGGTCTGGATATTCCGCCCGGAGTCCCCTTAAAATAAAAAGGACAATATGAGTATTTTCAATCCTGTCAGGGTTAGCGCCGTTGCCGGCGGCAAAGAGTTTGTTTTTGAAACCGGGCGTCTGGCCAACCAGGCGGATGGAGCGGTTTGGCTGCAATGCGGAGGCACGGTTGTGCTGGTTACCGCTTGCGCGGCCCCTTTGGCGGTGGAAAAAGATTTTTTCCCCCTTACGGTGGAATATTCCGAAAAAATGTATGCTGCCGGGCGTATTCCGGGCAATTTTTTCCGAAGGGAAATAGGCCGTCCTTCCGAGCGGGAAACCCTGGTTTCCCGTTTGATTGACCGTCCCATCCGTCCGCTGTTCGCGGATGGTTTTGCCGATGAAGTGCAAATTTTAGCCGGCGTTATTTCTTCGGATCAGGAAAACGAATCCGATGCCATGTCGATTACCGCGGCTTCAGCGGCGCTGTGCATTTCTTCATTGCCCTTCGAAGGCGGGCCGGTGGCCGGGGCGCGTCTCGGCCGGATAAACGGCGCATTTGTGCTGAACCCCACTATAACCGAGCAGGCCGCGAGCGATATCAATTTTGTTATTGCCGTGACCAAAGACGCGGTGGTCATGGTGGAAGGCGAAGCCGACATGGTGGAGGAGAGCGTGGTGAGCGAGGCTCTGGCCTGGGGCCAGAAAGAAATCCAACCGCTCATCGCGGCGCAGGAAGAACTTAGAGCCAGGGCCGGTAAAGTAAAACGGAGCGTTACTCCCAAGGCGGCCTTTCCGCAGCTGGAAACTTTCATCAGGAACGGTTTTGCGGCGGATATAAAACAGGTCATGAGCATCCCGGAAAAGCTTTTGCGCCGGGCGGCCAAACTTGAGTTGAAAGACAGGATTATCGGAGCGCTCAAAGCTGAAGGCAGCGCCTTTGCCGCTGATGAAGGCGCTTTGAAGGCCGCTTCCGAGGTAATCGGCGGAATAGAAAAAGATATTGTGCGCCGCCGCATCAAAGACGAAGGCCTGCGCATTGACGGGCGTGATACCAAAACCGTGCGGCCCATCATGATCGAAACAGGCGTTTTGCCGCGGGCGCATGGATCGGCCATTTTCGCCAGAGGTGAAACCAAATCTCTGGTGGTGTCCACTTTGGGCAGTTCGACCGATGAACAGCGTACCGACTCCCTTGTGGGGGACAGTTTTAAAAATTTCATGCTGCATTATAATTTTCCGCCTTATTCTGTGGGCGAGGTGAAGCCGGTGCGGGTTTCACGCCGGGAAATAGGGCATGGCGCTCTGGCTGAAAAGGCTTTGCGTCCGGTATTGCCGGAAAATGGCTCTTTTCCCTTTACCTTGCGTGTGGTGGCGGAAACTATGGAGTCCAACGGTTCGTCCAGTATGGCGGCGGTTTGCGGCGGTTGCCTGTCGCTGATGGATGCCGGCGTGCCTATTCTGGCGCCGGTAGCCGGAGTGGCTATGGGTTTGATCAGGGAAGAGGGCGATTACCTTATACTGACCGATATTTTGGGCGATGAGGATGCTCTTGGCGATATGGATTTTAAAATTGCGGGTACCGCTACGGGTGTGACCGCGGTGCAGATGGATATAAAAATTTCCGGCATTCCTCCGGAGGTTATGGGCAGGGCTTTAAGCCAGGCCAGGGAAGCCCGGCTGCATATTCTGGGTGAAATGGGCAAGGCTTTGTCCGCTCCGCGCGAAGAACTTTCCGTGTATGCGCCGCAGCATGAGGAAGTGGAGGTAAACCCGGAAATTATCCGTCTGATTATCGGGCCCGGCGGTAAAAATATCAAGCAGATAACCGCGGATACCGGCGCTTCCATTGATATTGACGATTCGGGCAAAATTTCCATTTTCGCGCCCACGCAGGAGGCTTTGGAAAAAGCCAAGGAAATGGTGTTCTACTACGACCAGCGGGCTGAACTGGGTAAAAACTACCGGGCAAAAGTAAAAAAGATTATGGAAATTGGGGCCATTGTTGAAATATTACCCAATCTGGAAGCTCTGGTGCATATATCGCAGCTTGATACCGCGCGGGTGGAAAAAACCGAAAATGTGGCCCAGTTGGGGCAGGAGATGTTGGTAAAGGTTATTGAAATCAATGGCGACCGCATCCGGGCTTCGCGTAAAGCCGTTTTACTTGAAGAGCAGGGTATTGCCTGGGATCCGGCGGGCGACGCGCGTCCTCCCCGCCGTGAAGGCGGAAGCAGGGGCGAACGCCATGATCGGGAAAACCGGGGAGGGCGAAGAAGATGATGGTCAGGTCAACGCACCTTTCGCTGCTGGTTACGAAAAGCGATCTGGATATGGCTCAAAAGGCCGCTGAACTCATTGAAGAACAGTGCAACGAGGCTCTGGCCACGCGCAGTCTGTTCAATCTGGCTATTTCCGGCGGGAAAACTCCGCTTTCCCTGTTTCGCCTGCTTTCATCGCCGGAATGGGAAAAACGCATTTACTGGGAGCGCACGGCTTTGTATTGGGTGGACGAACGGTGTGAATTGCCGGACAGTCCGAAAAGCCATTACGGTATAGCCAGGAGGGAACTGCTTTCGCGGGTTCCTCTGACCCGCTTCTACCGCATCAAGGGCGAAGCTCACCCCGAAGAAGCCGCCGAAGCGTACGAACGCTTGTTGCGCGACCATTTCTGCCTGGGCAGGGGCGAGGCTCCGCGCTTTGACTGCATAGTCCTGGGTCTGGGCAACGATGGGCATACCGCCTCAATTTTTCCGGGCCAAAGCGCGGTGGAGGAAAAAAGCCGTCTGGTGGTGGATCAGTACATTCATTCCATGAAAAGCTCCCGCGTGACCATGACTTTTCCCGTGTTCAACAATGCCCGGTGCTGCATTTTTATGGCATCCGGCAAGGAAAAACATCCTGTTCTCAGCACGGCGCTCAACCTCATGGCCGAGCCGACCCTGCCCGCGCAAATGGTACGCCCCATAGAAGGGAAGCTGTGCTGGATTATAGACGAAGCCGCTTATAAAGGAGCATGACCCGCATGTCGCGCGGGCATCGTACCGCGCGGCTTCGCGGGTTTGTAGACCGCAATCCGGCGTTTGTCCGCAAAAGCAAACGCCGGATTGCGTTTTTGCATCATACGCAGCCTGTGGGTTTGGGCAGACCGGCCATTTTGCAGGCGCCTTTGCCTGGCCCGCTCGGGAAAAGTTCGTAAATTTCTTTAAGCTTATAGCCGGTATTTTTGGTAAGTATGCGCACCATGGGCGCAATCCCGTTCTTTTTGTAATATTCCTGCAAAAAGCCAATTATTGTATGGTGATCCGCGGTTATCTCGGCAATGCCTTCGCTTTTTTTGACCAGATCAATCCACTCCGGCCCCCAGTCTTCAAAGTTGACCAGAAAGCCGTCGTCATCCACCTCGAAAGTTTTACTGTCATGAATTTCTTTTGCCATCAGCCAGCTCCTTAAAATATCAATGCGCTTAAACTAATCATTAGGCGGTACTTGTCCAGTATTTTTCAGGTAACCGGCATTTCAAGCGTAAAATGCTCTAAAATGGTACGCCGTTCAGCGCAATATCCCGCTGAATAAGCCGGCGCAAAAGTTTTGCCGTCGGCCCGACCCGGCCTTCCCGGCCCGCGGGGCCGATTTTTTTGCCTTCATACTCCACAATGGCCGCGCAGTCCGGGCCGGTGCCCAGCAGGAGCAGTTCCGCCGCTGTAAACAGTTCTTTTTCCGGGATGGGGCGGATGATACATTCCATAGATTCCTGCGCGTCATTTTTAAGCAACTCCACTGCGCGGCGGATGGTAGTGCCCGGCAGGGCGTGGGTAAATTCCGGGATCACAAGCCGCTTCTTTGCATCAACCATGCAGATATTGGCTATGGCGCTTTCAGCCAGAAAACCGTTGTGATCAAGGCAGATCGGCACGTCACAGCCGCGTTCATGGGCTTCCTTCGTCATCAGGGCCGCGGCCTGATAATTGGTGCTTTTGATGTGCGAAAACTGTTCCTGCCGGGCGGCAAAGGAACCCCGGCACGCTTTGATGCCTTCGGTAAACCAGCTTTCCGGCCTGGGAACCAGGCTTGTGGCTACAAGATAGAGACTTTGAACCGCGCTCTCGGCCGGGTCAACCCCGAATCCGCCTGGGCCGCGTCCCAGAAAGATGCGCAGCATACCGCTGTCCGCACCGGCAGCGCGGGCGAAATCCAGCGTCAGGGCGCGCAAATCTTCGGGGGATACGCCGGGTAAATTCAGAAAGACCGCCGCGGCCGAACGCTGAAGACGCTTCAGATGCTCGTCCAGTTGATAAATACGGCGGTCAATATATTTCATGGCTTCAAAAACTCCGTCCCCCCGGTGGAAAAGATGATCGTCAACAGGGGCGAGCATAAGCCGGGTGTCTTTGACCACAGCGCCCAGGCGGTGATCATAGAAAGCCAGAAAATGTTCCGCTCCGGGCCGCGCACAGGCGAGCAAAGCCTGAAAATATGCCTGACTGTCCAAAATTTTAAACATATGAACCTCGCGTCCGCATTCTAGCCGCAAGGGCATAAGCCTTCAAGAATTAATTCTCCCCCGCCGTCAGGCGGCAAGCCCGTGCGCATTAAAATGGCAGGGGTGCAGCTGCGAAAATTTACTTGACATTGAGTATCAATATCAAATATGTTGGCGTGCATTTTCATACAAAAGAGGTTCGGCAGGTATGAGTTTCATGTTTCAGGCGGTTGCCCAGGCCACTGCCGTTTCGCAATGCGTCCTTGGTCTTCTGGCTCTTATGTCTGTGGCAAGCTGGGCGTTTATGCTCGGCAAATGGAGGCGGCTCCGGCGGACGCAAAAACAGGGCGCGGCTATTCTGGAACAACTGGATCATGCCTCCTGCCTTGCCGCGGCATTGGAATTGTTGTCGGGCATCCGGAGTTCTCCTTTTTATGGCATCGCCCGCAGAGGCATCCGGGAATTCAACCGGATCAGCAAGACGGGCGAAGCGGCGCTTCTGCTTAACGGCAACGTCCGCCGCGCGTTACATTATGGCATAGCGGAACAGATGGGCAAGTTGAAATCGGCTGTTTCCCTGCTGGCCACAACCGCTAATACCGCTCCGTTCATAGGGCTTTTCGGAACCGTATGGGGCATAATGAATTCATTTCACGCCATCGCGCAAATGAAAAGCGTTTCTTTGGCCACCATCGCGCCCGGCATCGCCGAGGCCCTTATCGCGACGGCAATGGGCCTCTTTGTGGCCATCCCCGCGACGTTGGGCTACAACATCTTCCGCGCGAAACTTTCCGGCATGGAAAGTGAATGCATCAATTTTGCCGGAGTACTCCTGAACAGAATGCGGCATGAAGCGGCGGCCCACCCGCAGGGGATTCGTTTCGCCGGCTTGGAGGAGGCCGCATAATGGAAGCGTCTTCCACTTCCGGAGACGATTTTGTCTCCGAAATAAACGTGACGCCTTTTGTGGATGTCATGCTTGTTCTGCTGGTCATTTTCATGGTCACGGCGCCCATGATGGCGGAAGGACTGGACGTTGACCTGCCGCCCGTGCGGGAATCCGAACTGCTGGCCGCTGACGGCGACCATATGCTTCTGACCATCAAGGATGACGGCAGCCTGTTTTTGGATGAATATCCCGTATCGCCCGGTTCTTTGCCCGCCACGCTGATGGAACAGGTTGTGCGAACGCATAAACAACTGCTCCTGCGGGCGGACAAAAACGTGCCCTATGGCGCGGTCATGGAGGTCATGGGGAAAATACGCGCTGCCGGCGTAGACAACCTGGGCCTGGTGACGACTTCGGAGGCGCCGGGAGAAAGTACACCGGGCCGCGGGCCGCGGGCTGTGGAGGACGTGGGGCAGCAATGACATCGTTCAAGGCGCTTGGAGATGTTCTTGTTTCGTGCGTTGCCCACGGAGGCATTGTTGCCGCGGCCTTTGCCTTTTCCAATGCCCTGATGACGGTTCCGCAGGAGAAAGTATACCGCGTTTCCCTTGTGCAGGCCGCCATGCCCGCAAAGGCGGATGTTTCAGACTTTTCTCCCGTTTCCATACCTGAGCCGCCGCTGTCGGCGCAGGTTCCTGCCACGGAAGCGCCACGAGCGAAACCGGAGGAAAAGCCGCTGGCCTCTCCCGAAGCAAAGCCCGTCAGCGTCAGGAAAAAGGAAGGCCCGCCCAAGCCTCCGGTGGAAGAAGCGTCCGCGCATACCGCGGCGGCAGAAATGCATGCGGATTCCCCGGAAGCGTCGTTTGCCGTCGCCGGGCCATCGCTGCAGGTGGAGGGGTTCGCCGTATACGGCGAGGACGCCGTTGACCGGCCGCCTTCCGTGGCTGTCCAGGTCACTCCGGAATACCCGCAACGGGCCCGCCGCATGGGTGTCGAGGGGCGTGTGGAAGTCAGCCTGGTCGTGGATGGCGAGGGAAAGCCGCAAGCATGCGCCGTACGCAAAGCCGACCCTGCGGGATATTTTGAAGAAGCGGCTTTGGCCGCTGCCCGCAAGACGCGTTTCATCCCCGGCATGGTTCGGGGCAGACCCGTGAATACCCTGGCGCATATTTCTTTTGTTTTTGTGTTGCGTTAATTTGAACGGCCTTTTGAGCTTTGCCGGCGGGGGATGAAAATATGCTGCAAATGATATTGAAACTCATTATCTTTTAATACATACAGGAATGCTGCGTCCAGTAATTATGTAACGCGCGGAGTTCACAACAGTGAAGTGGAAAAGGATTCAACAATGAAAGCAGTAATTGTGGCCGGGCCGCCCAGCTCCGGAAAAACAGCGGTGGTCGTGCATATGGCAAGGCAACTGCTTGCTGCCGGAGAGAAGGTGGCCGCAGTCAAGTTCGATACGCAAAGCTCGGCGGATCCGGATTTGTATGAGGAACGCCTCGGTATACCCGCACTTGGCGGCATGAGCGGATATCTTTGCCCTGATCACTACTTTGTCTCCAACATGGAAGAGGCGCTGGATTGGGGCGGAAGCACAGGGGCACATTGGCTGTTTATTGAAACTGCCGGACTTTGCCTGCGCTGCGCGCCGCACATCGAAGGGGTTCCGGCCGTGACGGTCGTGGACTGTCTCGGAGGGGTGCAGACGCCTGCCAAAATGGGGCCACTGCTGACCTTGGCGGATATCGTGCTGCTGACCAAGGGCGATCTGGTTTCCCAGGCCGAACGTGAAGTTATCGCGTTCGGCGTAAGGTCGGTCAATCCGGCCGCCGCGCAACATCCGGTTAATGGCCTGGTCGGAACCGGCGTCCTGGGCGCTCTTCGCGCGCTCCGCGCCTTTGATGATCATGCGGCGTCGTTTGAAGGAAGAAAGCTGCGGCATGACATGCCGGCCGCGATTTGCTCATACTGTACGGGAGAGCGGAGAATAGGCCACCGTTTTCAGGCGGGCAGCGTGGAAAAATTGTACGTGCCGGAAACAGAGGGCAAAGGAGCAAACGGTGGGAGTACGGCTTGAAATATACGGAGGAACAGACCGGATCGGCAACCGGGAGGCCGTGGAGCGGATTAACCTTGACGCCGGGGATATCCTGGCGGTTGTCGGGCCTACAGGCTCGGGGAAAAGCGAGTTGCTTGCGGATATCGAGCAGCTTGCCGACGGCGATACCCCATCGCGCCGGATCGTCAGACTGCTGGTAAACGGCTCCGCTCCTGATGCGTGTTTGCGGGCCTCGTCAGTGGTGGCGACATTGTCGCAACGGACGAATTTCATCATGGATATTACGGTGGGGGGGTTTGTGGACATGCATGCCGCAAGTCTGCACAAGGAGTCCGGCGCTTGGGCGGACGAGGTCGTTTTGCTGGCGAATACGCTCTGCGGCGAACCCATGCGTGAAAACAGCCTGTTGCAACGCCTCTCCGGCGGGCAGACCCGCGCGCTCATGATAGCCGATATCGCCCTGATGTCCGATGCGCCGGTTGTCCTGATTGATGAAGTGGAAAACGCCGGGATTGATAAGCATCAGGCGCTTTCCGTACTCTGCGGATACGGAAAAATAACCGTCATGGCAACGCACGATCCCATTCTTATGCTTTCCAGCCCCGCCCGTTTGGTCATGAGCGAGGGAGGCATGCGTTCCCTGGTGGCCGTGAGTCCGGAAGAAGAAAAATGCCGCGCGACGCTGTCCGCTCTGGACGCAAAATTGCTGTATGCCAGAGAGCTGTTGCGCAAGGGCGGCACAATACAAGAGGAGTATTTCGCATGAGTTGCACGCTGTATCTTACTTTTCCGCCGAACGTGCTGCGCGGGGCACGCGAAAAAATAAGCCGCCGCTATCCGGGAGTAACCATCCTCGCGCCTGAAGTGCATGAGGAAATGTACGAATTCGCTTCCACCTTCGGGCATAGAGAAATTCCTTCGCTGGCAGTGACCGCGTACCCGCAGGTTCTGCGCCATATAGGGGCGTTGTCGCAGGCGGGGCGCGTAGCCGTATTGCCGTCCGGCCTGCCGCCGCTGCGCGGGGAATTGGCGGCTCTCGGCATGGCCCCGCCGCTGCGTACGTTTTGCATTGTAGCGGTGGTGCCCGGCATTATCGCCGTCAGCGCCGGACTGAAATCGGCCGTATGCGATTGGGCGGATCTGTGCTCGCCGGACTTTCCCGGTTTTGTCGGCTGCCCGCCGAAAAACACCCCGCTCCCTTACCTTGCCGCGAATATTTTACGCCGGGTCGTCGGAGAGCGGGCGGAAAATCTGCTGGCCCGCCTTGATACCGCAAGCAACCCCATCGACATCAACAAGCGCCTGGCCCGGAACGAACTGAGCGCGGCCTTGTTGATTCCCGCCTTTGCCCGCACATTTCGCGGAGGCGGCGGAAAGATGGTTTGGCCGGCAAGCGGCGCATTGGCCATCCCCATGCTCGCCTGCCTGTCGGCGTCCGCTCCTCCGGAAGCTTCGGAAGTACTTGCGTATATCATGTCGGAAGAATTCCAGGAAGCCGTTTCCCTTGGCGGGCTGCTTGCTCCGGTTCGTGAAAGCGTGCGCGGCTTTGAAGAGTTGGAGGCGAACCGGTGGAATATGTACTGGGCCGGATGGGATTGCCTTGAGGAAGTTGGGGCGGAAATGCTCAACTCACCGCCGCCGAAAGTGGCGTAATTCCATTCCAAATTAAAAATACGTTAATTTGGAATGGAATCCAAATAAAAGGAGAGGTCATGAGAAAATTGTATTGCTTCCTTTGTGTTGCCGGATTCCTGTTTTCCGTTTCAAACGCGAGCGCGGCGGAAGCGGACGCAAATCCGTCGTTCCGCCATGAAGTAATCGTCACGGCGCGGGGCTATGCGGCTTCCCAATCCGATACTCCCGGCGGCGTGGCCGTGACCACGAGCGAGGAGATCGCCCTGGCTCCCAAGGGCAGTCTGGTCGATGCCCTGGAACG
>JAISBT010000122.1 GCA_031266055.1 Deltaproteobacteria bacterium
TTTCCTGAAGAAGTTCGCGGAAAAAAACGCCAAGCGCGTCAAGGGGTTCACGCCGGCCGCCATGGACAGGATGCTCAAGTACGCCTGGCCGGGGAACGTGCGGGAATTGGAAAACGCCGTGGAACGAGCTGTTGTCCTTCTTGTCGGCGAGTACATAAGCGAGCGCGAACTGCCGCCGGGTCTGACTGACGGCGACGATGCGGAGAGGCAGCGCAGAACGGATTTCGGCAACATGACGCTGGAGGAAATCGAGCGCATGGCCGTTTTGGATACCTTGGCCCAGGCGGGCGGGAACAAAAGCGAAGCGGCCCGCAGATTGGGTATAAACCGGAAAACGCTGCTCGCCAAACTGGAAGCGGCGAACAACGCCGCGCAACGCTGAACAACTGTAAGCATTCCGGAGTTCCGCGTTGCAGGGAAGCATATACCAACTACCTCTATAACTCCTTTTCAAACGCACCAAAATGATTTATAGGCTGCATATGACCGACTCTTCGGAAATTGTTATCTATCAGGCTGATGACGGCCGCACGAAAATTGACGTGCGTTTGGTGGATGAAACTGTCTGGCTCACCCAGGCACAGATGGCTGAACTTTTTCAGCGGGACAGAACCGTCATCGGCCGGCATATCCGCAACGCTTTTGACGAAGGAGAGATTGAAGAGAAAAGCAATGTGCAATTTTTGCATGTTGCCGGTTCCGACAAGCCGGTTGCCTACTATAATCTTGATGTCGTCATTTCCGTCGGCTACCGTGTTAAATCTTTGCGAGGCGTCCAGTTTCGCCGCTGGGCGACGGCCCTTCTGCGGGAATACCTCGTCAAGGGTTTCGCCTTGAATGACGAGCGCCTGAAGCGAATGGGCGGCGGCAATTACTGGCGGGAGCTTCTGGAGCGCATTCGCGATATCCGTTCCAGCGAAAAAATGTTTTACCGGCAGGTGCTGGATCTGTACGCCACCAGCGTGGATTATGAGCCACGGGCACCGGAATCGCGGGAATTTTTTCAGATCGTGCAGAATAAAATCCATTTCGCGGCGCATGGTCGCACTGCCGCCGAAGTGATCGCCCAGCGCGCGGATGCCGCTCTGCCGTTTATGGGTTTGACGGTTTTTGACGGAAAGCGCCCGCGCAAAAACGACGTGGGTATAGCCAAGAACTATCTATCCGGTGAAGAACTGGCGACGCTGAATCGCATGGTTTCCGCCTTTTTTGATCTGGCCGAACTCCGCGCCATGCGGCATCAGCCCATGTACATGAAAGACTGGATTGCCGAATTGGACGACTTTGCCGGGCGATACGGCAAGGGGATTTTGCCGGGCGCGGGAACGGTCAGCCACAAGGCCGCGCTTGAAAAAGCCGACCGGGAATACGAAAAGTATTGTCGAAAGATAGCGGAGGAACTTTCTTCAGCGGAGCGTGACTATCTCGCAAGCATAAAAAACATGCAAAAAGATCTGGAACAGAAGAAATAATCTTGATAATCGTATTACTCGAATAAAATTCTGCGTTGTTTTTTTTTGCAGTCAAGTTTAAAATTCTCAAGCGCCGGCGACTAGAAGCGATGGGAGGGGCGTTTCCGCAGCGACCTGTACTACCGGCTCAACGTGGTTTCGCTGCGTCTTCCGGCCTTGCGGGAGCGCACGGAAGATATCCCTTTGCCGGCAGCCCGTTTCCTGAAGAAGTTCGGGGAAAAAAACGCCAAGCGCGTCAAGGGCTTTACGCCGGCCGCCATGGACAGGATGCTCAAGTACGCCTGGCCGGGGAACGTGCGGGAGTTGGAGAACGCCGTGGAGAGGGCGGTTGTCCTTCTTGTCGGCGAGTACATAAGCGAGCGCGAACTGCCGCCGGGTCTGACCGAGGGCGACGATGCGGGGAGGCCGCGCAGAACGGATTTCGGCAACATGACGCTGGAGGAAATCGAACGCATGGCCGTTTTGGATACCTTGGCCCAGGCGGGCGGGAACAAAAGTGAAGCGGCCCGCAGATTGGGTATAAACCGGAAAACGCTGCTCGCCAAACTGGAAGCGGCGAACAACGCCGCGCAACGCTGAACGGCGGTAAGTATTTCGGAGTTCCGCGTTGCAGGGGAGCATATACCGACTACCTCTATAATTCCTTGAAATCCTTATTTTGATTATTGCGATTTTTAGGTATAGACAAATACGTATATCAGAAGCTATGTTCACTCAAAGTAAAGCAACCATGCGGCAAAAGAAAGAATATTTCCACAAAGCCTCATCCTTGGCCCTTTTCCCGGCAGGGAAAAAATTTTAGCACAAAGTTTATTTTTTTCTGAAGATTCCGAATTCTGGAGTTTTGCCAGCATATCCCTCATGCGGCGGCATCAAGGCGGCAACCATAGCTCCACAAGAGGGAGATTGGAGCAGACGTGGTTGAAGGGCTGATTAGTTGGATACTGAATTTTTGGAAGTTATATATCAGCAAGAGGAAAAATTATGGAACGCATCGTTAGAACTAAAAAAGAATTGGAAGCCGCAAAGAATGATGATATTGAAACAATAGTGATTGTCGGACAATTAGCAACAGACGTTAAAAAATCTGAGAAAATCATAAAATATGCCATAGCTGGCGGCGCTGGGACAGCAGCATTATGCGCACTTGCTGCGACAGCTGCGCCTGTTACGGGTGGATTATCATTTTTTGTTGCCGCACCGGTTTTAGCTACGCCAATAGTCACTATGACAGGGATCGAAATTGCAGCTATCATATTAGCCATTTCTATAGGGTTGACATTGCTGATAGCACTATTTAAAGATTATGAAGAAATATCCTACGAAAATTGTCAACAACGATTAGTACTTAAAAAGAAGAAAACTGTATAAAATTTGATAATGAGAGAACATCATGCTCCAATATTGTCCTAAATGCAATTCAGAACAAATAATCTGTAAGCATACTGAGTTTGGTACTAAATCTAATTCTTTGATAACACGATTACTGAATATGCTGAAAATTACAACAATATTACCATTAAAACGTGGTATACCTATGGGTGAATATTATTTTGAATGCAAAGCATGTGGAGAAAAAGGTGTTATTCTGTTTAATTGAGAGGTGAGCGTCGCTTTTTACTTGGATTCATGATTTAATGCTTGCTACACTGCAAGTACTTACCAATCAGCACCCCAAGTTTAGCGGCGCGTTAGAGGACAGTTTGTTAGTACCAGCAAGTCGTGTGAGAAGTCTGCATTGATTTGTGCTGGTTGAGACAAAAATATTTGCATGAGCCATCTCACATAAAACACTCAAAGAGCCAAGGAGTTGCTGCCATGTCTACCTCTTCAGATCGAGAACAAGCTGATTTCAAAGGCCAATTTTCAAAGGAATGGGAAAAGGCCAGGAAGGAAATCAAAAAAGTTTCCATTCTGGTCATGGGCGGAAGCGGCACAGGCAAAAGTTCCTTGGTGAACACCGTTTTTAAAAAAGAAATAGCCAAAGTCGGCGCGGGTAAGCCGGTAACGCGGGGCATTGAACTTTTTGAAAATGATTACCTCCGCGTTTACGACAGTGAGGGCTATGAAAGCGGGGAGGAAAATCAAAAGGCTTACAACCGGCTGATAGAAAATTTTCTCGAGGAAAAAGCGGTTGCTGTGGATACCGATGTGCATCTTATCTGGTACTGCGTCAGTACGCCTTCCGCACGTTTTACGGATTTGGACGTGATGTTAATCAAAAAAACCGAGCGCGATTATAAAAAATCCCTTGCTGTGGTTCTTACCAAGATAGACATCGGCACAGAGAAACAATTTACGGACCTTACCATGGCCATTAAGGATCTGTGCCCCGGTATATCTATATTTGCATCCTCAACTGAAGATGTTCATCTGGAAAAAAATCCTGGCGATCCGGGCGACC
>JAISBT010000006.1 GCA_031266055.1 Deltaproteobacteria bacterium
CCGCCGGCGCCGCTGTTTCCGGGTTGACCGCGGACAGTCCGCGCCCCCTGCCTGAAACCCTCACGGAACCGGAATACGTCCCGCCGGCAGTGACGCGCGTCGTCAACATTCCCGCGGAAGACGAACACTGGCCCGACCTTGCTGATCCGCAAAATTTCACCGCCGCATATGCCGACGGCGCGACCCGGCCCCTGGAAGCGTACCGGCAGGCGGGTCAGCCGGAGGATAAACTTTACGCCGCCGGAGCAGAGGAACCAAACGAGCTTACTGTTATAAACCTGGAGGAACCGGACGGATTTATGCGTCAATCCGGAGTTCCCGAGCCGGATCTTGCTCCGGAAACGGAGCGCGAGGAATATCCTGAAGAGTCAGACCTGCCGCCGGACGAAGAACCCCCGCCTCCGGACACGGGTCTGGCGCTTCCCCACGGCAGCCTTCTGGATAGTCTTGATGATTTAAAAACCCGGCAAGACAGGGCTGAAAACATTACCGACAACCTGGAAAATATTTTGTCCGGGCTGGGAGCGGCCCTGAACAATCTGGACGGCGAAGTGCGCCGAAACTCTCCCCAGCCGAAGATGCAAAGCATTTTTAACCTTTCCAATCTGGTGCGCCTGGCGCATGCCGAAGCCTTGCCCCTTGCGGAAGCCAAAGGGATCGCGCTGTCCTGGTTTGTTTCTCCAAATTTGCCCCTGTTATACAAAGGGGATGAGGATTCGCTGCAGAATGCCCTTGGCTACCTGCTGAAAGGCACGGTTGAATACGCGGAGTCCGGAGTAATCCAGCTTACGGTGCGCCAAAGCGCCGGGCCGGACGAAAACTTCGTCCAGTTCAGCCTCACGGACAACACCATCAACCCTCAGTCGGCGCGCAGGCCGGCGCGGGTGCTTTCACGTGCCTGGGAACTGGCCAGCGCCTCACAAGGCTCTTTCAGCATAAATTTTTTGCCGGGCCGCGGCACCTCCATAAATTTTTCCCTTAAACTGCACGCTTTACAGGATGAAGACAATGTATGGGCCAGCGAGAAAAAAGCCGCCGGGCAGGTTCTAGCGCGGCAGCGGCCTGACGGAGACGCTTTCCCGGATCTTTCCGGCATAGACATCAGCCGGGAAGAATCCGCCGAAAAAACGGAGCCGCGCATGGAAGAGGAGCAGACGTACGCGCAAGACTCCGGATCAATGTCGGCGCTGGAAGCGGAAGCCGGGCATCCCGCCGATCCGGAGGAAGCCGGGTATCCCGCCGATCCGGAATCCGTCGTCAACCCGGTATCCATTGCGGATATTTCTGATTTTGACGAACTGGATCTGGCCTTGCAGGAAAAGGCGATGGTGCCCGCGGATGAACCGGGCGGAGCGGCCGGCCCGGCGCGCGACACCATTATTGTGGCTGATTTGGCGGCCAGCGGGCGCAGGCTCACGGCCAGACGCCTGGGGGCTTTGCCGCATTACCGTCTTGAAGCCAGAAATGCCGGCGAAATCGTTCAAGGCTGCGCCTGGGGCAATGTCTGCCTGATCATTTTTGATGCCGACATGCCCGAAAATGACGTAAAAAAAGCCCTGCGGGAGGTAAACGCCAACGAAGCCCGGGCCGGGCGGCCTCCGGTTCCTTCCCTGGGTTTGCTTTCCCATCTTTCACAAAGCGCCAGAATGCGTAAAATCGGCTGCTCGGAATGCCAGGTGAAAACCGCCAGCCGCGAAAAATTCCAGGAATTGGTTTTAAAACTCGCTCCCCTGCCGGGCCTGGAAAAAAAGCCCTCCCCGCTTGCGGAAACAGCCGTTACTCAGGAACAAATTCCCGCTCAACCGGATAACGGCAACGCCGCCAAACCGAGACAAAAAAACGCCGCGGCAAAACCTGACCGCTCCGTGCCCATGCTGGATCTGATCGTCTCCAGCCTGGACGAGGAGGAAAATACGGCCGAGTTCCCTGATCCCTTGGAAAAAGCCGCCAAACTGTCCGCCGAAAGAACCGCCGCCCGCGCCGCCAGACGCAAATGACCGGCGGAACTTGCGGCGGCCACAGCTTTTATCCGGAATCCGCGACAGGATGTCGCGACGAAATGCGAAGCATTTCGGAGGCAAGGCGGAACCACGTTTCCGCCGCAGCCGACAGATCAAAACTGCATGGATGCAGTTTTGATCCAAAAATGGAATCAATAAAATGACGGATGCCCAAAAAATAACCGACGCTTTTCATCTGATGTGGGATAATTACCCTGAATCAGTAATGCTGATACGCAAGGACAGAACGATAATCGCGGTAAACCGGGCCGGGGCGCTGGCCGGACGCGAAGCCGGAACAAAATGTTCCACTCTGCAACCGCTGGAAAATCATAAAGGTTGCAAAGCGGACGAGTGTGCAAAAAACCATTCCTTCACCTACAGGAAAAAGAAGGGAAATTTGGGAGATACAGTATCTTTTTGGCTGCCGGTAGACGGGTACCCCGAGTATATCGTTCATTTTTCCGTAGGCGGCTCCATGAAATATGAATATACGGTTTAGAGCGTTTTAACATTGAAAATGTATAAAGCGCTCTGCAAGGATTTGCCTGCAAATCCTTGCTTCAGCCGTTGCTGCACAGCAGCTTACGGATGAAGACAGCAATTGGTTACACA
>JAISBT010000076.1 GCA_031266055.1 Deltaproteobacteria bacterium
GCCCGGCGCGCCGCCTTAAGGCGGCGGAGCAAAGCAAAAACCACGTTTTTTGCTTTGCGATCTTCACACTTCAAACGGAGCGAAGCGAAGTTTTAAGTGTGACATGGTATTAGTCTTCAAAAACATTATAGTTAAATTCAGCCTGCAATTCGTAATCAGCTTTCAATGCCTGATGCAAGCGGGCGTTTTCTATGGAAATAGCCGCCAGATGAGTTACGGCCATCAAAAATTCCCTGTCTTCTTCAGTAAATTGTTCTTTTTGGGCGGTATACACCCTGACCACGCCTATGCAGCGCCCCTCCACCTTGAGCGGAGCGATAAGCACGGAGGCCAGTCCTTCGGTGCGGGCGGCTTCCGGATACTGCCAGCGCTTGTCTGTGCTTATGTCGTCAATATACACAAGTTTTCCGCTGCCCAGCACTTCTTCGTCAATTTGGCTTTTTTTAATCAATACCTTGCCCTTATGCACATAACCTTTGCTGAGGCCAAAAGCCGTGCTGGGTTCGAGAGCCTCGCCGGTCTGATCCAGCAGGCGTATGGAGCATGCCTTGGCGTGCATGGATGCGGCCAACTGTTCAGCAATCTTCTTCATCAAAAAATGCGTTTCCAGACTGGAGTTGATAACCACGCAAACTTCGTACAAATCATGGAAATAGTCTTTCTTTTTGTCAGCCATGAAAATCTCCTTAAAATCGCCCCTGGCGCGATCAATCAAGACAAAAGCCGGCCGCGGGATCTTTGCGGCGGCCATCCGCTCCACGCAAAATTACAGATTTCCGCATGGAAATCTGAACATCAGCCGTCAGGCTGACGATCCTCCGCAGGGAAAAGTTTACTTTTCAATGCGGATATCAGTAACCGAAAGCATTCAAAAAAATATTCCTGCAACATTCGCCGCAACGCGCAACCGGCTTCATCCATCGGCTGATTCCTTAACCGGCGCCGGGAACCGGGAGGATTTTCCCTCCCTTTCAAGGAAGCGGATATGAGAATGTACTCCCGCTAAGGCCGGGAATCAAGCGTAAAATGCTCCAGGCAGGCGCAGCCGGATTTTAAGCAGATTGCGCTTTTCTGCGCGCCGTAACGGTTTCTCCGCCGGTACCCCAGTTATCCATTGGAATCTCTTCAATGACTACAACCGTGGTCGCAGGATTTTTATTCAGCACTCTGACCAGCAGTTCCGTGGCGCCCCGGATCAATTCGGCCTTCTGGGCCGGAGTCGGAGCTTCGGCTCCGCCCGTCACTTTGATGTTCACGTAAGGCATAATTCCTCCAGTTTTAAGTTACCTTATTTTGAAGAGCCGACTATATTAAAATTATTCCGGTGTCGATAGCAAATTACAGATTTCCGCATGGAAATCTGAACATCAGCCGTCCGGCTGATGTCGCCGCGAAGCGGCGAGGGTCAACCGAAAACCATGTTTTTCGGTTGACGATCCTCCGCAGGGAAAAGTTTTGTAGAGTGTCAACACGTTATTCACCCTCCGGGCCATGCGCCGGGATGGCGTGAACAAGGCGGAACTGGCGCGCCGTCTGTCCGCGCACGGGCCGCAGGTGGATCGTCTGCTGGACATGCGCCACAAGAGCCGCCCGGAAACTGTGGAAAAGGCCCTGTCGCATCTCGGCATCCATCCCGTGCTGCACATGGTGAAGAAAACTCGTGGACATGGCGATTCCGCCTTATAGATGATTTTTTTACACCGCTCAATTGGAGCCCATGCCCATATTTTTTGCCAAAAGTACCCTGCAACCGGATGAATCTTAAATAGTCAATGCTGAAAGAGCCGGTAAACGACTTTTTCAGAAAGGCACACCATTACCCGGCAGAGCCGGAACTCATGGCGAGGTACTTTTCCGGCAGTTTTTGACCGGACATGGCCGCCACCTTCTGGAGCGTCTCAATGGTCGAGACGGCCGCGAGTTCATTGCCGGTGTGGTTTTTGTCGCCGGTGCGGAACGCATTGATGAAGCGTATCTCCATCGGGCTGATTCCCACAGCGTGGGCCAGGCGGTCAAGCTGCACCTGCTCCGCGTACTGGCCAACGTTGACGCCGAACCCACGCATGGAGCCGCTTGGCATCTTGTTCGTGTAAACCATACGGGAATCGACGGCGAGGTTCTCAATGCGGTTCGCGCCCGCGATCAGGTTGGCGTTCTTCTCGACGGCGTAGAGACCGAGCTCCGTGTACGCGCCGCAGTCGTGCAGAACCTTGACATGCCGCGCCGTGATCACTCCGTCCTTACGGATTCCGTCTTTGATTTCGAATATCCACGGGGTGCGTATCGTGCTGAAAAGCATCTCTTCCTCCCGCGTCAGGGCAAAGCGCACAGGCCGGCCCGTCGCGAGAGCCAGAAGGCCCGCGATGTGATCCGTGTGAATGCTGTTCATACCGCCGAACCCTCCGCCGATCGTGCCGCCGACGAATTTCAGCTTGTTCAGGGGAAGCTGGAATACGTTGGCGAGGTCGCCTTGAGCGAAGTAGAGTCCCTGGGCCTTGGAGTGAATGACGAGCTTGTCCGAGGCATCGACATAGGCGACGGAGCAGCATGTCTCCATCGGCGCGTGCTCCTGGCTCGGCGTCGTGTAACGGCCCCCGACGATGAAATCTGCCTCCTTGAATCCATCTTCTATGTTCCCCCGCCGTATTTTGCGGGTCAGAGAGTTGCCGTCGAAGAGGTGGTTGTTGCCTTCCGGGCGAACCTGGGGCGCGCCGTCCTTTATCGCTTCCTCCGGGTCGATGACCGGTTCCAGCTCCTCGTATTCGATCTCAATAGCGGCGAGGGCGTCAAGGGCGGCGTCTCTGCTGACGGCCGCAACCGCCGCGATGTTCTGTCCTTTGTAGCGGGTGATTTCCTCGGCCAGTACGTGGTGATCCGGCACCATGGCGAAGAGGTTGTGCGGAACGTCGTCCTTCGTGATAACCGCGTACACGCCGGGAGATTTTTTGGCCGCCGAAACGTCGACGGACTTGATCCGCGCCTTGTGGTACGGGCAGCGCAGGGTCTTGCAGACAAGCATCCCCGGCATCGTCACATCGCTCACATACTGCGTTCTTCCCGTCACGTGCCCAATCCCGTCGTACCGCGGGATCCGTTTTCCTACAGAGTTATACATTTTTTCCACTCCCTTCCTGCTCCGGCAGGGGGCCGAAATCTCCACGAGCCGCGGCTATGACGGCCTGAGCGTACTTTTTATATCCGCCGCAGCGGCAGAGGTTGCCCGAGAGCGCGTCTTTCACTTCCTCTTCCGTCAGAGAGGAGAGGGAGGGATGGCGGTTCAGGAAAGCAACGGCGGCCATCACCATTCCCGGCGTGCAATACCCGCACTGGGGCGCGCCGTACTCGTGGAACGCCTTCTGGACTGGATGCAGCTTGCCTCCCTTGGCCAGTCCGTCCACAGTCCAGACGTTTTTCCCCTCGGCCGTGAGGGCGATGACCGTGCAGGATTTCACGGCGTCCCCGTTCACGATCACCGTACAGGCGCCGCAGTCTCCGTGGTTGCAGCCACATTTGGGACTGGTGAAGGCCAGTCCCTCGCGCAACGCCTCCAGCAGGGTATCGGCCTCGCCGACTTTGACTTCCGCAGGGTTTCCGTTGAGATTGAATTTGAGAATTCGTGACATGACGATCACCCCCTCTTCCTTTCGGCTGCCGCGGAGATCGCGCGGGCCACCACTGTCGGGGCGACCCTGCCGCGATACCACGCCGAAGCGCGGATATCGTCAATAGGCGAAATCGCCTTTTCGACAAGAGAGCTCGCCGCCCGGATGGAGTCTTCACCTATCTTCCTGCCGACGAGCGCCCGCTCCGTATCGGCGCAGCGCACGACGGTCGGGGCCGCGCTTCCGACGGCAACGCGAACCGCCTCGCAGACGCCGTCCCGAAGCTCCACATACGCCGCCGCGTTCACCACGGAAAGCGTTTCGGCCTTCCTGCGCCCGAGTTTTTTGAAAGACGACCCCCCGCGCCCTGCCTTCACGGTTACGGAGACGAGCACTTCGCCCGGCTTGGCCACGGTCTTGCCGGGTTCCGTGAAGAACTCCGCCAGCGCGACCCTGCGTTCTCCCGAGGCCGAGCGCAGCGTACACTCCGTGCCGAGGACGAGAAGAGCCGGAACGCTGTCCGCCGCCGGCGAGGCGTTCATGATGTTTCCGCCGATGGTGGCGGTGTTGCGTATGCTCACCCCCGCCATCTCCGTCAAAGCCTCGTGGAGCGCCGGCAGTTTCGCCTTTACGACCGCGTTTTCGAGAAGCGAACTCAGCGTACAGAGTGCTCCGATCGTGACGTCTTCCCCCGCGTCCGTCACGCTGTCGAGCCCCAAAGCGCCCAGGTAGAGGATACGGAGCGGAGGTTTCTTGTACCGCGGAATCTGGTTCCTTTCCGCGGAGATACGGGGCGTCAGATCAGTGCCCCCCGCCAGGAAACGGCTCTCCACCCCGTCCGCCGAGGCCAATTCGAACAAACGTCCGAAAGACTCCGGCGCGTGATATTCATACTCTCTCATTGCCTTACCTCCTTTGTCGCCGCCCGACAAAGCTCCAAATTGCGGCAATTCGCCACCCTCCGTTTATGAACGCCCAGCCTTATAGCATTTAGAGCATTTTAACATTGAAAATGTTGAAATGCTCTGGCGGCGGGTACCGCCGCCCGCCCCGCAGGCGCAGGCGAAACTTGTTTCGCCGTAAAGCGCCGGAGGGAGCGTCTCAAAATTAAATTGCTCTAGGGGCGAACTCCGCTCCCCTGAGTTTGGCGTTCAGAAATTTTTTCGTTCATGTATGTTGGCTGATGATCATCCGAAAAATAGATTCCTGAAATTGGAAAGTCAAGTTAAATGTCAATGGCAAACAGGGCAGACGCATCTTGCTGCACCGGCCCTGTTTTTACGGCTGACGCTCCCGGCGGAGCAAATTCAGGGTTTCCCGCCAGACGGAAGGCGCAAAGGCCCGGCACAGGCCGGCATAAGGCAGGATGAACACAAATCCGCCCAGCAGGAGGCTTAAAGCCGCGCCGGTAAGAGGCGCATCCGGCAAGGATGAGCGCGTGATGTCGCAGAGCAGGCGACTCAGGCAGGCGCAAGGCAAAGACAAGCCGGAAAGGAGAAGCAGGCGCCGGCCTGTCCCCTGCAGGGCTGTCGCGCCAAAACGCGCAATAAAACGCCAGGCCAGAAGCAGGGTATAGAGGGCGATGCTTGCCGCTCCGGCCAGGGCAACCCCGCTTGCGCCGAGGTTGCGGGAAAATAAAAAATACAGGGGCAGGGTAAGAGCTGTGGCCAGGGTGCCGACGAGCACCGGGGTCAGAGTGTTTTCATGGGCGTAAAAGCCGCGTCCCATAATTTGCTGAACGGCCCAGAAAGTAACGCCGCACAGCATGATTACGAGCAAGGTGGAGGCAATGGCCGTATCGGCCGCGGAAAAGCGCCCCTGTTCGAAAACAAGGCATATGACCGGTTCCGCCTCGGCCATAAGCAGAAAGGTTATGGGGAGAATGGCGGTAAGGGTTCCGAGCAGGGCTTTGTTCAGGGTGCGGTTGAAGCCCGCGTTGTCCCCGGCGGCGGCCAGGCCGGACAAAAACGGGTACGAAGCCACTCCCGCGGCCTGGGCGACCACGCCCACAGGCACCATCATGATGCGGCGGGCGTAGTTCAGCAGGCTGACGGTTCCTTCCGGGCCGATGGAACCGAAAATGCGCAAAAAGGCTTCATCCAGCACCACGATGGATTGTCCCAGCATCAAGGGGAGAGCCAGCAGGATAAATTTTTTAAGTCCCGGATGCCGCAGGGTCAGGGTCAGGCGCAGCCCGCCGGCCCGGGCCGCGAAAAAAGGCAGGGCAAGGCTTCCCGTGAAAGCGCCGGCGAGCACGCCCCATAAAAAACCTTCCATGCCGCTGCCCGGGAAAAGATAAAACCAGGTTATGCCGAAGAATATAATGCAGCCGTTGTAGATAAGCGGGGTCAGGGCCGGGATGGAAAACTGGCGGCGCATGAACAGCAGGGCGGTAAAACAGGCCCCCGGCAGGAAGCAGGCCTGGGCCGGAAGAATTATACGCATAAAAGAGGCCAGCCGCTCTTGGCCCGCGGGATCAAAGCCGGGCGCGGCCAGCGCGGCCAGGGGGAGGGCGAAAACCCAGGCAAGGCCGGTCAGCAGGCATATGGCCAGGACTACCCACCAGAAAGCGGAAGAAAAAAAACGCCAGCCATAGCCGCTGCTTTCTTTAAAAAACCGGTTCAGCAGGGGGATGAGGGTTATGGAAAAATACCCGCCGGCCAGGAGGTAGTTGATGAAATCAGGTATTACAAAGGCGGCGAAGTATATATCCGTATCCGGGCCGGCGCCGTAATAGTAGGCAATCGCCTTGTCCCGCAGCAGCCCCATAAGACGGGATAAAAACACGCTCGCGGCCATCAGCAGGGCGGCCGGGCCCAGACTTTGGGCTTTGGTGAAGAATCTGCCGGGAAATCCTGACATGCCGGTCAGTTCTGTTTTTGCATAAAAACATTTATTTCAGCAACTTCACGCAATAACGCCGGATAATCAATGGAATTGAATTTTCCGTTTTCATAGAGGATGTTGCCGTCAACCATGGTCAGGATGACTTCATGTCCGGAAGCCGCGTAAACCAGATGCGAAACCGGAGAGTACAGGGGAAGGAGGTTGGGGCTGGCCAGATCCAAAGCCGTCAAATCCGCCGGGCCGCCGATGCCGAGACTCCCCAGCTCAGGCCGGTGCAGGGCGCGGGCGCCGCCCAGGGTAGCCATGTCCAGAACGCTTTGGGCGGGCAGAGCGGTGGACTCCTGGCCGACATGTTTGTGCAGAAGCGCGCAGGCGGACATTTCGGCGAACATGTTCAGGGTGTTGTTACTGGCCGCGCCGTCCGTGCCCAGCCCGAGCGGCACGCCTTTCTCCAGCATTCTGGCGATGGGGGCGGCGCCGGAAGCAAGCTTCATGTTGCTGCGCGGATTATGCGCCACGACCGTTGCGCTTTCCGCCAGAAGATCCATTTCTTCTTCCGTTAAGTCCACGCCGTGGGCTATGGTGGTGTCGGGGCCGAGAATACCCGCGCGGCAGGCCAGTTCCAGCGGACGGATTCCGTACAGTTTCAGGCATTGCTCGGTTTCACTCCGGGTTTCAGCCAGGTGTATTTGCAGGGGCAGTTCAAGCTCGCGGGCAAGCCCGGCGCATGCAGCCAAAAGTTCAGGCGTGGTGGTGTATACGGCATGCGGGGCGATGCTGTACCTTATGCGGGGGTTGCCGCGCAGTTCTTCCGCCCGGGAGCGGGCCAGCGGCAGGGCATCCGCGGGATTTTCGCAGCCCAGAGTGGGAAAGTTGAAGATGCCTTCACCCACCAGAGCTTTCAACCCGATTCTGTCGGCCGTGCGGTAGATGGTGCTTTCGTTCAAATACATGTCGCAAAAGGCCGTGGCGCCTGTACGCAGCATCTCGGCGCAGGCCAGTTCCGTGCCCACCTGTATAATGTGCGGGTCAAGCCTGCGTTCCAGAGGGAAAATATGCCCGTTCAGCCAGTCCATCAAAGGCAGATCGTCGGCTTTGCCGCGCATGACGGTCATGGGCATATGGGTATGCGCGTTGACCAGACCGGGCATGAGCAGGGACTTGCCGAGCTTCAAAACGCGTTTCGGCTGATATTCCTTTTCCAAATCAACGCGTTGCCCGAGCGCCGCTATTGTACCGCCGGTGACGGCCAGTGCGGCCTGGTATAAAATATCGCGGTTGGCGTTTTGGGTGACAATTACTTCGGCGCTTATCAGAATATCGCAATTCAGCATGATTTCCCATTTTTTTAGTTGTTTAAGGGTACAATGTTAAAATGCTCTAACACGCCGGGATAATTTGCTCAACCGGAATAATTTTAATTGTCGCGGATCATCCGGCGTCTGCTACCATGTCACACTTAAAACTGGTTCATGCTGAAACATGCGGCTTGTTTTTCTGTTGAAAGGAGTCTTATCGGCTACAAGCATACCTCCAACCCACAACCCATTCTCATTCTTATATCTAAATTGCATATTTTTTATAATTTCTTTATATCTACTATGAACATCAATATATTTTGGAGAAACATGCACGTTATTACTGTCTATAAGATGCTCGCCAAAACTATTTATCAAAATTGGAAATATTACTCCAGAGCAAACAATATCAGTAAGTTGAAGCATTGCAAAATTATTTGAATGGCCATATACAGGCATATCAGCAATTTTTGGATAGCTGTTACCACGGATTTGATGCCGTTGAGTAAAAATTGTATGTGTAGTTCGCTTATTTTGTGCAGACTTTCTACTATCAGCAATCACCATTCCAAATTCTTGTTGCTGCTCTAGAAAATGATTAAAATGTTGGCAAATGTGCATAATGCTTCCACCATAAACAACAGCATCATCATTTTTATCGCCGGGATTTTTTATCAATGCTCTGCCTATCAGCATGGCACCATTACTTTTCAGAAGATTGAGACATGCATCAATAAAGCCTATTGTTTGTTGCCAGCGGCGAGTATTATCATCTCGTAGAGATTTCCGAAGCTCGTTCCCTTTTATTTCTATCAAAATACTGTCAAGAAATGGGGCGGTAGCATTGAAGTAGCCGGGAAAAAAGCGGGTTTTAATCTTCAAAAAATGGTTCATCCGGTTAGAGCGTACTTTGCCTCATGAATAGCCATGATTCTGAGTTTGAAAAACTCTATGTCCCGATACCCGTAGGCCATCCTTTTCAGTACCTTGATCTTGTTGTTTGT
>JAISBT010000151.1 GCA_031266055.1 Deltaproteobacteria bacterium
GGCTTACGGATAAAGACAGCAATTGGTTACACAGAGCGCGAAGCGGAGAACCGCTGTCGCTATCCGTAAGCCGGAAAGACCGGCTAACGGCTACCGCAAAGCGGCAAGCCGCTTAACGGCTACCGCGCTTCAGCCGTTGCGACGAAGGAAGCTACGGATGAAGACAGCAGCGATGTTTTTGCCGTCAAGCGCCGGAGGAAGCGTCTCAAAATTAAACTGCTCTAAACATCTTCCAGTACCGGGATAATGCAGTCAATCACTTCTTTGAGGACGACATCGGGAGCTTTTTCGAAAAATGCGGCTTTCCGAGCTTCCCAATCAATCGTTTTCAGCTGATGGCAATGGACGCTTCCGTGTAATCGGGAACCAGTACCCAGCATAGGCACGAGAAAGCCGGCGTCACGGGCATTGGGAGATACTCCGCTTGAAATCGGGCAAACCATTGCCAGTTTGAACCGTTGGTTGAACGCCTTGGCGGACACGACAATGCAGTAGTGATCTCCTTTGAGTTCTCTGCCGCTTGCCGGATCAAACCGGATATGGAGAATATCTCCTCGGGCGGGAATCACAGTTCACTCCCGGTTTGCGACATCTCATCCCATCCTTCGACGCGGTGGAGTCCTTCCGGCGTAGCTGCAAGAAGTTCAGAAAGGGTTTTGCGTTTGCGGGCTGGTTTCAATCGGAGTTCTTCTCC
The DNA here is from genome assembly GCA_031266055.1 of Deltaproteobacteria bacterium. Lineage (GTDB taxonomy): Bacteria > Desulfobacterota > Desulfovibrionia > Desulfovibrionales > Desulfovibrionaceae > WRHT01. Next base: position 695 of record JAISBT010000151.1, read on the forward strand.
CGCAATTTCAACGGCAACGAGCGAGCCGGCTTTCAGCATATTTTGCTCCACATAGGCTTGAGGGATAGTCATAATCAATGAACCGCCAGAGCGGCGCAACGATGAGGTGAACATAGTTGCTCTCCTTGTTTTACTGGAGTATAATATCTGAAAAAAGTAACGTCAACCCACGGTTCCGTGTAGAGCGTTTTGACATTGAAAATGTATAAAGCGCTCTGCAAGGATTTGCCTGCAAATCCTTGCTTCAGCCGTTGCGACGAAGGAAGCTACGGATGAAGACAGCAAATAGTTGCCAGACATTCCATCTTGACCAATCGCTGTCGCTATCCGTAAAGCGGCAAGCCGCTTAACGGCTACCGCGCCGCGAGATTGTCGCAAGGCGAACTTGCTTCAGCCGTTGCGACGAAGGAAGCTACGGATGAAGACAGCAAATAGTTGCTGGGCATTCCATCTTGGACAATCGCTGTCGCTATCCGTAAAGCGGCAAGCCGCTTAACGGCTACCGCGCTTCAGCCGTTGCTGCGCAGCAGCTTACGGATGAAGACAGCAGCGATGCTTCGCCGTTAAGCGACAATCTCAAGCATAAAATGCCATAGTCAAGCTGATGAACGAAATCCACACGCAAATCAGGCGCGGTCTACACCACAAGTTGAAGGAGGTTCCGGGAAAGGATGTTTTGAGCTGGCGATCAGGATAACTTGTTTTGCGCTTCCATGTTCCGTTGCTGCGCAAGCGCAAAAATTTCTTCCAGCAGGCCGCGGATTGCAGCCTCCCGGCCATTGTCCGGCAGTTGTTTCTGAGCCGACATCATCTCCAGCTTGTCAATACTGTCCGCCAACAGAGCATCGGCCGGCACGGCGCGAGTGCAGTCAAAAAAGCGTATCGCTTCCTGGCATTGAGCCGCTCTGCCCGCCCAGTCCGCTTCAGGATTCCGCGCCCGCAGCATACCCAGGCGGTTTTCAAGCTGTTGCAACTTTTCCATTGTCTCCCGGAGGGCCGCGTTCTCACGGGATATATTCCCGGATGCCGCAAATATTACAATCAAAAATATGCCCAACAAGCACAAAAAAACGCTATGGACGGCATAGAGCCACTTTGCGCCGGTGAAGACGCCGGCCATGAACACAATGCCCAGCAGAGCGGCCGCGCAAAAATAGATCAGGATCGACGAATATATTCCGGCTCTGCCGAATGCCCCCGCCAGGTGACTCTTTCGGCGCTCTACAAGGATAATCAGAACGGTGGAAAGCATTTCGCTGAAAATCAGCGAGTAGAAGCCCGCAAGCTGCGTTTTTGAAGGTTCATCGACAATGGTAAAAAACAAAATGCCGGTAATGCATATTCCAAGAAAGCCGACCGCGAGGGCGGCATAGACTCTGGCGCGTGCTGCCGGCATAATTAATTTCCTTGCTGGTCAGGGGTTGTTTTCTTCCCGCAGCTCGGGCAAAATTTTTCCGCTGCGGAGAGTTCCGCCTGGCAAAAAGCGCATTTCTTTTTCAGAGCCGCGCCGCAGTTCGGGCAGAACCTGGCGTCGCCGTCTTTTACGGATTCACCGCATGACGGACACTTTTGCGGAAGCGCAAATCCGCAATGTCTGCACCGGGTGTCATCGGCATGCAGGTCACTCCCGCATTTGGGGCAGGGATTATACATATCTCCGCATTCCGGGCAAAATTTGGCTCCTTTGGGAATAGGCGCGCCGCATTTGTCGCATTTCGGCAGGTCGTTTTCTTGTTCGTTTGAGACCGCGCGGCCGCAGGCAGGACAGAATCTGGAAGCTTGCGGCACCACGGAGCCGCATTTGGGGCACGGAACACCCGGGCTGGATGCGGTAGTCAAAATTTGGCCCATACCGCCGAACTGTCCGCCCACGGCTCCGCCGATTCCCACACCCATTCCCAACCCCATTCCCGCGCCAAGCAGCCCCGAGGCAGCGGAACCGGTATTGGTGGCAGCGCCTTCCAAAGTATCAAAAGAGCGCTCCTGCCGGTAATCATAGCCGATAATATTCATTTCCGCCCTCTTGGCAAGGGCGCTTTTAAGCTGGACAACCGCCGGATCATCCTCCGGGACGTTGACGTCATTCACGTAGAAATTGATCAGTTCAATGCCGTAGCCGGCAAGAACCGGCTTGACGCGTTCCTTTATATATTCGGACAGTTCGTCAAGATAGGCGTTAATCTCCACAATACTGATTTTTTTATGCACCAGATACGAAGAAATGGAGTCTTTGGCTTTGGCCACATATACGCCGCGAAAATATCTTATCAGGCTGTCTTTATCAAAACTGGACATGGTGCCTACAAGTTTGACCAGGAATTTCCTGCTGTCGTCAATTCTTACGCCAAAAAGTCCGAACGCGCGAACCGGCGTCAAAATTCCGTATTTCGGGTCTTGAATTTGAATGGGCGATGCCGTGCCCCATTTGATGTCAAGCGTATAAAGCTTGTTTATATACCAGACTTCAGCGGTAAAAGGAGAACGCCCGCCAAAGGGCAGATTGATTATGTTATTGAGAAGGGGAATATTGCCTGTGGAAAGAGTGTGGCGGCCGCTGCCGAAGATATCCATGGCCTTGCCGCCTTTGAACAGAATGGCTTCCTGCGACTCGTTGACAATGAGTTGCGTCCAGGTGCCCAGTTCCTGGCTTGGAAATTTCCAGGCGAATGTATCCGGAGCGCCGTTAAATTTTACAACATCAACAATCGCCATTCCAATTTCTCCTCCCGCACCACGAGTGCCACGAGTCATCCGGCCTGGGGGAAATGCTTTCCCCCAGGCGTGTACCGTCGGCCAAAACGCTCTATTTCGCCTGCGCTTCCAACCGCGCGTAGCGTTCCAGGCAGGCTTTCTCAAGTTCCGCCCTCAGCCGCGCGGATTCTTCGGGCATTTGCTCTTCCAGCTGAGCATAGCGGGTTTCGCCGGAAAGGAAGCTTTGCAGGGTTCCATTGGGGGCCTTGGAATCAAGCTGCAGGGGGTTTTTGCCTTCAGCGGCCAGAGCCGGGTTATAGCGATACAAGGGCCAATAGCCCGATTCCGTGGCTTTTTTGGCTTCTTCCATACTCTTGCCCATGCCGGCGCGCAGCCCCTGGTTGATGCACGGAGCGTAAGCAATAATCAGCGACGGGCCGTTATAGGCTTCCGCCTCCCGGAAAGCCTTCAGCACCTGGTTCTTGTTGGCGCCCATGGAAACCGTGGCGACATAAACGTAGCCGTAACTCATCATCAGACGCCCCAGGTCTTTTTTGGGGGTTTTTTTGCCGGAGGCCGCGAATTTGGCTACGGAACCCAGCGGCGTCGCCTTGGACGACTGCCCGCCGGTATTGGAATATACCTCGGTATCAAGCACCAGTACGTTAATGTTCTGGCCGGACGCCAAAACGTGATCCAGGCCGCCGAAACCGATGTCATAAGCCCAGCCGTCGCCGCCAAAAACCCACAGGGATTTTTTGGAGAAGAGGTCAGCGCTGTCCCATATATCCGCAACAAGCTGATTATGCTCAATTTTTCCGATATCGTCCAGCACCGCCTCGCCGAGCCTGCCCGCGTTTTCGGTATCGCGCCCGGCAAGCCAGGCGTCAATGCCGGCATTCAAAGATTTCCTGATATCCGCCGGCATTTTAGCTTCTTTCAGTCTGGTGAGCAGATCCGCCAATTTATCCCGGCGCTGGCTGTAGGCCATATTGATGCCGAAACCGAATTCCGCGGCGTCTTCAAACAGGGAATTGCCCCAGGCCGGGCCATAGCCGTCTTTATTGCGGGCATAGGGGTTGCTGGGGCAGGAAGCTCCCCAGATGGAGGAACAACCGGTAGCGTTGGCAATGGTCATCCGTTCGCCGAACAACTGGGTGAGCAGGCGGATATACGGGGTTTCTCCGCAACCCGCGCAAGCGCCGGAAAACTCCAGCAAAGGCTGCTGAAATTGTGAACCCTTGAGTGAATAGCGATCCATAAGATCATCTTTCTGGCTGACATTGCCCTCCAAAAATTCCAGGTTCGCTTTCTGGGCCTCCAACTGGGTTTCCAGGGGGTGCATGACCAGGGCCTTTTGCTTGGCCGGGCAGACGTCGGCGCAGGAACCGCAACCCAGGCAATCTTCCGCGAAAACCTGGATGCGGAATTTCAGACCCTGCAGTTCCTTGCCTATGGCATCAAGGGTAGACAGAGCTTTGGGCGCTCCTTCCAGCTCTTCCTGGTTGGCCAGAAACGGCCGGATAGCCGCATGCGGACAAACAAAGGCGCACTGGTTGCACTGGATGCAATTTTCCGGCAGCCACTGCGGCACATCAATGGCCACACTGCGTTTTTCAAAGGCCGCCGTGCCGCTGGGCACAACGCCGTCAAGCGACATCATGGAAACCGGAAGCTTGTCGCCCTGCTGCGCCAGGATGGGCCGCATGAACTCGCGCACATAAGCCGGGTCTTCCCCGCAGCGGCAACATTGCGTATCTTCGGCGTCAGCCCAGGAGGCCGGGTATTTGACTTCTTTCAGTTCTTCCATGGCTTTATCCACAGCGTCCACATTCATTTTGACGATTTTATCGCCTTTTTTGCCGTAGGTTTTCACAATGGAATCTTTCAGCAGGCTCACCGCTTCCTCAAAGGGCAGCACTTTGGCCAGCTTGAAGAAGGCCGTTTGCATAATCATGTTGATGCGTCCGCCCAGACCTACTTTGGTGGCGAGCTCCACAGCGTTTACATTGTAAAATTTGACTTTTTTACGGGCAATGACGCGCCGTACGGCTGCCGGCAGTTCCCTTTCCATGTCGCGCAAAGACCAGGTGGAGTTCAGCACGAAGGTGCCGCCTTCACGGATGCCTTCCAGAATATCGTACTGGGTGACATACTGGGGTTTATGGCAGGCAACATAATCCGCATGCCGGATCAGATAGGAGGACTGCAAGGGTTTTTTGCCGAAACGCAGATGGGAAACCGTAAACCCGCCGGATTTTTTGGAATCATAGGCGAAATACCCCTGGGCGTACAAGTCGGTATTATCGCCGATGATTTTAATGGCCTGTTTGTTGGCGCCCACTGTGCCGTCGGCGCCCAGACCGAAAAACTTGCATTGCACGGTGCCTTCGGGGACAGTGTCGATTTCCCGCCCCAGTTCCAGCGAAGTATTGGTCACATCGTCAACAATGCCCACGGTGAAATGATTTTTAGGCCCTGCGCTCAACATGTTGTCAAAAACGGCCTTCACCTGGGTCGGCGTAAAATCCTTGGAACCAAGGCCGTAACGGCCGCACAGAATATGCGGCATCTTGCCCTTTTCCATGAAAGCCGAGACAACATCCTGGTACAGGGGTTCGCCGATGGAGCCGGGTTCCTTGGTGCGGTCAAGCACGGTAATGGCGGAGGCGGTTGCCGGGACGGCACGCAGCATATGCTTTACCGAGAACGGGCGGAACAGGCGGACTTTAACCAGCCCGACCTTTTCGCCACGGCTCAGCAGGAAATTAACCGCTTCTTCAATGACTTCGCAGGATGAACCCATGGAAATAATCACGCGCCCGGCTTCCGGGTGGCCGACATAATCGAACAGGCGGTAATTGCGCCCGGTAAGATTGCCGACCCTATTCATCTGTTCCTGCACTATTTCCGGCAGCAGCTCATAATAGCCATTCACGGCTTCACGGCTTTGAAAATAGACATCCGGGTTCTGGGCGGTTCCGCGCATATCCGGATGCTCCGGCATCATGGATTTGCTCCGGAATTCATCGATCTTCTCCCAGTTGACCAGAGTTTTCATATCTTCAACGGCAATGCTCCTGATCTTGGCGATTTCGTGCGAGGTACGGAAACCATCGAAAAAATGGCAAAAGGGCAAAGTGCCCTCAATGGCTGACAGATGCGCGACCAGGCCAAGATCCATACATTCCTGCACGGAAGCCGAGGACAGAAAGGCAAAACCGGTTTGACGCGCGGCCATGACATCCTGGTGATCGCCGAAAATGGAAAGCGCCTGCGCGGCCAAGGCTCGCGCGGCCACATGAAAAACTCCGGGTAAAAGCTCGCCGGCGATTTTGTACATGTTGGGGATCATCAGCAAAAGACCCTGGGAAGCGGTGTAGGTAGTGGTAAGGGCGCCACCGGCCAAAGAACCGTGCACAGCCCCGGCCGCGCCCGCTTCCGACTGCATCTGGCGCACTTGCAGCACCTGATCGAAAATATTTTTCATGCCCTCGGCAGCCCATTCATCCACCAGCTCGCCCATGGTGGACGAGGGCGTTATGGGATATATGGCAGCGGTATCGCTCATAGCGTAAGAAACGTACGCGGCAGCGGTATTGCCGTCCATGGTCTTCAATTGTTCAGCCATTCTGGTTTCTCCTTGGTAAAGAAGCGGTTATAAACAGCGCCGGGCGGACTTGGTCAGCTCGCGGCGGCACACGCCATTATTTTGAAGCCTGCGGATTTTATACCGGAATTCCGGCAATTGCCAAGTTTTTTTAATAAATTATATCCCCGGCTTTACCTTTGGTAAAACTTGGGCTAGAGCAGTTTAACATTTTCAATGTTGAAATGTCACGCGGCCATAACCCGGATTCATCCTCCTTTGAACACGCTAACCAGGTGGAAACATGAACAGAAATTTTGTACTGATAGAAAAAACCGTTGGCCGGATTTTTGATGAAATAGTCGCCGGGTATCCGGATAATGAAGCCGCCGTTTATATAGACAAAAATTTACGGCAAACCTGGAAGGAACTTGGCGCAAGGGTGGATGCTCTGGCCAGGGGGCTCATGGCTCTGGGCATTCAACCCGGTGAAAAAATCGCCATATGGGCCGGCAATGTCCCCAACTGGATCGAATTATTGTTCGCCAGCGCCAAAATAGGCGTGGTGTCGGTTTCCATCAACCCAAGCTATCGGGACAAGGAACTTGAATTTATCCTGAAAGACTCGGAAAGCGAAACTCTTGCTCTTATTGACGCGGGCTGCGGCTTTGATTTTCTGGCGAAAATGCACGACGAAAAAGACGGGCAGGCCATCAACCCCAGACTCCCCCGCCTGAAACGCCTTATTTACATGGGCGACAAATCCGTTCCGGGCATGTCTTCCATAGCGGAACTCCTTGAACTCGGGAAAAGCATCAGCCCCGACGAATACGCCGCAAGGCAGCGGGCCGTGGATCCTCACGGCCTGGCCAATATGCAGTACACTTCCGGAACCACTGGCGTTCCCAAAGGCGTCATGCTTTCGCATGTGAATATTGTGAACGACAGTTACTGGAACGGGGCCACACAGAACCTGGGGGCGGGCGACCGCATTTGCATTACCGTGCCTTTTTTTCACTGTTTCGGCCTGGTGGCCTCCATTTTATGCGCCGCCCACTATGGCTGCGCCCTGATTATCCTGCCCACGGTAAACCCGGCCCTGATCATGCACGTAATCGAACAGGAGCGCTGCACCTCCCTGTACGGGGTGCCTTCCCTCTTTCTGGCCATAGTCAAGCACCGCAATTTTGAACGGACGGATTTTTCATCCCTGCGCACCGGCATTGTGGGCGCAAGCATCTGCCCCGCCCCGCTGGCGGAACAGATTGTGAAAAAAATGCACATGAGCGAAGTGACCAACGCTTATGGGCAAACCGAAACCTCGCCCACCATGTGTATGACCGCCTACGACGACACTTTTGAGCGGCGCGTTAAAACCGTGGGACGCGGTTTGCCCGGAGTGGAAGTAAAAATACTGGATGTGGACACCAGGCTGGAAGTGCCCCGCGGACAGGTGGGTGAAATCTGCTGCCGGGGCTTTGTCGTCATGCTCGGCTACTACAAAAACCCCGTGGAAACCGCGGCGACCATCGATGCAGACGGATTTCTGCATTCCGGAGATTTGGGAAGCATGGATGAAGACAGCTACATTACCGTTACCGGAAGAATCAAAGACATGATTATCCGGGGCGGAGAGAATATTTCACCCCGGGAAGTGGAAGAACTTATTCTGACTTTGCCCGGTGTGCGCGATGTGCAGGTGGTGGCCGCGCCCAGCGAAAAATACGGGGAAGAAGTGAGCGCCTTTATCATACCCATGCCGGACGCGCAGCTGACGCCGCAAAGCCTGCGCGCGCAATGCCGCAAAAAAATAGCCGGGTTCAAAATTCCGCGCCATATCCATTTTATGGAAAGCTACCCTGTCACCACCAGCGGCAAAGTGCAAAAGTTCAAACTGCGCGAAATGGCCGCGCGGCTTTTTGCCGGGACAACGCAAAACGACTCGGAGTAATGCCGGAGATATATATGACAAACCGCACATTGACCGCTATTCCAGGCATTCTTGTCGGCCACGCCGTTGACGCCGAGCGCAGCACCGGTTGTACGGCCATACTCTGTCCGGCCGGATTCACTCCCGGTATTGCCGTCCCCGGCCATGCGCCGGGCTGCCGCGAAACGGAACTCATGCGTCCGGAATCCACAGTGGATGTTGTACACGGCATTCTTTTAACGGGCGGCAGCGCTTTTGGCCTTGCCGCCGCTGACGGGGCGGTTCGTTTTCTGCGCGAGAGCGGGTACGGATTGAACATGCCGCACGGGACGGTTCCCATTGTTCCCGGCGCGGTGATCTATGACCTGGATGTAAACCGCAATCCCGGCCTGCTGCCTGACGCGGCCATGGGCTATGCCGCCGCTCAAAAGGCCACCGCAGCCCCGGTGGCCCGCGGACGCCAGGGCGCGGGGGCGGGAGCCCGCTGCGGCAGACTGTTCAGCACGGCGGGCGGGCCGGATCCGACCTCTCCCTCCGGGCTTGGTTCATCGCTGGTGGAATACGATGGAATCCTGGTCGGCGCGCTGGTGGTGGTCAACACGCTGGGCAACATCTATGACCCGGAAACCGGAAAATGCCTCAGCGGAGGCCGTGACGCAGGAGGCAAGTTTTTTGACTTCGCGGCGACTCTTGCCGCCCTTGCCGGCGGCAGTCCCGCCCGCGTCAACACTTTGCTGGCGGTTACGGCCACCAATGCTCCGCTGGATAAACCCGCCGCATCCCGCCTTGCGCGCATGGCCGCGGCGGGCATCGCCCGGGCTGTACGCCCGGCGCACCTTACCTATGACGGGGATATTGTTTTTGCCTTGTCCTCCAAAACTCCGCTCCCGCCGGAAGCGGGTTCCCGGACGGAAAACCTGCTCGGCGCCATGGGCGCGGAAGCCGTGGCCCTGGCAACTGCGGATGCCGTACGTAACTTTACTTCTCCTGAGGCTTAACTTTGAGACGCTCCCTCCGGCGCTTTACGTCGAAACAAGTTTCGCCTACGCCTACGCCTACGCCTACGCCTACGCCTGCGGGGCGGGCGGCGGTGCCCGCCGCCAGAGCATTTCAACATTTTCAATGTTAAAACACTCGAAAATTTAAGCCCCACCAAGTTTTTCAGACGTTGTGGGACTTCGT